>DJDD01000170.1:7766-19941 GCA_002430925.1 Flavobacteriales bacterium UBA5933
TTTCTACCCTATTTTAATTCGTACCAATAACATTCGATACCCCAATTAACTAAAGGAAATGAATGTGTAACTTCGAATCCTATTTTCTCTAAAACATGTCTAGAAGCTGAATTATCTACATGTGTAATTGCATTCAATTTAAAATGCGTCATATTATTTTTGTAATAATCCATACAAGCTTTTGCAGCTTCTGTCGCATAACCTTTCCCCCAAGCTTCTTTTCTGAATCGATAACCAAAATCCAAATAATCAAATTTATTGTCTATTGCCTCTTTTTCCTCAATAAATTTAAAGCCTGTCCAACCTATAAACTGATTAGTTTCCTTTTCAATAACCGCAACTCTTGCAACGCCAAATTTTTCATATTGTTCCAGCAAAGCATTTATCACATCTTTTGTTTCATCTAAACTTTGTAATGGAGCAGCTCTCAAAAATGTATGAACCTCTGGCTGAGAATCCATTTCATAATACGCTTGTAGGTCATCAATGGTGATTGGACGAATAATCAATCTATCCGTTTCCAAAACTGGTGTATAATTCATCTTATATTTTTTAGTAAAGATAAAAATATAAACCTAAACCCATATTGTATTGTATTACAATTATTTAACAAAAAAAACTTATATTTGTTGACTAACCAATTTTATAAATTTATGAAACAACAAAAAGTTTCAAATGCTTTTATTATTGCTTCTTGGGTTGCCTTAGGAGCTGGATTCGTAGGATATATAGTAGGATTAACTCGAGCAGAAATGGAATTAAATGAAAAAGGATATTTTTTTACTATCCTTTTATATGGTATTTTCTCCGTAGTTTCTTTACAAAAAACAGTAAGAGATAAAATAGAAAAAATCCCCACAACTAATATTTATTATGGAATATGCTGGTTTGGAGCTGTATCTTCCATTACTTTATTAGTTATTGGCTTATGGAATGCCACTATTTTACCAAGCGAAAAAGGATTTTATGCATTCGCATTTCTTTTAACTACATTTGGAGCCATTACTGTACAAAAAAATACAAGAGATAATTTATCAATAGATTAACTATTTTTATAGCGTTCCCTTCGGGCGGGC
Organism: Flavobacteriales bacterium UBA5933; assembly: GCA_002430925.1. Taxonomy (GTDB): domain Bacteria; phylum Bacteroidota; class Bacteroidia; order Flavobacteriales; family Weeksellaceae; genus Empedobacter. The sequence continues at coordinate 8,843 of DJDD01000170.1, forward strand.
TTTCCGTTGCAATCTTTTTCTAAGGAAAAAGGATTTCCACTACAATCCCTAACGCGAAACAAAATACTTGTAAAAAAGAAAACTCCAATATCTAAAAAGATATTGGAGTTTTTATAATGATATAAATCTTGAGTTTTTTTCGAAACTTATTCTAAATTTATCCTACAATATTGATAATTTTTCCTGGAACGATAATCACATTCTTCGGTGTACGATCTCCCAATTGTTTTATTGTACGTTCATCTTTCATTACAATTTCTTGTATTTCATCTTTTGATAATGATAAAGGTAATTCTAATAAAAATTTCATCTTACCATTAAAAGAAACAGGATATTCTTTAGAATCTGCAACTAACCATTTATCTTCAAATACAGGAAAATCAGCATTAGCAACAGATGTTTCATGTCCTAATTTTTCCCATAATTCCTCCGCAATATGTGGTGCATAAGGAGAAATAATAATTGCTAAAGGCTCTAAAATTGAACGCTTGTTCGTTTTTAATTTTCCTAATTCATTTACAGCAATCATAAATGTAGAAACAGAAGTATTAAAAGAGAAATTATTTACATCTTCATCCACCTTTTTAATCGTTTGGTGCAACACTTTCATTTCTTCTTTTGTAGGTTCTTCCTCAGAAACTAAAAATACTTCATTTTCTCCTGAATGGAATAATCTCCAGAATTTTTTCAAGAAAGAATAAACACCAGATAAACCTTGTGTGTTCCATGGTTTTGTTTGTTCCAATGGTCCTAAGAACATTTCGTATAAACGCAAAGAATCTGCTCCGTATTCTTCGCAAATTGTATCAGGAGAAATAACATTATATTTCGATTTAGACATTTTTTCTACCTCACGTCCTGTGATGTATTTTCCGTCTTCTAAGATAAATTCAGCATTAGCATAATCTTCTCTCCAAGCCTTAAATTTATCAGTATCTAATTCATCTCCTCCATCTTTTAAGATATTAACATCTACATGGATTGGAGTTGTTTCGTGTTGATCTTTTAAACCTTTTGATACAAATGTATTTGTTCCATTAACACGGTAAGCAAAAGCACTCATCCCCAAAATCATCCCTTGGTTAATCAATTTTTTTGCATATTCGTCTGTAGGAACTAAACCTTTATCAAACAAGAATTTTTGCCAAAAACGAGAATACAATAAATGTCCTGTTGCATGCTCAGAACCTCCCATGTATAAATCCACATTTTGCCAATAATCTACAGCTTCCTTAGACACAAATTCATTGTCATTTTTTGCATCCATATAACGTAACCAATACCAAGAAGAACCTGCCCAACCTGGCATTGTATTCAGTTCTATCGGGAATATAGTTTCGTTATTAATTAAGCTATTTTCTACTACTTTATTTGTTGTTGTATCAAAAGCCCATTCAGTTGCACGTCCCAAAGGTGGCTCACCTTCTTTTGTTGGTAAATATTCATCCACTTCAGGCAAAATGATTGGTAAAGCTTCTGTTGGAATAGTATAAGGCATTCCATCTTTAAAATAAACAGGAACTGGTTCTCCCCAATAACGTTGACGAGAAAAAACAGCTTCACGTAAACGGAAGTTTGTTTTTCCTTTACCAAATCCTTTTTCTTCTAAAGCTGCTATTATTTTTTTAACAGCTTCTTTATAATCTAATCCGTTTAAGAAATCAGAATCTTGTAACTCAAATCCTCCTTTTTCTGTAAACGCATTTTCTGAAATATCTTTGTCTTTGAAAATATTAATGATTGGTAAATTGAAATGATTTGCAAAAGCAAAATCACGTTCATCACCAGCAGGAACAGCCATTACAGCTCCAGTACCATAAGATGCTAATACATAATCACCAATCCAAATAGGAACTTGTTTTCCTGTGAATGGATGAATTGCATAAGCTCCTGTAAATTCTCCTGTTATATTTTTTGCATCAGCCAAACGATCACGTTCAGATCGCTTTGAAGTATAATCAACATACGCTGCTACTTTTTCTTTTTGTTCTGGCGTTGTAATCTCTAAAACCAAAGGATGTTCTGGAGCTAAAGTCACATAAGAAACACCAAAAACAGTATCAGGACGAGTTGTAAAAACTTCAATTTTTTCGCTATTCCCTTCAATTCCGAAGAAAATACTTGCTCCTTGAGATTTACCAATCCAGTTACGTTGTGCTTCTTTTATTGCATCAGACCAATCAACTTTATCCAAACCAGTAATTAAACGATCTGCATAAGCTGTAATACGCATCATCCATTGTGTCATTTTTTTACGAACAACAGGATAACCACCACGTTCTGATAAACCGTTAATCACCTCATCATTCGCTAAAACAGTCCCAAGATCTGGACACCAGTTTACTTCTGCTTCAGCTAAGAAAGTTAAACGATATTTTAATAAAATAGCTTGTTGTTCCTTCTCTGAAAAAGCATTCCATTGCTCAGCTGTAAAAATTTCAACATCTTCATCAGCAACAGCATTCACGTTTGCATTTCCTTCTGCTTGGAATTTCTCTATTAATTGACTGATAGATTCTGCTTTATTTGAATCATTATCATAATAAGAATCAAATAATTCATTAAAAATCCATTGTGTCCATTTGTAATATTCTGGATTTGATGTACGGATTTCTCTATCCCAATCATATCCTAATCCAATTTTTTTCAATTGATTTTCATAACCAGCAATTTGATTTCCTTGTTTATCAACACCTCCTTCAATGTTTACTTTTGTTGTTACACTTGGATGCTGACCAGTTTGTATCGCATATTGTTCTGCAGGAAGACCAAAAGAATCATATCCCATCGGATGTAAAACATTAAATCCTTTTAATCGTTTATAGCGAGAATAAATGTCAGAAGCTATATATCCTAGTGGATGACCAACATGCAATCCTGCTCCAGAAGGATAAGGAAACATATCTAATACATAAAATTTAGGTTTATCTGACTTATTTTCAGCTTTAAACGTTTTGTTATCGAACCACTTTTGTTGCCATTTTTGTTCGATTTCATTCGGATTATATTGCATTACTGATGATTATATTAAAATTAAATTTTTCACAAATTTACATTTTTTATACTTCTTTTTAATTAGAATATAGATATTTGTATGAGAGAAATAACCAACTCTTAGAATTATAACTATGAAAAAAGGATTAATATTATATTATATTGGTGTTTTTGTGTTTTTTACTATTTTAATATTTTCTGTAAGACATATTGTAAATACGACACGTACATTTGTAAGCTTTGAAACTGGATTTAACCCAGTAATGATTAGATGGGACATTGATAAAAATGATTCTACTTTACGTATAAAAGAACCTATATTTTTGAGAAAAGATTATCATTTAATAAAATATGATAATAAATTTTTAGTCAAAAATGATTCTATTTTATTTGCTGAGTTAGAAAACGACTCTATTCCTGATAAAGGTAATTTACTAAACATCAAACCACCTTATTACATTTGGAAAGAAGCCAATAATGATACTTTAAAAGTCTTTAAACACGGTGTAACACTTAAATTTACCAGTAATCTAAAGTAATTCTAAGCTTTTGGTAAATAAAATGAAAATACAGAACCTTTACCCACTTTACTTGTTACATAAATTTTTTCATTGTGAGCTTCAAGAATATGTTTTACTATAGCTAAACCTAATCCAGAACCACCGTTATTTCTATTCCTAGATTTATCAACACGATAAAATCGTTCAAAAATTCGATCTAAATCATCTTGCTTTATTCCAACACCTTTATCTTTTATTGCAATTTGAATTTTATTATCAAATTCTTCAAATTCAATACTTATTTCTGTATTTGAATCTGAATAATTTATTGCATTTACTATGAGGTTAATTAATACTTGCTGTATTTTCTGAATATCTCCTTTTACTTTTACTGGTTGATTTACAGGATGATTTAAAGTAAGTTTAATATCATTTTTCTCTGCTTTAATTTCTAATAAATCAATCACATCTTGTACAAGAGCTAAAATATTAAATGTAGAATATTCAATATTAATTCGTCCTTTTTCTAATTCTGAAATCATATCCAAATCATTTACTAAATAAATTAATCGATCGACAGATTTATTAATTCTATTCAGATATTTATCTCGAATATTTTCATCATCCAAACCTCCTTCTATCAATGTAAGAAGATATCCTTGCACAGAAAATAAAGGAGTTTTAAGTTCGTGAGAAATATTACCTAAGAAATCTCTGCGATAATTCTCTCTTTCATTAAGAATTACTATTTCTTCAGATTGGTCTTTTGTGATTGTTGATATTTGCTGAGAAAGTTCCTCAAAATCGATTTGGTTCGATTGAAATTGAGGAATATTTTTAGATAATTCTGTAAAGTCTTTTTTTCGTTGATTTTTGAGAAAAAACCAATAAAAAATAGTCAATCCTATTAATAAAAATATAGCAAGACTTAGAAAGAAAACTTTTTCTTGTAAGATGATATCAATATTTCCAAACCACAGAAATGAAAAAAATACAAATCCTGTTCCTAGAAAAAGTGTACTAAAAATTGCGTATAAAAAAATATTTTTAACCCTAAAAGTAGAAGCCATTTTAGCTTATTAGTCGTTTATTTTGTATCCTATTCCTTTGATAGTTGAAAATCTTTCGTTACCAAATTTCTCTCTTAATTTCCTCATGTGTACATCAATTGTACGCCCTCCAACGATAACTTCATTTCCCCAAACTTTTTCTAAAATTTCTTCTCTTTTAAAAACTCTTTCAGGATTAGAAGCAAGAAGTGCAATCAGTTCAAATTCTTTACGTGGTAAAGAATAATCTTCACCCTGGAAATTCACTTTATAAGTTTCTCGATTGATTTCAAAATTCTTAATTTTAATATAATCATCCTTTAGATTATCTGCTGGTTGCTTTAATTTTAATAAAGCATTTAATTTACTAATTAAAACTTTTGGTTTTATCGGCTTTAAAATATAATCATTTGCCCCTGCTTCATAACCTGCTAATTGAGAAAAATCCTCTATTCGAGCAGATAAGAAAACTACCAATGTATTCTGAAAAGAATCTAATTTTCTTAATTCTGTACACATTTCCATACCATCCATTTGAGGCATCATAACATCAAGCAAAATCAAATCTGGTCTAAAAAGTTTGGCTTGCTTTAATCCTTCAACTCCATTTTGAGCTGTTTCAACTTCAAAACCTTCCTTTTTTAAATTATAGCCAATAAACTCTAGAATATCTGGCTCATCGTCAACTAATAAAATTTTAATGTTCTTCATAATTTGTTTGTAATAACTAATAAATAATTAGCTGATGTAAAATTAAGCTTAAATCTTAGGTAAATTTTAATAAAGAGATTTCTTAACATTCATTTAAAATTACACTTTTTTAATAACAATTACGTAACAAATTGTTTACGTTATTAAAAAATGATTCTCATTCAAATAAAGCAATTTTGGAACTACAAACACGAATTAACAAATTGAATGAAACGCAATTTAACATTATTACTATTATTAGGTTCATCTGCTTTATTTGCACAAACAAATGTAAAACTAGAAGGAACTTTATTTGATCAAAAAACAAATCAACCTTTAAAAGAGAAAGCTTTTATTATAGAAAACCTGAATATACAAGCCAAAACAGATAATAAAGGTCATTATGAAATTTCTATACCAGATGATGCTGTAGAAATTGATTTAAAAATAGATGGTTATCAAACAATTACTCAGAGTTTAACAGATTCTAATAATTATAATTTATATCTAAATCCAATCGATATTAATAATATAGATTTATCTACAGCTGTTGTAACTACTTCAAAAAATAAATCTTCTGAAGCTAATTTGCTAAATATGCAAAAGAAATCAACAACAATTATTACAAATGTTGGGAGCGAAGAATTATCAAGAAAAGGATTATCTAATGCTGAAAGTGCTGTAAAACAAGTTGCTGGAATTTCTAAATCTGAAGGAAGACAAGATATTTTTGTAAGAGGTTTAGGTGATCGATACAATAGCACATTGTTAAATGGCTTACCATTGCCATCAAACGAACCTGAAAATAAAAATATTTCTCTTAGCTTGTTTGACTCAGATATAATACAATCCATAGGTATAAATAAAGTATATAATGTCAATCAATATGGAGATATCGCTGGAGCAAATATTGATATAACTTCAAAAGATTATTCAGGGAAAGGTTTTCTTACTATTGATTTTGGAAGTGGAGTTAGTTTTAGAGCTGTTGATCGTTCTTTTAAAGTAGCTGATAACGTTAAATATTACGGTTTTTACAGAAAGAATCTTCCTAATTCAATTAAAAATTATCAATTTAAATCAGGTTGGGATCCAAGAACTAATGCATTTCCAATCAATCAAAATTATGGTTTAACTGGAGGAAAATCTTTTAGAATTGGTGAACAAGGGAAGCTAAATATTTTTGGAACAGCAAGCTTTAGTAATAAATATAGTTTTGAAGATGGTTTTCAAAGAATCGTAGGAACAACAAACGAAAATATTGAAGTTGATTATAATAAGGTAAAAAAATACGAATATTCAACAAAAACAACAGGAATGTTGAATGTTAACTATAAAATAAATCCTAAAAATCAATTGTTTGCTAATGGAATTATAGTGAATGGATCTAGTAGTTCTGTAAATGAATACGATTCAAAATTACCGCAAGAGAATAATCGTTTAGAATTTACTCGTCAAACGCTAACACAACAAAATTTATTAGCGGTTGGTCAATTACTTGGTCAACATAAAATTTCTGAACGTTTAGATTTTGATTGGGGTGCTTCATATAATTACATGAAAGCTGATATGCCAGACCGTATTACAAATAATCTAGTGAAAGTAGATGATAATAAGTATTTGTTTAGTACAGGATCTACTTCATTGAACAATAGATATTTTCAATATATAGAAGAAATTGAATATGCTGCGAAAGCTGAAATGTCCTATAAATTATTCAAAAATGAAAACAATTCTTACAACGGAAAGTTAACTATTGGTTATAATGGGCGTAATAAATCAAGAGATTTTAGAGCTACACAATTCAATTTTAGAATTTCAGGGGAAAATTATGTGAGTAATGATAATATTAGTTCATTCTTAAATGCAAGTAATCAAGCTTCTTTAGAATATATTCCTGGAACATTTTTTATTCGTACACAACGCCAATTTAGTTTAAAACCTTTTAAATATAATGGAGATTTAACTGTAAATTCAGGTTATATTAATTACGAACAAACCATTCATAATGTATTTACATATACATTAGGTTTACGCGTAGACGACGTTTTACAAGAATTAAAATGGGATACAAATTATAAAATTGCAGGAGCAAAATTTAAAGATGCCAAAATAGATAAAACCTATTTTTTACCTGCACTTAATTTAAAGTATAGTTTAACTAACAATCAAAATTTAAGATTATCTGCTTCTAAAACTTATACATTACCTCAATTTAAAGAAAAAGCTCCTTTTAGATACGAGGGAATTGGAGAAAATTCTGTTGGTAACCCTTTCTTAAAATCTTCAGATAATTACAATTTAGATATTAAATGGGAATTATTTCCATCTAGAGATCAGCTAATTTCAGTTGGTGCATTTGGTAAATATATTAATAATCCTATATCTCAAGTATTATTAAACTCTGCTTTAAATGATAATACCTTCGTAAATGCTGGACAAAATGCTTATGTTTTGGGAGCTGAGTTTGAAATAAGAAAAGATATTTTCAAAATTGCTGGAGAAAGTGAATTTACTGCTGGTTTTAATGCTACAGTTATGTACAGCAAACAAAACTTAGATTCTGAAAAAGTTGCACAAGACACGAAAAATACACTTAGTGTAAACTTTAATAAGGGTAATGATAAACTTCAAGGTGCTTCTCCATTACTATTAAATGCAGATTTATCTTATAAATTATTAAAAGGAAATTTTAAACCATCATTCACAATTATCGGAAACTATTTTCATGATAGAATTTATTCTTTAGGGTCATTTAACAGAGGAAATATTGTTGAAAAAGGTTATGTAAGTCTAAACTTTATATCTCGTGTAGAAATAGCAAAACGTTGGGAAGTAAAAATTGCCGTTGATAATATTCTTAATCCTAATGTTAGAAGAATACAAGAAAACCAAGAAGGAAATATAGACACTAGAAACTTCAAAAAAGGACTTTCAATGAATATAGGCGCTAAATACAACATTTTTTAAACTAACACATAAAAACTAACACAATGAAAAAAATTATCTTAAGTTTAGCAACAATTTTATCGTTTAATTTTTTATTTAGTTGTACTAATAATGATGACGACAGCTATAGTGACACTGAAGAAATTATAGAAGAAGTTTTATCGGGTACAATTTCAGCTAACAGAACTTTAGACGCAAACACCGTTTATACTATAAAAGGTGGAGTATATGTAGATAAAGGTGTTACACTAACTATTCCTGCAGGAACACGATTAGAAGGCTATGCAGAAGATGATGCTGTAGAAACTTCATTTTTAGCAGTAAAACAAGGTGGTAAAATACAAGCTAACGGAACCGCTGCAAAACCGATTGTTATGACTTCTAGTAGAGCAAATCCTGCTGCTGGTAACTGGGGAGGTTTAGTAATTTGTGGAAATTCAATTACCAATTTAGGAAAAAACGTACAAGCCGAAGTTACAGGGTTAACATACGGAGGGACAGATTCTTCAGATAATTCAGGAACCTATACATATATTAGAATTGAATATGCTGGAGCTTTAATTAATGATGAAGCTGAGTTTAATGGAATGACTTTTTATGCCGTTGGTAGTGGTACAACAGTAAATAATATTCTTACATACCAAGGTTCTGATGATGGATTCGAGTGGTTTGGTGGAACTGTAAATGCTCAAAATTTAATTTCTTATGGTAATCAAGATGATTCTTTTGATTGGACAGAAGGCTGGACTGGTTCTGTTACCAATATGTATGCAAATCAATCTACAGCAACTGCATTTTCATCAGACAGTAGAGGAATAGAAGCTGATAACAATACAGGAACGCCTAATCTAGAACCTATTTCAAATCCAACACTTAAAAATGTATCCTTAATAGGTCGTAACAGTAGTGTAGTTACAAGCGAGGCTGGTGTTATGCTAAGACGTGGTACAAGAGCAACAATTGACAATTTATATATAGAAGGATTCAAAAGTACAATAGAAGGTAGCGGTTTAGGTATCAATTTCAATGGTAACGAGTCACAAGCATATTTTACAGCAAATCCATTAACTAACGTAAAAATAGTTAATGTAACAAAAGATTCCAATCTAACATCGGGTTATTTATTAGCTGAAAATGTAACTGGAGCGGGTAGTGGAGCAAGTATTCCTACTTGGGCTTCTTGGGCAGGCTTAAAATAATCTAACAATAAAACTTTTTTAATAGAAAAGTTCTTCGTGTTTGTAAATCGCTTCTCTAGTACGCTAGTCAAGCGATTTTTAAATAAATTATAGATAGATAATTTTAACTCATTAAAAATAGTTATTTAGAAAAAGTCCACTTAAAATAAAGTATTTGTACATTTGTAAAGAATAAGATTTAGTAAAATGGCATTAACAGAAGAACAATTAGATTCGATAGGCGAAAAATTAGTAGAAAAATTTAAATCTGTCTTCGACCCAGAGATTCCAGTTGATATATATGAATTAGGTTTAGTGTACGATGCACAAGTAAATGCTGATGGTGAAGTAAAAGTAACAATGTCTCTTACATCCCCAAACTGTCCAGTAGCAGAAACTTTACCTAGAGAAGTAGAACAACGCGTAGAAGAAATAGAATATGTAACAAAATGTTACGTAGAAATCACTTTCGATCCTCCATGGGAAAGAGATATGATGAGCGAAGAAGCAAAATTTGAATTAGGGATGTTATAATGTAGCATTCCTTTTTTATTTTATGGGCAATTGCTTCGCACCGTGCTTTCACGTTCCCAATCTTTTTTGATTGGTTGTATTTTTATATTGTAATTTACAACCAATCAAAAAAGGATTTCCACTTCAATCACTATTGCAAATAAATAATCATTTTGTCATAAAAAATCATTATCTTAAGCAAAACTATTATAAAAAAAAACTTATTTATGGGAATCTCATTTGGAATTTTACTTCTTTTCGGAATAATTATTTTATTCCTTTTCGTTTTTACTGTAAAACAACAAACTGCTGTAATTATCGAACGTTTTGGTAAATTCAACAGTATCAGAAATCCAGGCTTACAATTCAAAATTCCTGTTATTGATAAAATTGCAGGAAAAATGTCATTAAAAATTCAACAACTTGACGTCGTTGTAGAAACTAAAACAAAAGACGATGTATTTGTAAGATTAAAAATATCTGTTCAATATCAAGTAATAAAAACTCAAGTATACGATGCTTTTTATAAATTAGATAATCCTTACACACAAATTACATCATTTGTGTTTGATGTTGTTCGTGCCGAAGTTCCTAAACTTCGATTAGATGATGTTTTTGAGAAAAAAGATGACATCGCAATTGCTGTAAAAGGTGAGTTACAAGAAGCCATGAATTCTTATGGTTATGAAATTATAAAAACATTAGTAACTGATATTGATCCTGATGAACAGGTAAAACATGCCATGAATCGTATTAATGCAGCAGAACGCGAAAAATTAGCAGCACAATACGAAGGAGATGCAGCAAGAATATTAATTGTTGAAAAAGCTAGAGCTGAAGCTGAATCTAAACGATTACAAGGACAAGGTATTGCAGATCAAAGAAGAGAAATTGCAAGAGGATTATTAGAATCTGTAGATGTATTAAATGGTGCAGGAATTACATCTCAAGAAGCATCTGCGCTTATTGTTGTTACACAACATTATGACACATTACAATCCATTGGAGAAAAATCTGGAAGTAAATTGGTTTTATTACCTAATTCTCCTACCGCTGCATCGGAAATGCTAAATACAATGGTTACATCATTTACTGCAGCACAACAATTACATGAACATCAAATAGAAAAAACATCCAATAATCAATCAAAGAAAAAAAATAGTTCTGATGATTCATATACTTTTTAATAATAAAAAAACCTGTTGTGCATTTTGAATTAAAATTCG
>DJDD01000158.1 GCA_002430925.1 Flavobacteriales bacterium UBA5933
ATTTTTTTTTGGGCAATCCCTTCGGGACGTGCTTTTTCGCTATATCTTTTTTGATTTGTCATTGTGCATAATCTAAATGACCAATCAAAAAAGTATGTCGCTTCAATCACTATTGCAAATTAATAATTAACAAATTAAATAATTAAAAAAAAGTTTAAACAACTTTTAAAATTAATCTTTATTCAACATTGAATTCTCTTTAGTATCCTTCATAAATAGATAAACAATAAGAGAAAAAGCAATACATCCTGTTATATACCAATAGAAGTAGTATTCTACATCATGTTGTTTAGCTAATAAAGCTAAATATTCTGCTGAACCTCCAAAAATACATACTGTTAATGCATAAGGCAAACCTACACCTAAAGCACGAATTTCTGCTGGAAATAATTCAGCTTTTACAACAGCATTAATCGATGTATAACCTGAAACGATAATTAACGCAACCATTAAATAAGCAAAAGCTCCCCACATACTTGTAACGTTTGCTAAACCTGTTAATAAAGGAACTGTACATAATGTACCTAAAATTCCAAAACCTAATAATAATGGACGACGACCAATTTTATCAGACAATAATCCGAATAGAGGTTGTAAACAAGCAAAGATTAATAAAGATAAGAAAGAAATAAATGTTGCTTCTTCCTTTGTAAGATTTACTGTATTTACTAAGAATTTTTGCATATAAGTAGTATATGTATTAAATGCTAAAGTTCCCCCCATTGTAAGTCCAACAACTGTTAAAATAGATTTAGGATATTTTAATAATTGTTTTATTGTACCATTATTTTCCTTTTTATCTGAAGCATCATTATTTTTCTCAAAAGCATCTGTTTCATGTAAATTCTTTCTTAAATATAATGCTATAATAGATAAAATTGCTCCAATAACAAATGGTATTCTCCATCCCCATGCAGAAAGTTGCTCATCTGTTAAAAGTAACTTTTGTAATATTAATAAAATACCTAAAGCAATTAACTGTCCACCAATTAAAGTTACATATTGAAATGAAGAATAAAAACCTCTCCTATCTGCTGTAGCCATTTCTGATAAATAAGTTGCAGAAACTCCATATTCTCCACCAACACTAAGACCTTGTAACAAACGTGCTATTAATAATAATGCAGGAGCTAAAACACCAATAGTTTCATAAGTTGGTGTTAAAGCAATCAATAAAGAACCAAAAGACATTAATAAAACCGATAATGTCATTGCTCTTTTACGACCAATTTTATCAGCAATTGTTCCAAACAACCATCCTCCAATTGGACGCATTAAGAACCCTACAGCAAAAATACCAGCAGTATTTAATAATTGAGCAGTTCTGTCTCCTGTAGGAAAAAATGATGAAGAAAAATAGATTGCGAATGCTGCATAAGCATACCAATCATACCATTCTACTAGATTCCCAATAGATCCTCCAATAATAGCTTTAACTCTATCTTTAACAGTTAATTCACTATCTAATTTTTGATTACTGTGTGACATATTTATTTATTTTTATTTTATAATGATGTGTATTGAATACACTACAAAATAACAAATCAATTTTGAAGTAATTTTGAAGTTTTGTTAAAGAAATACTGAAATTTGTATTTATTTATATATAAATATGTTACCCATTAAAAGTATTAGAACCTAATCGTAAATTGGTGCAAATTTGAAGAAAATGTATACTTTATTTCAAAATTGTAAACGTCTAAAATTTTCTTTACGAGTGCAAGTCCAAGCCCAATAGATGCACTATTGTGTTTACCTTTATTGAAGCGTTTAAAAATAGTATCATTTGTAAATTCTTGCTCATAACCTGTATTTCTAATTATTAAAACGGAAGAAGTCAAAACAACATAAATATTTCCATCTCTGTAATTATGTCTATTCGCATTACTGATTAAATTTGATATAACAATATGCGCTAGAAGAGGATTAATATTCACATAAACTCCTGGATACAAATCTAATGTAACTTTAACACCATTCATTAAAATTAAATCCTCCTGCTCAGAGATAACATTTTCAATTAATTCTGTTAAATTTATTAAATCGTCAGAGTTTTGATGATCTTCTAAACTCATCAAAAGAATAAGAGATCTATTAACTGCTGAAATTCTATTCAAACTATCATACATTTCACTAAGAGATTTCATTTGAAGTTCTGTTATATTCTCATTCAGCATTAACTCTATTTTTGCTTTTATATTAGCAATAGGCGTTTGTAATTCATGTGATAAATTTTGAGAAAATTCTTTTAAAGCATTATAATGACCAATGGATTGTTTTGAAGTTCTTATAAAAAATTCATTTAATTGATTAAGTTCCCTAATTTCTGTTTTTGCCGTTTTTAATTCTTGATTTTCTCTTACATCAAAATGCTCCATTTCGCTTAATAAATGATAAAAAGGAGTATATAAATTTCTAGCGATAAGTTCTCCAAAAAATATAATTGATATAATTACAAAAATAAAAATCCAAGCAATAACCATTATAATACCAATAAAAAACTTATTATCTATAATAATCAAACCTATTTGAGCTTGAATTTGATAATGGTGATTTTTTATAAAAGGATAAGTAGTAACTGTTATATGATTGACGTTCGTTTGTAATTTTTCATCCCATTCGTAAACATCTTCTCTAACGACTTTTTTTGTTAAATCATCTTCAGAATTATCTAAAATTTTTATTTTAATATCAGGGTATTCTTTTTGAATTGATTCAATAGGAATTCCTTTTATTATTTTATTTTCGACAATATTATTTAGATTTTCTAATTTACCTACTGCAGATTGTGTTGTTGCACGTTCTATTGCAAAATAGAAAATAAAAAAACCAAATGTCATCGAACAAAAAACGACAAGTGTAAAATATTGGGTGATTTTTTTACTTAATCTCATTTAGCTATCAGACCATTTATAACCTAACCCATATACTGTTTTCACGTAATCATTCCCTCCAGATTCTGAAATTTTTCTTCTGAGATTTTTTAAATGTTGATAAATAAAATCAACATTATCTAAATTATATGTATAATCTCCCCACAAATGTATTGCTATAGCTTGTCTTGAAAGAACTCTATTTTTATTATTAATAAAATAGATTAATAAATTGATTTCTTTTTTAGTTAAATTAATTACTGTATCTCCGATTTTACATTCCATAGAATGCATATTAATCATAATTTCATTAAAAACTAATAATTCATCAGCAGTATCTATATTTCCTCTGCGCATAACAGCTTTTATACGAGAATGTAATTCTGGTAATGGAAAAGGTTTTGTAATATAATCATCTGCCCCACTGTCTAATCCTAAAATTTTATAATCTAAAGAGTTTTGTGCAGAAATAATAATCACTTTTGTAGTAATGTATAATGATTTTATTTCGTTAAGTAATGTCATTCCACTACCATCAGGAAGAGTTATATCTAGTAAAACACAATCATATTCAAACATAGAAAGCATATCTCTTGCTTGTGATAAATTAGGAGCCCATTCACAAATATAATTTTCTTGCTGTAAAAAATTTATAATGTTACTCGCTAATTCTTTATGATCTTCAACCAATATAATCTTCATTCCTTAACAATTAAGGCTTAAAGATAAGAATTTCATTATAAAACAAAAAAGCTGCCCTAAAAAGGACAGCTTATTTATAATGATAATGTAAGTTAGGGATTAGTTTCCTCCTTCTTCCATTTTCTTTTTCAATGCTGCTAATTCATCGATATCTCCTAAAGTAGAAGTTTCGATTGCGTTAGAAGAATTGTTATTGTTGTTGTTTGCTGGTTTCTCAGCTTTAACTTCTTCCTCACGGAAAGTTGCTGTATGAGAAACTACTACGCGACGGAACTCTTTGTTGAATTCAATAACATTGAAAGTTGTTTCTTCACCTTTTTTGATACGAGAACCATCTTCTTTCTCTAATGTACGAGCTGGAGCGAAAGCTTCAACGTCAGCATCTTCGAATTGTACTGTAGCACCTTTATCAAATACGTCGATAGCAACACCTGTATGAGTTGTTCCTACAGCATATTTATCTTCATATTTATCCCAAGGATTTTCAGTTAATTGTTTGTGTCCTAAAGATAAACGACGAGCTTCTACGTCTAATTCTAAAACTACAACATCTAAGATATCATCAACTGCACAGAATTCTGATGGGTGTTTGATTTTCTTAGTCCAAGATAAGTCAGAAATGTAGATTAAACCATCAACACCTTCTTCTAATTCTACGAATACACCGAAGTTAGTAAAGTTACGAACTTTACCTTTGTGTGTAGAACCTACAGGGTATTTAGTTGTAATATCAGTCCAAGGATCTGGAGTTAATTGTTTGATACCTAAAGACATTTTTCTTTCTTCTCTGTCTAAAGTTAAAACTACTGCTTCAACTTCATCACCAACTTTTACGAAATCTTGAGCAGAACGTAAGTGAGTAGACCAAGACATTTCAGAAACGTGGATTAAACCTTCAACACCTGGAGCAACTTCAACAAAAGCACCGTAGTCAGCTAAAACTACTACTTTCCCTTTAACTTTGTCACCAACTTTGATGTTTGCATCTAAAGCATCCCATGGATGAGCTTCTAATTGTTTAATACCTAATTGGATACGAGATTTGTTTTCGTCGAAATCTAAGATTACAACGTTGATTTTTTGTCCATCTTCTAAGATTTCAGATGGGTGGTTGATACGAGACCAAGATAAGTCAGTAATGTGGATTAATCCATCAACACCTCCTAAGTCTACGAATACACCGTAAGAAGTAATGTTTTTAACTTCTCCTTCTAAAACTTGTCCTTTCTCTAATTGAGCAACGATTTCTTTTTTCTGAACTTCGATATCAGCCTCGATTAACGCTTTGTGAGAAACTACTACGTTTTTGAATTCTGGGTTGATTTTAACAACTTTGAATTCCATAGTTTTTCCTACGAATTGTTCGTAATCACGGATTGGTTTAACATCGATTTGAGAACCTGGTAAGAAAGCTTCGATTCCAAATACGTCAACGATCATACCACCTTTAGTACGAGCTTTGATGTATCCGTTAACGATTTCTTGAGATTCGTGTGCTTTATTAACAGCATCCCAAGCGTTTAATGTACGAGCTTTTCTATGAGATAAGATTAATTGTCCGTTTTTGTCTTCACGTTGATCAACCATTACTTCTACGATATCCCCAACTTTTAAGTCTGAGTTGTAACGGAATTCGTTTAATGAAATAACACCTTCTGATTTGAAGTTGATGTCAACGATAGCTTCTTTATCTGTAATACGTACAACTTGTCCTTTGAATACTTCATTTTCATGTAAGTCTTCTAAAGTTGTATCGTACATTTGCTCTAATTCAGCTTTTTCTTTACGATCTTCTTCGTTTAATCCTGATTCGAAAGATTCCCAATCGAATGATTCTGGAGCTACGTTTGCGTTTGCAGTCGTATCAATTGCAGGAGTGTTAACTACAACTTCTTGTACCTCCTCGTTTTGTGTTTCTTTAGACATAATTCTAAAAATTTGTATCTCAATCAACTTTATTTTGGAATCTTTAAAAAAATGGAAATAAATGAAAGAGAGATGTTTAACTTGTTTGTTAATTGCCAGATTCCTTGCTCATTTTAGCGAGTGCAAATATATAATTATTTTTTTGATTATATGGCATCTTTTTAGCTTTTAAAATAT
>DJDD01000164.1 GCA_002430925.1 Flavobacteriales bacterium UBA5933
CATTTGAATCATGTTTAACTGATATTAACACTGAATTATAAATATTTTATAACAGTAGCAATAAGAGATAAAAAAGTTTTTAACTTTGCTATCTATATATAAAAGTATAAAAAGGTTGAATTTAAAATTTTATAAATATCAAGGCGCTGGAAATGACTTTGTAATGATTGATGATCGTGATGGTCAATTTCCCATTTCTACTGAGCTTATTAACAAATTATGTGATCGTAATTTTGGAATAGGTGCAGATGGATTAATATTATTACAGAATGATGAAAATTCTGATTTTAGAATGGTCTATTTTAATTCTGATGGAAATGAAAGTACAATGTGTGGAAATGGTGGACGTTGTATTATACGATTTGCAAATGATTTGGATGTAGCTTCTGACAAAATGACATTTAATGCCATTGATGGTTTACATCATGGTATTGTTGACACTGACATCATACGTTTACAAATGATTGATGTAAATGAAGTTGAAAATCATGATAGACATTTCTTCATGAATACTGGCTCACCTCATCACGTAGAGTTTGTAAATGATATTGACCATGTAAATGTTTACGAAAAAGGAAAAGAAATTCGATACGGATCTCCATATTTCGAAAAAGGAACAAATGTAAATTTTGTAGAAATTCTACCAGATGAAACTCTAAAAATAAGAACTTACGAACGTGGAGTTGAAAATGAAACATTAGCTTGTGGAACAGGAATTACTGCTGCAGCAATTTCTGCTTATGTAAAAAAAGTTGTTCATAAAAAAGAAATTCAAGTAAAAGCTCTTGGAGGAAATTTATCTGTAAATTTTGAAGAAAATAATGATAACTTTATCAATGTTTGGTTAAATGGACCAGCTGAAAAAGTTTTTGAAGGTATAATTGAAATTTAATTTTATGAAAAAAATTAATTTAATCATAGTATTAATCTGTTCATTCCTATTTGTTGGATGTTCATTTTTAGATGGATTTAAAGGAAATGTAACTAAAGATGGATTTATTTATATTACAAAAGGGGCAAAATTCGAACAGGTTGTAGATTCATTAAAACCATATTTAAAAGATGTAAATCTTTTTACTGAATATGCAAAAAATGAAGATTATCCTGCTACTATAAAATCAGGAAAATATAAAATATTAAAATCAGATACTAATCGTGATATCATTGATCGCTTACAAGATGGAGATCAAGAAGAGGTAAAACTTAGAATTAAGAATGAACCTACTATTTATCATTTAGCTGCTTCTGTTTCTAAACAAATTGATGCGGATTCTATTCAAGTTTTAACTGCTATTCGTGATTTTGTAAAAGAACAAAATGATTCCACATTAAATGATGAAACGGTAAAACAATATTTTATTCCAGAAACTTATTTTGTTTATTGGGGAATTACTCCAGAGAAATTTATGGATAAAATGTACAATCAATACAAAAAAGTTTGGAATAATGAACGTTTAGCAAAAGCAAAAGCTTTAAACATGACTCCATTACAAGTTGTCACTTTAGCTTCTATTGTTCAATTAGAATCTTCTGATAACATGGATGAACAACAAAGAGTTGCAAGAGCATATATGAATCGTCTAGCAAAAGATATGCGATTAGAAGCTGATCCTACATCTATTTATGCTTATAAAATGGAGAATGGATGGGATCAAAAAATTCAACGTGTTTATAAAAAATGGACATGGTCTTCTAATGCTTATAATACGTATAGAAATAAAGGTTTACCTCCTGCTCCTATTTGTTTACCAAATCTAGGTGCAATAGATGCTGTATTGAATCCTGCAAATCATGATTATATTTTCTTTGTTGCTGATCCTGCTAAACCAGGTTATCATGTTTATACAAATGATTATCAAGAACATTTAAAAAATGCTGAAAAGTATAAAAATTGGTTAAAAGAAAATAATATAAAATAATTGTATCTTTAAGCTAAAGAAGTTAGCATGATACAAAATAATTATACAAAAAGAGAATTCCTAAAATTACTTGGTACAGGTAGTTTAGGAATTTTTTTTATGTCATTTTATTCGTTTGATGATTTTTTTGAACAAGATCTAATTCTATTGACAAAAAAAGATAAGAATTATGACAACTTCAGAAAGTCTTTTAATAAAAGAATTGATAAATACCCACAATATATTGCTTTGTGCAAAACTGAAAAAGGAGTACAAAAAGCGATAGCTTTAGCAACTGAAAAAAAATTAAAAATAGCTATACGAAGTGGTGGTCATAGCTTTGAGGGTTTTTCCAATATAGACAATGGATTATTAATCCACCTTGGATTAATGAAAAATATATCATGGCAAAAAGAGAATTCTGTCATTTTGCAACCTGCTTGCTTACTTCAAGATATTTATGCTAATCTTTTACCTCGTAAACGAATAATTCCTGCTGGATCATGCGGAACTGTAGGAATTGGAGGTTTAGCATTAGGTGGAGGTTATGGCTTTTTTAGTCGTAAATATGGCTTAACTTGTGATAATCTTCTTCGTATAAAGATGATTGATTATAATGGTAATATTATTGATTCTAATAATGATTCTGATCTACTTTGGGCTTGCAAAGGAGGTGGAAATGGAAATTTTGGTGTAATTACTGAAATGCATTTCAAAACTTACCAAGCTCCGCCAACTTTTAGCGGTTATCGTTTAAAGTTTTCTAATCTCACGAAAGAAAAGTTCATTCAATTGATAAGATTATGGTTCAAATCGACAGAAAATTTACCTCGTGAAGCATTTTCCGCTTTTGTCCTTAATGGTAAATTCCTTACTATTTTATTTACTAATTATGAATTAAATCAAGATAAATTTGAAAATTACTTTTCTGAATTAATTCCATTAGCTAATGATTATAAACCAATGAAAGATAGAAATCTTGCTGCTGCTTTAAAAAATTATTATGGTGTTAAAGAACCTATTTATTTTAAAAATGCCTCAGCTGGTTTATATAAAAATATTAACGATATAGAAAATGGCTTAGAAGATATATTTAATCAAGTAACTTCAACGAAAGGAATTATTTATCAAATAAACACATTAGGTGGGAAAATAAATGATATTAAATCTACGGATACAGCCTATCCACATAGAGATATTAATTATTTGAGTGAATTACAAGCGTATTGGAATTTACCAAATCAAGAAGAAAAATTTGTACAAACATTTGAGAAAATACAAACTACTATTAGGAAATTAGGAAATGTAAAACAGTACAGAAATTATCCTGATATTAATTTCCCCGATGCTAATAAATCTTATTTTATGGATAATTTAACCAGATTACGACAATTGAAAAAGAAATATGATCCAAACAACATATTCGATTATCCACAGGTTATAAAATAAATAAAGCACTTCTTTTGAAGTGCTTTACTATTATTTAAATATTTTTTTCATTTTAAATTTTATCCAGCTAGAAAGACCTGGTTCTATAATATCTATTCCTAAACCAAAATTACTATCAGCAATAATATGATGATGTGCTCTGAAGTTTTCGAAATCTTTTAATTTGATTTCATGATTAGTTTTAGGTTTAAATTCTATATGTGCACTTCCTCCATTATTTGTAACATTCTTTTTACTAGAGAATGTGAAAAATTTATCTTTTATAGAAGATTCTTGTATTGTATATTTTTCACTTGTGTCAATTTTTTGGTCAGTAGAAAGGTTAATTTCATACTTTTCACTGTCGAAATTATGCCAAAAGCTTACGTCTTTATGGATAAAATCTCTGACGTTATTTTTTGTAATATTACGATCAAAATACATTAAGAATCTTTCTTTTGTTACACGATCTGTAAAATAAGGATTCTCTATTTTAGCAACATATTTTATTCTGAACTCATTTAATTTTTTATCATCAGAAATAACATCAATTGATGTTTCTTTAAAAATATCTCTTAAATCCATTTCTGGTCGATCTCCATTATAATTTAAGGCATAATAATAAAATGAATTCCAACTATCTATGATTTCTCTTTTGTTCGTATTCTTAAAATATCTTCGCATATTATTTGCTCGATTATATCTAAACAAAGTCTCTGCTTCTAAAAATCCTGTATTTTCTTTTACATTAATTGTAACTTTTTCATCAATACAAAATTTTGGAAATTCATAAGCTGGGCGAACCTGTAGTTGTTGATTAGGTTTAATCTCCAAATAATGACAGAAATAAATAAAACTTCTATTCTCTAACCAACCAAATTCTCCTCGCATAGTAGGATCTACATAATATGTTTCACCTTTATGTTCTACTTTTATAATAACATGGTTAAATGCTAATAATGATGGTAAGTAATATTTTAGATAAAAATCTGTATTATAATTTAGTAATATAATTGATGAATCTAAACCTAAATAATCAAAAATAACTTTTAATAAAATAGACTTTGCCTTACAATCTCCTTGTTTATTAGTATATGTTACATCTGCTTCTTGTGGTTTATGACCACTCATTTCATCGGCATTATAAATATAATAAATATGGTTCTGAACATATTCTATTGCATATTCAATTTTATCTTCTAAATCAACGATTTCATTTAATTTCTCTACTAAATTAGGTGCAAAATATTCTAATTTAGATTTTTTAATAACCTCATCATAATAAGGATAAATAAAATTGGATAGCTTTTCCCAATTACTTTTTGTTGCGAAATCTATATAAGGGAAAATTTCTCTATTAGGATCTGTAGGATTTATGTAATTATGAAGCTCGTGAACAAAAGTTTCTCCTGGAACAATTGTACCTACTTCACTTTCTAATAAATTACCATTTTCATCTCTGAAGAAATTTTTCTTGTATTCAAATTCATCATTGCGATAATTAATTAATTCGAATTTATAATTTCCATAAGCCCAATAAGAATCTGGACTTACCCAAATATATCTACTGTATTCTTTGCGAACAAAATCTTTTTCTGTAAAAATTTTTTCTTTTGAATCTTCTAAAATTAAAATATCATACAAACGTAAATCTTTGATTGATATATTAATTTTTTTACTTTTATTAATAACACCAGATCCACTTTCATTTTCATTATCTAAAACTTTTATGGTAATATCTGGTAATTTATCTATTAATTGCCCATCTCTAATAACACTAATTCTATGAATTAAAATTGTTTCATTTTCTTCAACAATTGTATCATATGTTGATGCTTTTTCTAAATTAGCAGGATCTGTTAGTGTATAGGCTATATGAATATATTCTGTTTGTTTATCTTGAAATGGAGAGAATTTTTTTTCTAAGAAATAGCAATAATCTCTTCCTTCATCTAAGATACTTTTAGAAAAATCGTTTTCTTTTGTTAATTCAATAAGTTGCTCATCAGAAAAGCTTTTGGTCCAACTTTCAGGTTTTATTATTTTGTACAATTCATCTTGTAACTCTTCCATCATTCCTCTTATTTTTATGTAATCTAAATTACAAAAATTATCTAAATCAAAAAATTGCTGTTTTAAACGAGTTGATTAATTAATAAATAATATTTTTTTGCATTAGGGATTGAAGTGGATATCCTTTTATAAAAAATAAATTAAGAGGTTATTTAAGTTTTTATTTTTTGTAAAAGATTGGAACGAAAAGCCCGACCGAAGGGAATGCCCTATAATTAATATAAAAACCTAAAAAGTTATTAAAAAACAACTCTTTAGGTTATATAAAAAAGTATTAATTTTTAAAACTTATAGCGCACATTGAAAATGAAATATCTTCCTAATACATTTTTTGTAGAAGTATAAATACTATTGTTATTAACACCATTACTAACAATTACGTTGTTGCCTAAAAGATTACCACCTATTATACTTAAATAGGTTTTTCTAGCAACATTGTATCGAACAGATGCATTCCATTCTTTAGCCTTATTCAATTTCTCATTATTACGATATTGCATACGATAAGAAAAGTCTGATTGTAATAATAATTTACTTGTTACAGACCAAGCTGCATCTGCATAAGGTTTCCAAGTTTTAAAATTTTGTGTAACAAGAGATTTATATTCGTTAAGACTTAAATTTAATCCCGCTTTTAATTCAAACTTTTTATTAAAAGTAAATTTGTTCTCTAAATTATATGTTTGACTAAAACTTTTATTATTTACGTTTTCTGTATTTTCATTTACAAGTACATCATTTTCAAACCTTCTGTTTGTAGCAATTGTATAATAATTTGATGTTGATACATTTCCCGTTAATCGAAGATTATACCATTTTACAAATCTTTTCTCTACCCTCATATTTCCTGAATATGACCTTTGCTTATTATCAGAATTAATTAATGAATTAAACTGATAAGGAGGTTTAATCCCTGTTACAGTACCAGAATTATCTGTAATATAATTCACATTCATGATAGATTGAGTTTGTATACTATTTTCTTGTTCTGTATAGCCTAAGCTAGCAAAAAAACTAAAGAAAGAAAATGCATTAAAATGTTGAAAGTTTAATGATGCATTATGAGTTAGAGCTTGTCTTAAATCACGATTTCCATAGAAAATAGATTGATAACTCTGAATGCTATAAGAATCATTCAAATCTTTCGTGTAAGGAAAACTATAATTCTGTTTGTAACTAGCATAAATATTTGTTGCATTACTGAATTTATACTGAATGTTTACATGAGGTAAAACTTTTGTCTGATTCTTCTTCGTTTCAGAACCATCATAAAATTTAGTTGTTTGATCAAAATAAGATAAACCTGCACCTAAATCTGCTTGTAAGCTTCCTATTTTTTTAGTCAATGTAGCATCAACAAAAGTTTCATTATAATTGAAATCTGTATCAGAAATTAATTTATCATTGGTTAATAATTTTTTATAATCATAAATTGAATTATCAAAATTCTGAATACTAAAACTTGTTCCTGCTTTTAATTTTAAGTTTGAAGTATTTGTTAGTAAATAATTAAAAATCGTATAAAATTGAATCGTATTAAACGTATATTTTTGATTTTGATTGATATTATACTGATTATTAACCTCACTTAAATTTTCGAAAATTGAAAAAGAAGAAAATGGATTAGAATCCGAAAAAATAGAATAATCTGGCGTATCTTTTTGGTATTGATGACGCAAATAAAATCCTATGTTATGGTCTCTACCAACTTTTTTTATGTAGGATAATGTTTGAGAAAATGAATAGTTTTTCTGGTCAGAAGAAATTGTTCTGAAACTGTTTTGTTCTCCATTATAAAAACTATTTACAGATTGTTCGTTATCATTATCAAGGTAATTAAAATTTAAACGATATTTTATTTGACCTTTATCATTCGGATTATAGTCCAAACGTAAACGTGCCATTCCCATCATTGTATTATTCCTATTATTCTCTTCATCTACTGTTGTATAAGTAGGATCAACATTGTAATAAAGATTTTCTACACGAGAGTTGTAACGAATGTTATTTGTGTTTACTAATCCGAATCCAGAAACACGCAGTTTCTTATTAGGTTCTGCTCCAAAATGTACTGCTCCATTGTAACTATTCATCATGGGAGCATCAGTTTTTGAAAAAATGTTTAGATTATCATTTGTTCGAAGTGAATAAATACTTCCTTCAGCATTAAATTCAGAATATCCTCCAAAAAAACTTACATAATCATCTTGATCAAAAACTTGTTTTCCGAATGTATTAAAATCATTGATGATTGTAGCATCCGTTTTTTCAGAAAAATAAAAAACTTTTGCTTGAGCATCTGTATGTTTATCTGCATCTCCACCAAGAGTTACATTACCAAATGCAAGACGTTTCATATCATCTTTCAACTCAATATTTAAAGAAAATTGTTCGTCATCTTCTTGTAAAGATGAGGCAAAAGGATTTGATTTGAATTTTGTATTCAATTGTATTTTAGATACTGCATCTGAAGGTAAATTTTTGTTTAAAAGTTTTTCATTACCTCCCAATACTTCTCGTCCACCAACAGTTACTTGAGACATTTGTTTTCCTTTGTAAAAAACTTTACCGTTCTGAACTTCTATTCCTGGTAATTTTTTTAAAATATCTTCTAAAACTTCTTCATTCCCTACTTTAAAAGAATCTGCATCATATTCAATTGTATCTCCTTTTACTTTAATTGCTTGCTGCGCCTTAACGATTGTTTCTTGCAAAGAAATTTGTTGACCTTTTGCTAATTTTATTTTTCGATTAACATTTTCCTTTAAGTCAATATTTTCCAAATAGTTCTCAAATCCTGCTTGTTCAACTTCAATATCATACTTTTTACCACAAGGTAATTTAAACTCGAATTCACCAACATTACTTGTAAAAACAAAACCTTGACCTTCATTTTTATCATCAAAAATAGATACTGAAGCATCTGTTACTGGAATTCCGTTTTCGTCTGCAATACTTCCTTTTAACTTACATTCTTGTGCCAATGAAATTTGCGAAATACCAATCAAAAAAATAGGGTAGAAAAATTTCTTCATATAGTGTTAATTATAAAAATGAAATTGATTATTTAGTATCAACACTACTATTTGACATTTCTTGAAACTTTTTTTGCATTTCTTTGACAATTTTCATAAACTCTTCTGTTGTAACAACTTGTCCTTTTGTTGGCAAAGTAACTTTTAACTCTTTGTCTGAAATATTTAATTCTTTTAATGTAATAATCATATGCGCATTATTCATTTCAAATTCTGCTTTTACAATCAACCCTGGTAATCCAGCAAGTCCACTAGGTCCATCTTTTAAAGGAATAGCTGGTGCAAACCAAGCTGTAACAGGAATAGAATCCATCATAACACCCTCTGCCTTTGTTGCTTGATAACCTGCTATTTCTGTTTTTTCACGAGATATTTTCCATTTATAATCTGGAATAGCATCTTTTATTAAAAAATTTTTCCCCATCATATCAACTTCTTTATATGATGTAGGTGGGGTAACTGTAAAATCTTTGTAAGTAGGTTTACTATCTACCTGTAACATTTGTTGAGCAATTATACCTCCTTGAGATTGGGCATTTCCTACTTTTTGTTCTAAAGTATAAGTAGACATTTTTCCATTACTCTTAAAAAAATAATTCATAAATACCCCTGCATCAATCTCAGCTTTTAGCATTGGACCAACTTGAGCTCTATATTGTTGAGGAATTTGAGCCATTGTTTTATCATAATCCACTTTTATTTCTGCAACATAGGTAGCATCTATATTTTGTGTTTTACCTTCTTGTGCAAAAGAAATAATTGTTGTAATAATTCCTAAAGCGAAAGTTAAAATAGTTCTTTTCATATATCAATATTTTATATAATTAGTATAGTATATTGATATAATGTTACATAGAAGAATAAAAAAAATTTTTTTGGGCGTTTCCTTCGGCTCGGGCTTTTTGTTACAATCTTTTTATTCCGCTAAAACGCTATATAAAAAGGATTTTCACTACAATCCCTAACGCAAACATATTATCTATAATACTTACATCTTAACTATGTAAAAAAATAGACAAACAAAAAGCCTTAGTAATAAAATACTAAGACTTCCTGCATAAATAATTAACTAAAAAACTACCTCTTTTTATTATTTTTTAATTAATTATAATATATAACCTAACTATTAACACACTTTTCATCTAGAATAAAGACCTTAGTATTAAAAAAATACTAAGCTCCTTATTTACTCAAATATTATTTATTTAGTATTAATTCCATCATGCTCAGATTTATCTAAAGCCCAAGCCATTACGTTTGCAAATAGAATTGAATTTTGTACTTGCATACTACCAGCTGCATAACCGTTCCCTGCGTAGCCATAAACACTTTTAGCTACTGGCTTATATCCTCCAGAACTTGGTGCAACAAAAGGCTCTATTGTATTACTAGTATACTGATTTCCATTAGCATTTTCATTACTTAAAAAACCTCCATCACCAAACCAAATTAAATTTAAACTATTGTGTCTGAATGATGTAATACCACTGTAAGTCGTTGTGCTATTAATAGGCTGAGCATAACTATAAGGTGTGATCCCTGGAGTACTTAAAGGAATACAAACTGTATTTGAAGCATCTTCACCCCAGTATTTACTTCTAATATCACCAAAACTTCCATTTAAAACTGCATCATTAACATTTGTAAAAGGATATACGGATCCCGCAGTTCCTCCTGTTGTTATAGTTAAAGAAGGATTTGAAAGCATTGCTCTTAAAAAATTAAGAGACACATTGCTATCTGCTCTATCCTGAAACGCAATAACAATACCTTTTTTATTTAAATAATCTAGTAAATACTGAGATTGGGTAGTAGTAAGTGATGAATTATCAAAACCAATAAGTACTATGTCAGGTTTATTATTAAGAGCACTTAATAATGCAGCATCAGAAGGATTAGCACCTAAAGATATATGTGTATATCCTTCTGCTTTAACAGTACTAGCTGTTGTTACACCAAAATTAGTTGAAGAATCTAACAATTGTCTTGATGGACCAGTATATGCACTATACCCATATATTGTCTCGTTTCCAATATGTAACATAATCTTTTTTGGAATAACAATAACTACTACAACAGAACATGTTGTAGAGACTCCTCCCTGACTATCGGAAGTTAATGTTAAAATAGTCTTAGTAGTTGAGGAAGGGGTTCCCAAACCAGATAAAGTTATATTCTGTGATCCTGTTGAAGTAAATGTACCTGAAGCACTAAAAGAAATACCATTAACTGTATTTGATGTGATTGTATAACTACCTAAAGTAGTAACATTTACAGGTAATGTAATTGTGTTGCTAGATGTTAATATTGTTCCTACTTTATACACTCCATTCACTACTGCAGATCCACAGCTTAATGTATAAGTTCCAGATGCCGACAAAACATTTACAGTTATAGTTGGTGTGCATGATATATCTACCCCATTGGCATTAATGAAAAGATTATCTTTTTGTACGGCAATAGGTGTCCCCTGTCCTGTAACTTGTACCGAATAAGATCCTACCTGAAGAAAAGTACCTGAAGTTGTAAAATTATATCCGTTTTTTGTAGTTACTGTTATAGTATATTCTCCTGGTTTAGTTACTGTAACAGGTATACTTAAATAATTAGAGCTGGTTAATTCTTTTCCCTTTATATATGTACCTTTTACTACAATAGCAGAACAATCAAATGTAAAAGTAGATTTACCTAATTTTCCACATAAGCTTTTCCATTCTTGCTCTAAATAATTCCAGTAATTATAACAATCTTCAGTAATATTGTAAATCATCAAACTATTATCAGTTGCAAACAATTTTAATACTTTAGAAGTTGCAGAAGGATCTTCATAAGTTAATTTATCTCTTTCAGACTCCGTTAAACGAGGTATTAATATACCTTTTAATAAATTATTAGAATCTGAATCTGTGTTTTTTACTCTTTCAGACACATGTAGTAAAGTATTTGAATTTGGTTCATCAGTATTTATACCTACTTGGCCAAACATAAAACTAGATATCAATAAAAATGATAAAAAAAGATTTAATTTCATAAATTGCGATTGTTTTGATTTATTGCTTGACAAAATTAAACCTAATCTTAATTTAAGCCCTTTACATAGACTGTCTCTTACAATGAAATACATAAAAGTATTACAATTTTATTTTTTCTTAAATATTAAAGAATAAAACTATATAAATCAAAAACTTATCATAATGAAAAATAAAATATTATTTATAAAAAAATAATCATGGAACAAACTCAATCTCATATATTAAATCTAGAAAAAAGAATATTAAATGTATATGACATTATAGTTAGTATTATTTTAATATTATTTTCTTATATCTTTTTTGCAATTTTCAATGATAATTTAATGGGGTATTACTGCTTAATTGGATGCTTATTACCTATAATATGTCTAATACTTACTAATATATTATCAATTAAAAATATCATTAATATTATACATACTCATTTAATTATTGGTCCTATATATTTATCGTTTCCTATTATATATTTTTGGAAATATTCTATTATGAATTTATGTTGGTATATACCAATTCCCTTTATTATATATATCTTTTTCAAAGAAAAGACTTTTATAAGATATATGATTTATTTAGTGATTGTAATTGGAATAACATTTTTTATTGCTAATAATTTTAATTATTACTTTGTATCCTCTTATAAAATGCTTAGATATACAGATTTACTGGTTATAAGTTTTAATATTTTAACTATGTGTATCTTTCTACACTATAAAGATCGTCTAAGAAAAGTACAGCTTATTTATGATAAAAAATGTAATTCATTCAAAAATAGAATAACAGCTGATGAAAATAATATTTCTACTATTATTTCTTTGTTTGAAAAAATCGAAACTATAATGATTGAAAAAGAATTTTTTACTAATCCAAAATTTACTATTTCTCAATTAAGTATTGAAGTTGGAGCTAATAATAATTATATTTCTCAGTCAATAAGATATCATGGTTATTTAAATTTTAATCACTATGTTAATAAGTATAGAATTAATCATGTAAAAAAATTAATAAGTGAAAATGATATGAATAAAATTAAATTATTCTATATATACAACAAGGCAGGATTTAATAATCAATCTACTTTTAATAAAGTTTTTAAAGATTTTGAAGGCATTACACCTTCTGAATATATAGAGCAACTTCAAAAGAACTAAATTTGAAGTTAAAAAACATTTATTATAAAAAATTAAAAGCCTTAGTAATAAAATACTAAGGCTTTTTGTTTATATAATGATAAATTATATTTTTATAGTAGGTAAGTTGAAACATTTCCTCCTTTTTCTACAAAATCTTCTTTTAATTGTTCGAATTTATCCTCATCAATTGCTTTTGTAGAACCTTCTAAAATATAAGTTGCATAACCTAATCGTAATGCATCTTCAGCTGTGTGATAAACACATACATCTGCTGCTAAACCACAAATATAAACACTAGTTACATTATGATCTTTTAAATATCCATGAAGTCCTGTTGGATTCTTCTTATTTACATCGTAAAATCCGCTGTAAGAATCAATTTTAGGGTTCATTCCTTTACGGATAATAGCACTTATTCTATCTTGATTTAAATTTTTATGTAATTCTGCACCTCTGGTCCCTTGTATACAATGATCTGGCCACAAAACTTGTACAGATTGTTCAGCATCATCTAATACAATTACATCAAAAGGTTTTTTATGTTCATGTTGACTTGCAAAACTTTTATGCTTTGCTGGATGCCAATCTTGTGTAGCTACAACGATATCAAATTTTTCTTGTAATTGGTTAATACGTTCTATTAATGTATCACCATCTTTTACAGCTAAAGAGCCTCCTGGTAAAAAATCGTTTTGTAGGTCTACGATGATTAAAGCTTTCATAAATTTATTATTTTATTTCTTAATTAAATATAAGCTTTTATAAATCTAGTTTTAAAATTTTTATCTCAAATTTAACTAATGTGCAAAAATTTCTTAATCTTTTCTATCAACTCCTTCAGAGTTCATTTGTTTGAATTGCTTAAATTGAGTTTCAGAAATATTTTTAAACTCTTCGTCAGTAATTACATTTTTTTCTTTCGGCTTTTGAATTGGTTTCAATGCTGGATCTTCCTTCACTTCAACTGCTTTTATTAATGTATTTTCTTTTAATTTACTTTTGGAATTAGTTGTTTCTACTTCTAATATTAGTCCTGGTAAACCATTATACATTGCAGGACCATTTTTTACTGGAATACTTGGTGCATACCAAGCTGTAACAGTATTTCCAGTATCTGTAGTTGAAGTTGCCTTCTTTACATCAAAACCAAGAATATTTTTTGTTTCTCGAGATAATTTCCATTGATAATCTGTTAATTGATCTTTTATCGTGTATTCTTTATTGAACATAGAAACACTTGTTAAATACTCATTTTCGGAAATATCTTTAAACAACCCATTGCCTACTCCACTAAAACTTATACTAAATGAAGAACCACCAGATTGGCTATTACTGATTTTTTCTTCTTTCTTGTAATAAGATTGATTATCATATATCGTTAATAAATAATCTTTAGGATCTGTTAGATTCTTTAACATATTCTCTTTAAAATTATCTGGTAACTTCTTGGATTTACTATTTGATTGTATAGATACTTTTAATGCTTCTTCATCTATATGAGTTATTTCTTGGTATTTTACTTCTAATTTCTGAGCAGAAATTGTAGTTGATATTAAAGTAAAAAATAAAGGTAATGTGCTAAATATTTTCATATAAATTTATTTTAAGTGAAAATAATATTTTTTTTTAATATATTGTTTATTAATTTCTTACTATTTTTAAAATAAATAAATTCTACTACAAAATGAATACTTCTAAAAAAATAATTTGGTTTATAATTATCATATGCACAACATTGATTGCCTACTCAATTTTAAAATTGGAAAAAAGTAGCTACAATTTTATTTTAGCTCTTTTTGCTTTTTATTTTTTACAAAAATCTGTAATTATCTTAAAAAAGGAGAATTTATCCTACAAAGAATTGCCTAAATATTATTTAATTCCATTTTATACTAATTGCAATAAGGATTGAAGCGGCATCCTTTTATAATTGATTCGCAAAAAACTATAAAATCAATTATAAAAGATACAGCGAGAAAGCCTGCCCGAAGGGATTGCCAAAATTATTAGATGACTTATTATTTTAAATCTTTGAAATATTTTCGCTTTTTCAAGAAATATTGAATTGGTAATAATGACGTCGTTGAATAATCTTTGTCTTGATGTTTTTGTCTTTTCTTATACATTTTTGATAATCCTTTATAAAAATACATATGCGATATAAAAACTGCCCACAAATGAGGAAATCCTTGTGAAGGAAGAAATGCGATTGCTGCAACACCATCTAATGATAAACGTGTGAAAATAGTTGGAAATAATTTATTTTTTGGTAAATTTTTCAATAACATCCACAAGCTATTTCTATAGTTTAAATACCATTTTTTGGGATTAGATTTATCTAAAGTTGCTCCGCCCAAATGATACACGGTAGACTCGCCACAATAATAAATTTTTCGACCAGCATTATTTAATCGCCAACATAAATCTATCTCTTCCATATGAGCAAAAAAGTCTTCATCGAAACCTTTTTGTTCAAAAAAATCTTTACTTCTGATAAAAAAACATGCTCCTGTTGCCCAAAATATTTGAGTTGTATCGTTATATTGACCTTTATCTTCCTCTAAAGTAGAAAAAACACGTCCTCGGCAATAAGGATAACCATATTGGTCTATTAATCCACCACCTGCACCAGCGTATTCAAAATAAGATTTATTTTTATAATCTAATAATTTTGGTTGAACCGCAGCAATATCAGGGCGATTATCTAATAAAGAAACTATAGGTTCTATCCAATTTTCTGTAACCTCAACATCAGAATTTAGTAAACAAAAATATTCGGCATCAATTTCTTTTAAACCTTCATTATATCCTTTTGCAAAACCATAATTCCCTTTATTTTGAATTATTTTTATCTCAGGGTATTGAGTTGTTAACAATTCTACAGAACCATCAGTTGATGCATTATCAATAACATAGATCTCAACATTTTTTGAATTGTTGATAACTGAAGGTAAAAATTGAGGAAGTAATTTTTCTCCATTCCAATTAAGGATTACAATAGCTATTTTCATCTTATAAATCGGCATATTTCCAACGTTTATGGCTCCAAAGCCAATTGTCTGGATGTTCTTTGATTGTTTCTTCTAAATGATTAAAAAACTGATGAACAATTTCATTCTCAGCAAATTTTTCTCCTTCTGGTTGTAAACGAATAAATGTTGTGTGGTAATATCCTCGTTTTATTTTCTCAGTTTTACAGTAAACAACACCCATTTCTTTTCTTTGAGCTATTTTATCGAAGCCATTAAAAACTGGAGTTCTTTGATTTAGGAAATTTATAAAATAATGTACTGCTGATTTTTTAGGACTTTGATCAGCAACAAAAAGATAAGTTAAATTACCATCGTTTGGAGCTTTCATCATAAAACGAAGAACATCTTTCATATCTATCGCTTTTGTTCCAAAACGAGCTCTCATATCATTGATTTTTTTATTCCAAAAAGGATTTCTAATTTTATGATATACAGCTGCCGTTTCTAGTGCTGGTAAAGATTTTACAGTACCAATAAACCATTCCCAATTAAAGATGTGTCCACACATCATCATTGTATTTCGTTTCTCTGATTTTATTTCATTAAAAACTTCAAGATTAGAATAGGTGAATCTCTTATCTAATTCCTCTTGTGAAATCGAAAAGCTTTTTAATGTTTCTATTAAATAATCACAAAAGTTAGCATAGAATTTTTTGTGAATATCTATAATCTCTTTCTCTGATTTTTCAGGAAATGATTTTTTAAGATTTGTGCGTATTACGTTTCTTCTATAACCGATTACTCTATACAACAGAAAAAACAAAAAATCTGAAAATAGATACAGTACAGATAACGGTAAACGTGAAATTTGGTAGATAAAGAAATAAAAAATAGTATTCATTTAATTCTTTTAAATAAGAAACAAATTTACAAATTATAATTTTGTTGTGGCTTGCCAAATAGCATCTTTAGGAACTGGAGCAATAATTGTAATTTCTTCTTTCTTTACAGGATGCTCAAAAGTTATACGATAAGCATGCAAAGAAATACTTCCATCAGGATTAGATCGTTTTGCACCGTATTTTAAATCTCCTTTAATTGGTGAACCAACAGATGATAACTGAGCACGAATTTGATGAGAACGCCCTGTAAACAATTTAACTTCTACACAATGAAAAGAATCTAATGCACCTAAATATGTATATTCTAAAATTGCTTTTTTAGCATCTCCAGTTGGTTTAGAATAAACTGTTGTTTTATTATTTTTTGGATTCTTTTTAAGGTAATGTTCCAAACGCTCAAAATTATGAGGTGGTTTATTTTGTACAATCGCACGATAAACTTTATCAATGTTTCTTTTTTGAAACATTTCGTTCATACGAGTTAATGCTTTGGATGTTTTTGCAAAAATTAAAACTCCAGAAGTTGGTCTATCCAAACGATGAACTAAACCTAAAAAAACATTTCCTGGTTTATTATCACGTTTTTTTATATAGCTCTTTAAACTATCGATAAGAGGAATATCTCCTGTTTCATCTCCTTGAGCTAGTTCTCCTGCTTTTTTATTAATAATTAGAAGATGATTATCTTCAAATAAAATTTCTGGATTCATTGATAAATTTTAAGTTAAGTAATAAGTTTTTAATGGGGTATTACCCTTATAAAAAACTTATTACTTATCAGTATTTTTTAATATTGTTCGTTACTATTCGGGAAATCACTCGATTTTACATCAGCAACATATTGCTCAACAGCACCTACAATTTCATCTTCTAAATTTAGATATCTACGTACAAACTTAGGTTTAAAATCATTGTTTAGTCCTAGCATATCATGTATTACTAAAACTTGTCCATCGCATCCATTTCCTGCTCCAATTCCTATTGTTGGAATAGATACAGAAGCAGTAACTTTAGCAGCTAATTCTGCAGGAATTTTTTCCATTACAAAAGAAAAACATCCTAATTCTTCCAATAATTTTGCATCATCCATCAATTTTTGAGCTTCAGCATCATCTTTTGCACGAACTTTATAAGAACCAAATTGATTGATTGATTGTGGTGTTAATCCTAAATGTCCCATTACAGGAATACCTGCATTTACAATACTACGAATAGATTCTTCTATCTCTTTTCCTCCTTCTAATTTTAGGGCATGTGCACCTGTTTCTTTCATTACTCTAACAGCAGAATACAATGCTTTTTTAGGATCAGATTGATATGTACCAAATGGTAAATCTACAACAACCAAAGCACGTTTTGCTCCACGTACAACACATTGTGCATGATAAATCATTTGATCTAAAGTAATAGGCAATGTAGTTTCATAACCAGACATTACATTTGCCGCAGAATCACCCACCAAAATTGCATCTAGTCCTGCTTTATCTGCCAATGTTGCCATTGTAAAATCATAAGCAGTTAACATAGATATTCTCTCCCCATCAAACTTCATTTTGCGTAAAGTTTCTGTGGTAATTCTTTTTATTTCTTTATTTACAGACATTATACTAAAAATTGATTTTTGGTAAAGTTAAATTTTTAATTTTTAGAAAGAATAGATTTTTAAGAGAAAAATATTTATAAACCTGTACTTAAAGATTTACTAAAAATTATAATCATTTTATAACCTGAAAATCAATAAGAAATAAAAAAACCTCAAATAAGATCATTTGAGGCTTTTACTATTCATTTAGAATATATATTCTATTATTTCATTTGGAATAATGGTCTACTTGACATAAACTCATTTACACGATCAGCAATCAAATCAATTACTGTTTCATTATCAATGTTTGTTAATACCTCATCAATAAAATCTGCAACTGTTTGCATATCCTCTTCTACTAAACCACGTGTAGTAATAGCAGCAGTACCTAAACGAATACCAGAAGTTACAAAAGGAGATTTATCATCAAAAGGAACCATATTTTTGTTACAAGTAATTTCCGCTAAAACCAAAGCATTTTCTGCTTGTTTTCCAGAAATCCCTTTATTACGTAAATCAATCAACATACAGTGATTATCTGTTCCTCCAGATACAATATTGTATTGTTTTGCAACCAATGCAGCAGCCAATGCTTTTGCATTTTTAGCAACTTGTACAATGTAATCCATATAACCATCAGATAAAGCCTCTTCAAAAGCAACCGCTTTAGATGCAATCACATGCTCTAATGGTCCACCTTGTGTTCCAGGAAAAACAGCTCCATTTAATAACTGAGACATCATTTTTACTTCACCTTTAGGAGTTGTTAATCCCCATGGATTTTCAAAATCTTTTCCCATCATAATTACTCCACCACGTGGTCCACGTAATGTTTTGTGAGTTGTTGTAGTTACAATGTGACAATGAGGAAGGGGATCATTTAAGATACCACGAGCAATAAGACCAGCTGGATGAGAAATATCTGCTAATAATAAAGCACCTACTTCATCAGCAACTTCACGAAATTTTGCGTAATCTATATCTCTAGAGTAAGCAGAAGCACCACAAATAATCATTTTTGGTTGCTCTTTACGAGCAGTTTCTGCCATTGCTTCATAATCTATATATCCAGTTTCTTTATTAACTCCATAAAAAGAAGTTGTATAAATAGAACCCGAAAAATTAACAGGAGAACCATGTGTTAAATGTCCACCATGAGATAAGTCAAAACCTAAAATTTTGTCTCCAGGTTTCAAACAAGCTAAATAAACAGCAGCATTTGCTTGCGAACCAGAGTGTGGTTGCACATTTGCATACTCAGCACCAAATAAAGTTTTTAATCGATCTATTGCAAGAGATTCAATTTCATCTACAACTTCACATCCACCATAATAACGTTTACCAGGATAACCTTCGGCATATTTATTTGTTAAAACAGATCCCATTGCTTTCATTACATTGTCAGAAACAAAGTTTTCTGAAGCAATAAGTTCAATACCATTCAATTGTCTTTCTTTTTCCTCTTCAATCAAATCGAAAATTACATCTTGTGCCATTGTTTGTTTTTTGTTTGTATATTATTTTGCAAAGATATAATATTCTCTTATCATTTAAAACTTAGTAACTCAATTCATCATTTAATTTCTAGGGCAAATCCTTCGGAACGTGCTTTCCATTGCAATCTTTTGTTATTTTATATCGATAATTCTAGTATTTTATAACAAAAGGATTTCCATTACAATCACTTTTGCAAATACGTTTACAATTAGATTTAAAAATAAAAAACATAAAAAAATCCCCTAATCTAAGATTAAGGGATTTTTGAAATATTAAGAGAAATTTCTTAAGCTTCGTAAGTTGCTGTACCGTTGTTTACTTGAGGTTCTTTGATTTCACCAAAGCTTTTCTCGAAGTTAACTACGTTTTCAGCTAACGATTGAGATAATTGTTTCGCTTGTAATGGAGATAAGATAATACGAGATTTTACACTTGGTCTTGCACCTGGTAAAAATTGTACGAAATCTACAACGAACTCAGATGGTGAGTGGTTGATGATTGCTCCTGTTGCGTAAACTCCTTGAGCTACTAATTCGTTTAACTCGATGTTTAACCCTTCGTTTTGTTGATTTTCTGACATTATAATTCTTGTTTTGCGTTTATTAATTCTTCGTATTCACGGTTAGATCCTACGACAATGTTCTGGTATTCTTTTAGTCCAGTTCCTGCAGGAATTAAGTGTCCAACAATTACGTTTTCTTTTAATCCTACTAAACTATCAACTTTTCCTGCTACAGCCGCTTCATTAAGAACTTTCGTTGTTTCCTGGAACGATGCTGCAGACATGAAAGATTTTGTTTGTAAAGATGCTCTTGTAATACCTTGTAAAACTGCCTGTGCTGTTGCAGGGATAGCTTCACGAGCTGTTACTAAGTTTTTATCTTCACGTTTTAATTTAGAGTTTTCATCGCGTAATTCGCGAACAGATACAATTTGTCCTGGTTTTAAATCAGTACTATCACCTGCATCTTCTACGACTTTCATTCCGAATAAACGATCGTTTTCTTCCATGAAATCGTCTTTATGCTCTAGACTATCTTCCAAGAATCGTGTATCTCCTGAATCTACAATACGAACTTTACGTAACATTTGACGTACGATAATTTCGAAATGTTTGTCATCAATTTTTACACCTTGTAAACGATATACATCTTGAATTTCATTTACTAAGTATTCTTGTACTGCTGTAGGACCTAAGATTCTTAAAATGTCTTCTGGTGTAATAGCTCCATCTGATAATGGTTCACCTGCACGAATAAAGTCATTTTCTTGAACTAATACTTGAGCAGATAATTTAACTAAGTAACGACGGATTTCACCATTTTTAGATTCAACGATGATTTCACGGTTACCACGCTTAATTTTACCAAATGTTACAACACCATCCATTTCACAAACAACTGATGGGTTAGATGGATTACGAGCCTCTAATAACTCAGTAATACGAGGTAAACCTCCTGTAATATCTCCAGATTTTGCAGATTTACGAGGAATCTTAACTAAGATTTTACCTGAACTAATTTTTTCTCCATCATTTACCATTAAGTGTGCACCTACTGGTAAGTTGTATGTTTTTTCTTCTCCATCAACAGTTAATACTCTTAACGCAGGAACTAACTTTTTATTACGTGACTCAGAAATAACTTTTTCTTGGAATCCAGTTTGCTCATCGATTTCAATCTTATAAGTAATACCTTGTTCCAATTGTTCATACTCGATTTTACCTGCAGATTCTGCAATAATAACCCCGTTATATGAATCCCAACTAGCAATTTCGTCACCTTTTTTAACTTTAGCTCCGTTTTTAACAGCTAATACAGTACCATAAGCGATATTAGTTTGTTGACGTACGTTTCCTAAATCATCAATAACTTTTAATTCTGTAGAACGAGAAACAACAGTATCAACTAAGTTTCCTTCGTCATTTGTAGATTCAACAATTCTTAAATCTTCAAATTCTACAGTACCATCAACTTTAGCATTAATAGTATTTTGTTCTGATACGTTACCAGCAGTACCTCCCACGTGGAACGTACGTAATGTTAACTGTGTACCAGGTTCACCAATTGATTGTGCAGCAACTACACCAACAGATTCACCTTTCTGAACATCTTTACCTGTAGCTAAGTTACGTCCGTAACATTTAGCACAAATACCTGTTTTAGCTTCACAAGTTAAAGGAGAACGTACTTCTACATTTTCTATACCTACAGCTTCAATAGCATCTCCTATTTCTTCTGTGATAATATTTCCTGAAGCAACAATTAATTCTCCATTATCTGGATTATAAACATCATTTAATGAAGTACGTCCTAAGATACGAGAAGATAAACTTTCAATAATTTCTTCTTTTTTCTTAAGTGCAGTAACTTCTAATCCTCTTAATGTACCACAATCTTCGTGCATTACGATAACATCTTGCGCAACGTCAACTAAACGACGAGTCAAGTACCCTGCATCGGCAGTTTTTAAGGCTGTATCGGCAAGACCTTTACGAGCCCCGTGAGAAGAAATAAAGTACTCTAAGATAGATAAACCTTCACGGAAGTTAGAGATAATTGGGTTTTCGATGATATCCCCACCAGTAGAACCAGCTTTTTGAGGTTTAGCCATCAATCCACGCATACCAGATAACTGACGAATTTGCTCTTTAGATCCACGTGCTCCAGAATCAAGCATCATGAATACAGAGTTAAATCCTTGTTGATCTTCAGTCATACGTTTCATTACAATCTCCGTTAACGTTGCGTTTGTTGTTGTCCAAACATCAATTACTTGATTATAACGTTCGTTGTTTGTAATAAGACCCATATTATAGTTCATCTTGATGTTCTCTACTTGAGAGATTGCACCAGAGATAAGCTCTTTCTTTTGCTCAGGAATTAAGATATCACCTAAAGAGAAAGATAAACCTCCTTCAAAGGCATTACGATATCCTAATGCTTTCATATCATCAAGGAAAGCTGCTGTTTTAGGGAAATCAGTAATTTTGATGATT
This sequence comes from Flavobacteriales bacterium UBA5933, assembly GCA_002430925.1. GTDB lineage: Bacteria > Bacteroidota > Bacteroidia > Flavobacteriales > Weeksellaceae > Empedobacter. The sequence continues at coordinate 22,551 of DJDD01000164.1, forward strand.
TTATTAATAATAGTACGTAACGATTTTTTCGTTAATACTTCATTAATATAACCTACTTCTTTTGGTACGATTTGGTTAAATAACACACGACCAACTGAAGTTTCAATTAATTGATTTTCTACTAATTTGTCTCCTTGACGTACAGTTGTTTTTACACGAATTGGAGCATTTAAATCTACTGCACCTTCGTTGTAAGCAATTTGTACTTCTTCATCAGAATAGAAAGTTAATCCTTCACCTTTTACTGTAAACTGGTGGTCTGTACGACGAATTTTTGTCATATAATACAGACCCAAAACCATATCCTGAGAAGGTACAGTAATAGGAGAACCATTCGCTGGATTCAGAATATTTTGAGAAGCTAACATTAATAATTGAGCCTCTAAAATTGCTTCTGGTCCTAATGGTAAATGAACAGCCATCTGGTCACCATCGAAATCGGCATTGAAGGCAGTACACACTAATGGGTGTAAACGAATCGCTTTACCTTCGATTAATTTCGGTTGGAATGCTTGGATACCTAAACGGTGTAATGTAGGGGCACGGTTTAATAAAACTGGATGACCTTTAATTACATTTTCTAAAATATCCCAAACAACTGGCTCTTTTCTATCTATAATTTTCTTAGCCGATTTTACTGTTTTTACAATACCACGCTCGATTAATTTACGAACAACAAATGGTTTGTATAATTCAGCTGCCATATCTTTTGGTAAACCACATTCATGTAATTTAAGTGTTGGACCAACAACAATTACAGAACGAGCAGAATAATCTACACGTTTACCTAATAAGTTTTGACGGAAACGACCTTGTTTTCCTTTTAATGAATCAGATAAAGATTTTAACGGGCGGTTACCATCAGCTTTTACAGCAGATGCTTTACGTGTATTATCAAATAATGAATCTACAGCTTCTTGTAACATACGTTTTTCATTACGTAAGATTACTTCTGGAGCTTTAATTTCCATTAATCGTTTTAAACGATTGTTACGGATAATTACACGACGGTATAAATCATTTAAATCTGAAGTTGCAAAACGACCTCCATCTAATGGAACTAATGGACGTAATTCCGGTGGAATAACTGGAATTACACGCATTACCATCCATTCTGGGCGGTTTACATGATGCATATTAGATTCACGTAACGATTCTACAACTTGTAAACGTTTTAATGCCTCTGTACGACGTTGTTTAGAAGTTTCGTTATGTGCTTTATGTCTTAATTCATAAGATAATTCATCTAAGTTAATGCGAGATAATAAGTCTTCTAAAGCTTCAGCTCCCATTTTAGCAACAAACTTATTAGGATCTGAATCTTCTAAATATTGATTCTCGATAGGAAGAGTTTCTAAGATATCTAAGTATTCTTCTTCTGATAAGAAATCTAATCTATTTAATTCTTCTCCTTCTAAACCTTTTGCAATACCTGGTTGAATTACTACATATCTTTCATAGTAAATTACCATATCTAATTTCTTAGATGGTAACCCTAAGATGTAACCAATTTTATTTGGTAATGAACGGAAATACCAAATGTGTGCAATAGGAACAACTAAGTTGATATGTCCTATACGCTCACGACGAACTTTCTTTTCAGTAACTTCAACCCCACAACGATCACAAACAATACCTTTATAGCGGATTCTTTTATATTTTCCACAGGCACATTCATAATCCTTCACAGGTCCAAAGATACGCTCACAGAATAATCCATCACGTTCTGGTTTGTGCGTTCTATAGTTTATCGTTTCAGGTTTTAAAACTTCACCTTTAGATTCTTGAAGAATCGATTCTGGAGAAGCTAACCCAATACGAATTTTTGAGAATTGACTTGTTTTATTTTTTGTTGACATATAGAAATGTATCTAACAATTATATTATAATAACGAAAAGGTAGAATAATAGGTTCCCCTATTATTCTTCCAAGTTTATGTCTAATCCAAGACCTTGTAATTCATGTAACAATACGTTAAATGATTCTGGTATACCAGGTTCTGGCATTGGCTCTCCTTTTACGATTGCTTCGTAAGTTTTTGCACGTCCAATTACGTCATCCGACTTAACTGTTAAGATTTCGCGAAGGATATTAGATGCACCGAATGCTTCTAATGCCCAAACCTCCATCTCTCCAAAACGTTGTCCTCCGAATTGAGCTTTACCACCTAATGGTTGTTGAGTAATTAAAGAGTATGGTCCGATAGAACGCGCGTGCATTTTATCATCAACCATGTGTCCTAATTTCAACATGTAAATAACACCTACAGTTGCTTTTTGATCAAAACGTTCACCTGTATTACCATCGTATAAGTACGTAGTACCGAAACGAGGTAAACCAGCTTCTTCTGTAAATTGATCAATTTGTTCTGCTGATGCACCATCGAAAATAGGTGTAGCGAATGTACGTCCTAATTTCAATCCTGCCCATCCTAATACCGTTTCATAAATCTGACCGATATTCATACGAGAAGGTACCCCAAGTGGGTTAAGTACGATGTTTACTGGAGTTCCGTCTTCTAAGAAAGGCATATCCTCGTCACGTACAATACGTGCTACAATACCTTTATTACCGTGACGACCCGCCATTTTATCACCTACTTTTAATTTACGTTTTTTAGCAATATAGATTTTCGCTAACTTAACAATACCTGCAGGTAACTCATCTCCAACAGAAATTGTGAATCTTTCACGGTTAAGAGCTCCTTGTAAATCGTTGTATTTAATTTTATAATTATGTAACAACTCTTTTACTAATTCGTTCTTATCCTCATCTGTTGTCCAAAGAGATTCTGCTCCTGTTAAGTTTAAGAAATCATCTACATTTGATAAGATTTTTTGTGTATACTTAACTCCTTTCTTGATTACTTCCTCATTCAAGTCATTGTATATACCTTGAGATGTTTTTCCGTTTAATAAAACATATAACTTCTCTAATAAAATCTCTTTAAGTTCGTTAAATTTAACGTCGTACTCTGCTTCAACACTGTCAATAACAGCTTTGTCTTGAGAACGTTTACGTTTATCTTTAATACTACGAGAGAATAATTTCTTATCAATTACAACACCACGTAATGATGGAGAAGCTTTTAAAGAAGCATCTTTTACATCACCAGCTTTGTCACCAAAGATTGCACGTAATAATTTTTCTTCTGGAGTTGGATCTGATTCTCCTTTTGGAGTAATCTTACCAATTAATATATCTCCTGGTTTAACTTCTGCTCCAATACGGATCATACCGTTTTCATCTAAGTCTTTAGTAGCCTCTTCAGAAACGTTAGGAATATCAGAAGTTAATTCCTCCATACCTAATTTAGTATCACGTACATCTAATGAATACTCATCAATGTGGATAGATGTAAACCAATCTTCGCGAACAGCTTTTTCAGAAATCACAATGGCATCCTCAAAGTTGTACCCTTGCCAAGGCATGAAGGCAACAACCATGTTACGACCAATTGCTAATTCTCCTCCTTCTGTTGCATAACCTTCAGATAAAACTTGACCTTTTTCTACTCTATCTCCAACTTTAACGATTGGTTTAAGTGTGATAGTAGTACCTTGGTTAGTTTTTCTAAATTTAGTTAAATTATATGTTTTTTCAGCGATATCAAAACTTACAAGTTCCTCATCTTCTGAACGATCATATTTTATTGTTATAATGTCAGCATCAACATAAGTTACTGTACCTTCACGTTCTGCATTTACTAAGATTCTAGAATCTTTTGCAACTTGTTTTTCTAATCCAGTACCTACAATTGGCGCTTGTGGTTTCAATAATGGAACAGCCTGACGCATCATGTTCGATCCCATCAACGCACGGTTGGCATCATCATGCTCCAAGAAAGGAATTAATGATGCAGAGATAGAAGCAATCTGGTTAGGAGCAACGTCAATTAAATCTACTTCTGATGGAGTAACAACTGGGAAATCTCCATCTTCACGAGCAGTTACACGCTCTGTAGCAATAGTACCATCGTCAGCAATGTCGATATTGGCTTGAGCAATTACTTTTGATTCTTCCTCTTCCGCAGTTAAATAGATAGGTGTTGATTCGACGTCCACTTTTCCTTCTTCTACTTTTCTGTACGGTGTTTCGATGAACCCTAAGTTATTAACTTTAGCGAATACACATAATGACGAAATTAAACCAATATTTGGTCCTTCAGGAGTTTCAATTGGACATAAACGTCCGTAATGAGTGTGGTGTACGTCACGTACCTCGAATCCCGCTCTTTCTCTTGATAAACCTCCAGGTCCTAATGCTGATAAACGACGTTTGTGTGTAATCTCTGATAATGGATTTGTTTGATCCATGAACTGAGATAACTGGTTCGTTCCAAAGAATGAATTAATTACTGATGATAAAGTTTTTGCATTGATCAAATCAATTGGTGTAAAAACCTCATTATCTCGAACGTTCATTCTTTCACGTATAGTTCTAGCCATACGAGCTAAACCTACTCCGAATTGGCTTGCCATTTGCTCACCTACTGTTCTAACACGACGGTTAGATAAGTGGTCAATATCATCAACCTCTGCTTTTGAGTTAATTAACTCAATTAAGTACTTGATGATAGAAATGATATCTTCACGTGTTAACACTTGAATATCATTGCTAATGTTTAAACCTAATTTTTTGTTCAATCTGTAACGACCTACTTCACCTAATGAATAACGTTGATCAGAGAAGAATAATTTATCAATAATTCCTCTTGCAGTTTCTTCATCTGGTGGTTCAGCATTACGTAATTGTCTATAAATATACTCTACTGCCTCTTTTTCAGTATTAGTAGGGTCTTTTTGTAATGTATTATGGATAATTCCATAATCAGCAGAATTAGTATCTTCTTTGTGTAATAAGATTGTTTTTACTCCAGAATCAACAATTTGATCGATATGATCTTTTTCTAAAATTGTTTCACGATCTAAGATAATCTCGTTACGCTCGATAGATACAACCTCTCCTGTATCTTCATCTACGAAATCTTCATGCCATGTATTTAATACACGTGCAGCAAGTTTACGACCTACAACTTTCTTTAAGTTAGCTTTATTAACTTTTACTTCTTCAGCTAAATCGAAAATTTCTAAGATATCTTTATCTCTTTCATATCCAATAGCACGAAGTAATGTTGTTAAAGGTAACTTTTTCTTACGATCGATGTAAGCGTACATTACGCTGTTAATGTCTGTAGCGAACTCAATCCATGATCCTTTGAAAGGAATAATACGAGATGAGTACAATTTAGTACCATTCGCATGGAAAGATTGTCCGAAAAATACCCCAGGAGAACGGTGTAATTGAGATACAATAACACGCTCTGCTCCATTTATAATAAATGAACCTGAAGGAGACATGTAAGGAATTGTTCCTAGATAAACGTCTTGTACAACTGTTTCGAAATCCTCATGTTCTTCGTCAGTACAGTACAATTTAAGGCGCGCCTTTAATGGAACACTGTAAGTTAATCCTCTTTCGATACACTCATCAATTGTGTAACGTGGTGGATCTACGAAATAATCTAAGAATTCTAAAACAAACTGATTGCGTGTATCCGTGATTGGAAAATTCTCAGCAAATGTTTGGTAAAGACCTTCATTTTTTCGTTGGTCAGGTCTTGTTTCCAACTGGAAAAAATCTTCAAACGATTTGATCTGAATGTCAAGGAAATCAGGGAACTGAGCGACTGCTTTTGCAGATGAAAAGCTCAATCTTTCTTTTTTCTCAGTCGAGTTGCTTAATGTTGCTTTAGTGGCCAATTTCGAATGAATTTTGGTTTATATAATGACTTTATGCGTAAAAAGGTTTAGACCTAACACGTCCTGTGTTAGGTCCAAACCTATATTGTTGAGTAATAAAAATTACTTCAATTCTACTACTGCACCAGCTTCTTCTAGCTGTTTCTTTAAAGCTTCAGCTTCATCTTTAGAAACTGCTTCTTTAACAACTGCAGGAGTTGAATCTACTAAATCTTTAGCTTCTTTTAATCCTTTACCAGTTAATTCTTTAACTAATTTAACTACTGCTAATTTAGATGCACCACCTTCTTTTAAGATAACGTCGAATTCAGTTTGCTCTTCTACAGCTTCTCCAGCTCCAGCAGCAACAACAACTGCAGCAGCAGCTGGTTCGATTCCGTACTCATCTTTTAAGATTGTAGATAATTCATTAACTTCTAATACTGTTAAGTTTACTAACTCTTCAGCTAATTTTTTTAAATCTGCCATTTTAATGCTTTTTTGTTTTTTAAACTTTATTTAATATGAGTGTGTCTTATTCTTCTGAAGCTCCTTCTTCTTTCGCACTGTCTTTGTTCTCTAATTGAGAAACAACAGTTTTGATTGGAGATTGAAGTAACATAACGATATCTGCGATTAATTCTTCACGAGATTTCAATGCTACTAATTGAGGTAATTTATCATCACCTACGAAAGTATTATCTTCAATCCAAGCTCCTTTTAAAACAGGTTTTTCAGATTTTTTTCTGAAAGTATCGATTACCTTAGCTGGTGCATTACCAACTTCAGCAGTCATTAAAGCTGTATTTCCTTTTAAAGAACCATATAAATCCTCGAAGTTTTTATCTTCGATTTTTTCCATAGCTTTCTTTAATAAAGTGTTTTTTACTACGCGTAAAGTAACATTGCTTTTGTAGCAAGCTCTTCTTAATTCAGTAGTATTAACAGCATTTAATCCTTCGATGTCTGCTAAGTAGATGATTTTTGCTTCTGCTAATACAGCTTGCAATTCATCTATCATGTTTGCTTTATCTTGTTTTGTCATTGCCATAATCTACTATTTTAAGCGTTTACACTTTTTGGATCAACAGATACACCTACAGATTGAGTTGTAGAAAGCGTAATGCTTTTTACATAAGTTCCTTTTGCAGCTGTTGGTTTTAATTTAATTAAAGTTTGAATTAACTCGTTAGCATTCTCTTTTAATTTATCAGCATCGAAAGATACTTTACCAACCGCAGCATGGATAATTCCGTAACGGTCTACTTTGAAATCGATTTTACCTGCTTTTACTTCAGAAACTGCTTTACCAACTTCTAAAGTTACAGTACCTGATTTTGGGTTAGGCATTAATCCACGAGGCCCTAAAACACGTCCTAATGGCCCTAATTTACCCATTACAGCTGGCATAGTAACGATAACGTCAACATCTGTCCAACCTTCTTTAATTTTTTGTAAGTATTCATCTAATCCTACATAATCAGCACCTGCTGCTTTAGCTTCTGCTTCTTTATCTGGAGTAACTAATGCTAATACTTTTACATCTTTACCTGTTCCGTGTGGTAATGAAACAACTCCACGTACCATTTGGTTAGCTTTTTTAGGATCAACTCCTAAACGAACTGCTATATCTACAGATGCATCAAACTTTGCGTAGTTAACTTCTTTTACTAATGATGATGCTTCATCAATAGAGTAAAGTTTGTTCTTTTCTACTTTTGCTTGTGCTTCTTTTTGTCTTTTTGTTAACTTTGCCATTTCCTAAAATGTTTTAATTATTCTGGAGCTTGTCCACCTTTTACAGTTATACCCATAGAACGTGCAGTTCCAGCAACCATTTTCATAGCAGATTCAACTGTAAAACAGTTCATGTCTGCTAATTTGTCTTCAGCAATAGCTCTAACTTGGTCCCAAGTAACAGTACCAACTTTTTGACGGTTAGGTACACCTGATGCTTTTTTTAATTTCGCAGCTTCCATTAACTGAATAGCAGCTGGTGGAGTTTTAATTACGAAATCAAATGATTTGTCTTGATACACAGTAATAACAACTGGTAACACTGCACCTTGTTTTTCTTGTGTACGTCCATTAAATTGTTTACAAAACTCCATAATGTTAACACCTGCAGCACCTAAAGCTGGTCCTACTGGAGGTGAAGGATTTGCTTGTCCTCCTTTAACTTGAAGTTTTACAACTTTTTCAATTTTTTTTGCCATTTTTTTAATTCTTAAAATTAAGCGTTATGTGGAAGCAGCCTAAATTTTCTACTTTAATGCGTTGAAATAAATTATGCTATTTTTTCAACTTGGTTAAAACTCAATTCAAGAGGGGTTTTTCGTCCAAAGATTAAAACCATTACCTCAAGTTTGCGTTTATCTTCAATAATTTTCTCAACAGAACCATTGAATCCATTAAATGGACCATCGATAACTTTTACGTTTTCACCTACAATGTATGGGATTCCAACAGAAGTATCTATGTTTTCTGCTAATTCATCAACTTTACCTAACATTCGGTTAACTTCCGATTGTCTCATTGGTACAGGATCACCTCCTTTAGTTGCACTTAAAAAACTTATTACACCAGATGTATTCTTAACCATATGAGGTATTTCCCCAACTAGTTCAGCTTCAATCATAATGTAACCTGGAAAATGTACTTTTTCCTTTTGATATTTTTTACCGTTACGTATTTGAATCACTTTTTCCATAGGAACAACAATTTGTCCTACATAATCATTCAAATTTTGGTATTGAATTTCTCTTTCAATATAATCTTTAACTTTTAGCTCTTGTCCAGCCACAGTTTTGATTACATACCATTTCTTTTCACTCATGATTCTATAATTAAACGGGATGTTTTATAAACTAAAAAGCGCCGTAGATAAAATTAAGCACGTAAGTGAATAATGTATCTACCGCATATAAAAATATAGCTAACAAAAATGTAGCTATTGCAACAATAATTGTATCTCTTTGTAGATCAGAAAATGATGGCCATGTTACATGATCTTTGAATTCTACAAAAGAATCTTTAAAATATTGTACGACTTTCATATCGTTTTCATTTAGCACGGGCACAAGGATTCGAACCCTGATCAACGGTTTTGGAGACCGCTATTCTACCATTGAACTATGCCCGTAGAAAAAAAGAGTGGTAATCTTTAGAAGATTACCACATCTTCTATTTTATAATTTGACTAAAATTAGTCTATGATTTCAGTTACCTGACCAGCACCAACTGTACGTCCACCTTCACGGATTGCGAAACGTAAACCTTCGTTTAATGCGATTGGTTGTAATAATTCAACTGTGATAGTTAAGTTATCTCCTGGTAAAACCATCTCAACTCCTTCTGGTAAGTTAATTTCCCCTGTTACGTCAGTTGTACGTACGTAGAACTGTGGACGGTAACGGTTATGGAATGGAGTGTGACGACCACCTTCTTCTTTAGTTAAGATATAAACCTCAGCTTTGAATTTTTTGTGTGGAGTTACAGAACCTTGTTTTGCGATAACCATACCACGACGGATTTCTGATTTCTCAATACCACGTAATAATAAACCTACGTTATCACCAGCTTCACCTCTATCTAAGATTTTACGGAACATTTCTACTCCTGTTACAGTTGAAGTTAATTTTTCTTCACCCATACCTACGATATCAACAGCTTCACCTGAATTAATAACACCAGCTTCGATACGTCCTGTTGCTACAGTACCACGTCCTGTAATAGAGAATACGTCTTCGATTGGCATTAAGAATG
>DJDD01000135.1 GCA_002430925.1 Flavobacteriales bacterium UBA5933
CCTCTACTATTTTTACACCATCAACAGTTTTTATTTTACCAAATCCACCAGCTACATCAATTAAATTTTCGTAACCGCGAGCACGTAAAATAGACATAAAAATCATAGAACGATAACCTCCTGCACAATGTACTAAATAAGTTTCTTCTGGATCAATTAATTTCATTGATTCGTTAATAAAATCTAATGGAGCTGAAATTGCGTTTTCTACATGTGAAGCCGAATATTCTCCAGGTTTTCTAACATCAAGAATTTTCAATTCTGTTTCATCAACTAACTCAACAAATTCCTCAGGAGAAATAGAAACAATTTCTTCAAAATCTTTTTCTGAATCAATCCAAGATTGAAAACCATTGTTTAAATAACCAATTACATTATCATAACCAACACGTGCCAAACGTGTAATTGTCTCTTCTTCTGTACCTGTTTCAGCTATTAATAAAATAGGCTGTTTTATATCTGTGATTAATGTACCAACCCAAGGAGCAAAACCTCCATTAATACCAATATTTATAGAACCTGGTACAAATCCCTGAGCATATACTTGAGGATCTCTAACATCTAATATAATTGCATTTGTCTCTTCAGCAACTTGAATAAGTTCATCAGGAGAAAAAGCATGAGCTGCACGTTCTTTAACTACATCCAATGATTCTACTCCCATTTTGTTCATCATAACATTTTCTGGGAAATAAAATGGTGGAGGTAATAAACCAGAAGTTAATTCTTTGATGAATTCTTCTTTAGTCATTGAAGGATTTAAAGCGTAATTTACTTCCTTTTGATGACCTAAAGTATCTGAGGTTTCTTTACTCATATTTTTTCCACATGCCGAACCAGCACCATGTGCAGGATATACAATAACATCATTATCTAAAGGCATTATTTTTGTATGTAAAGAATCATACAAAAGACCAGCTAATTTATCTTGAGTTAATTCTGAGTTTAATTTTTGTGCTAAATCAGGACGACCTACATCTCCAATAAACAATGTATCTCCAGAAAAAATAGCATACTGTTTACCATTTTCATCCTTCAATAAATAAGTTGTACTCTCCATAGTATGGCCAGGAGTATGCAATGCAGTAATTGTAACATTACCTAAATAAAAAACTTCATTATCTTTTGCGATATGAGCATTAAAATTTGGTTCTGCTGTAGGACCATAAACAATTGTTGCCCCTGTTTTATTTGCTAAATCTACATGACCAGAAACAAAATCTGCATGAAAGTGAGTTTCAAATATATATTTTATTGTTGCCTGATCTTTAGTTGCTTGATCAATGTAAGTTTGTATTTCTCTTAATGGATCAATAATAGCAACTTCGCCATTACTTTCTATATAGTATGCACCTTGTGCAAGACATCCTGTGTAAATTTGTTCAATTTTCATAAAATGAATTTAGGTTATAAAAGTACAAATAATAAAATTCAGAATATTATTTATCGATATAAATCATTTATTTAAAGTGATAAAAAATTGATAATCAGCTTTATTTAAAATCACTTTATTCTTAAATTTATTTTTTCAATAGATGAATAAACAATTCCGTTCCTTTTCTTGGAAGGATTGAATTATAACATTCTTCCATTTTTTCCAAAATAAAAAACTCTTTAAAATATAATTTATATTCCTCAAGATGACCACCATAAGGAGGTTTAATATTATTAAATTGACGATTAAAAAGTACACCCACTAATTTGCCGTTTTCTGATAAAAGTCGATGCATTTGCTGAACATAAGCTATTCTTAAATTTGGATTTAATGCACAAAAAAATGTTTGTTCTAAAATTAAATCAAATTGATTTTTTAATGTAAAAAAATCTTGATGAAGAATTGTAATATGATTATTATTTCTAAACTTTTGTTTCAATTGTTGAACAACAACTTCAGAAATATCAACCAAAACAATGTTCTTAAAACCTTTTTCTAATAAATATTCAGCTTCATAAGCATTGCCACAACCTGGAATTAAAATTTTAAGATCTTTATTTTGTAATTGATCGATATATTCTTTTAATGGTTGTGAGGGGGATTTTAAATCCCATTTTATATCATTATTTTCATATTTATCATTCCAAAATTTTTCATCTAAACTCATACTTATTGAATTATAAATTCTTCTATAAACATAAATATAGCCATAACAATGATAAAGTATGCAAATGTCTTTTTAAGAAATTTTATAGGTAAGTATTTGTTAATATAAGTTCCTACAATAATTCCTAATATTGAGATACCAATGAATATACTCAAAAAATTCCAATCAATTTTTATATGTAATGCATCTCCTATTAAAAATCCAATTAAAGAATTAATCGCAATAATAATTAACGAAGTAGCAGAAGCTTTTTTCATATCCAATTTAGCAACCATAACAAGAGCAGGTACGATTAAGAATCCACCTCCTGCACCTACCATTCCAGTTAAACTACCTATAAATAAACCTTGTATAAGTAATGTTATATTAGATTTTGGTTTTTGTAACTTAGAAATATCTTCTTTTCTACCTTTCAACATAGAAATTGCCGCAAAAACCATTAAAAAAGCAAAAAGACCAAACATTGCCATTCTACGTGTTACTGTAAAATCATTGATTGTAATAATATCGCTGGGCAAAGCTGGAATTAAAAATGCTCTAACTAAAGTTATTCCAATAACAGCTGGTATACCAAATTGAATAACAACCTTCCAATCAATCATTTTTTGCATCGCTTGTTTTATACCTCCAATCAAACCCGTAGAACCAACAATGCATAAAGAATATGCGGTTGCTATTCTCTCATCAAAATGGAAAATATAAGCTAAAATAGGAACAGCCATGATAGAGCCTCCCCCACCAAGAACTCCCAAAATAAGCCCGATGAAAAATGCACCTACAAAACCAAAAAATTCTATTATATCCATAAATTCCTATTGTTACAAATCTATAGGAAAAAGAATATATTATTCAATTAAAATATTCTGAAATATTATCGTAAATTAAAGTAATTCCTACTAAATCAATAGAGAAAATTGTTAGTTTCATTAAAAAATGCTCTAGGAAAACCTAGAGCATTTTTAATTATATTTTATAAACTTCATTAACGTTTATTTGAGTTGTAAATAAACCATAGTTTACAAAGACTGTATCTTTTTTTATTTTATCAATTGTTCCAACAGATGAAGATCCATGAATTTTAACACGATCACCAACTTTTAAAGCATCAATTTTTTTCTGAGTTGCAACTTTCTCTTTCTTTTCTAAAACTTCTTTTTGTTTAGAAATTGTTTCAGAATTTTCTTTCAATTCTCGTTGAACTTCTTTTTCGACTATTTTTTCAATTTTCTTAAGTTGTTGAACTTCTTTTGTTTTCTTCGAGTTTTCCATTTCTATCAATTTCAAGAAATTAGAAATCATTTGTTTTTTATTTTTCGATTTCAAATAAGAATCAGCCATATCAGAAATTCGTTCCCCAAGCTTTAATCGTTTTTGTTCTCTATCGTACAACTGTTGAAAATCATAAAGCTTTTGCTGAATTTTTTCGTTCGTTTGCTCTAACTTTTCATTATGTTCGATATTTGTTTCACGTAATTCTTCTACATGATCTTTTGTTTTCTGAATCTCAAATTTTTCTTGCTGTAATTTAAGAATTGTTTTATCGAGACTAACTTTTTCGCTTTCTACTTTCTTTTTTGCACGATTAATTAATCTAAAAGGAATCTTATTTTTTTCAGCAACCTCAAAAGTAAAAGAACTTCCTGCTTGACCAATTTCTAAACGATAAAGTGGATCCAAAGATTTTTTATCAAATAACATACAGGCATTTATAGCTTCTGGTAGCTGTTCTGCACTAAGTTTTATATTTGTATAATGCGTTGTAAAAACACCAAAAGAATTACGCTCATAAAACTCTTCAAAAAATACTTCAGCCAAAGCTCCTCCTAATTCAGGATCAGAACCTGTACCAAATTCATCAACTAACAATAATGTTTTATCATCTGCATTTTTTAAGAAATAAGACATTTGTTTTAGTCTATAACTATAAGTTGACAAATGATTCTCGATTGATTGATTATCTCCAATATCTGTGAAAATTTGTTCAAAAAAACCGAATTGACTTTCTTCTTTTACAGGAACTAAAATTCCACTTTGAATCATTATTTGAAGTAAACCTATTGTTTTTAAAGTAATTGATTTACCTCCTGCATTTGGTCCAGAAATAATAATAATTCTACAATCCTCATTAATTTCTAAACTCTGAGGAATCGTTTTTTCTGCTTTTCTTTTATTATTCAAAAATAAAACAGGATGAAAAGCATCAACTAATTTTATAATTCTATTTTCTGATAAATTAGGTAAAATTCCGTTAATCAAATAAGCATAGTTAGCCTTTGCTTGTGTAAAATCTATATATTCTAAAAATGCTTGATACTCCTCCAACTGTGGCTTATACTCTGCTATTTGAGCTGTAAGATTTAAAAGAATTTGAATAATTAAATGTTTTTCTTCTTCCTTTAATTCCTCCCATTCTCTACGAGGATTTTGTACACTTTCTGGCTCTATGAAAGTAATTGATCCTGTTTTAGAAGTTCCTAAAAATTGACCTTTTACTCTTTTTCTTAACGCTGATTTCACAGCAAGAACTCTTCTATTTCCTATTACAGATTCTCTAATATCATCTAAATTATCAGCATGATATGACATTGATTTATTAAAAAGTTCCGTGATTTTCCCATTAAGATGACGTAATCTATCACGAACAATTTTTAACTCTGGACTTGCATCATCTTTTATTTCTCCAAATTTATTAAATACTTGATCGATTAATTTTACTATGTTTTTTTCATAGGTAATTGATGATGCTTTTTCAAAAAGTACAGGAACATATTCTACATAAGTTGTAAAATACTTAAATATCTCTTTAACCTGTAATGTATTTGCTTTAATTTTGAAAAATTCTTCTGCTGGTAAATAGTAATTTTCTATTTCTAAGCGTTTTAGATTCTCATCTAAAATATAATATTCAGAAAAAGGAATTAAATTCCCTGTTTCTAATGATGTTAAATATTCATTTGTTGTTTTTAAATCTACAAGTAAATCTTGATGATTCTCATAAGGCTTTAGTTGATTAATAAAATCTACAACCTTATCGGTATGAGCAAATTCTGCGATTTCCTTTTGTATCGCGTTAAATTCTAAATCTTTTAAAGTTTGTTCTGATATTTGCATTAAGGCAAATTTAAGCATAATTTTGGTTTTCAAAAAAAGTAAAAATGGAGATGAAAATTGATAATTCTTGGTATAATTTTTTAAAAAATGAATTTCAAAAAAAATATTTTAAGAATTTAATGAATTTTATTAATAACGAATACATTACAAAAGAAATTTATCCTCCAAAAACAGAAATTTACAATGCATTTAATTATACTGATTTAGAAGATGTAAAAGTAGTTTTAATCGGTCAAGATCCTTATCATGGGAAAGGTCAAGCCAATGGATTATCTTTTTCTGTAGCAGATGACATAAAAATCCCGCCTAGCTTAAGAAATATTTACAAAGAGTTAAATAATGATTTAAATATAGAAATACCAACATCAGGGAACTTAGAAAAATGGGCAGACCAAGGTGTTTTTTTATTAAATGCTACATTAACTGTTGAAGCTTCAAATGCAGGTTCTCATCAGAATAAAGGTTGGGAAGAATTTACTGACGCTGTTATTCAAATACTTTCTGAACAAAAAAATAATCTCGTTTTCATTCTATGGGGAGCTTATGCACAAAAAAAAGGAGCTAAAATAAATCGATCAAAACATTTTGTTATTGAATCTGCTCATCCTTCTCCTTTTGCTGCTTATAGAGGTTTTTTTGGAAGTAAACCTTTTTCTAAAACAAATAACTTTTTAAAAAGTAAAAATATTAAAGAAATTGATTGGAAACTATAACTCTTTAATTTTATCCAAATATTTTTTAAATATTCTAGGTTTATTTACATTAATATATTGAATATCTGTTGTCATTAGTTTACTGAGATCAGAATAAGAAGCAATAAAAATAACTACATTAGGTATTGTTGATTTTATTAATTCAAGATATTTTATTAAAATATTCATATCATAATCATCTTCAACATAAGTAAAGACATGTGTGAATTTAACACTATTAATACATTGTTTTATTGAAGTTAAAGGTTGATTTACACCTAATAACACTCCATTTTCACTATTAATTTTTAAATGTAAATAAGCAAAAAGTAATTCAATCTCATCATCCTGATTTTCAGGTAAAAAATATAACCATTTTCTATCACTTAAATTTAAGTTGTGTCTTGCAGTAACTATAAAATAACTTAAATTATTTTTAAGTAAATTTTTTGTGTATGATATTACTGCTTCTTCTACAGAATAAGTCTTAGAAATTTTTGAAAGTTCTTTAATAAAAGGGAAAACTATTTCAAGACAGCAATCTTCAATTCCCAATATTTTAAAACAAATACTAATAATTGTATCAAAAGATTTTTCATCATAGGAAAAACACACACAAGTAAGTAACCTAATAACAGGTAAAAATTCTTTTTTAACCTTTTTTAAATAATTATGTAACTCAAATTCAACTAAAACTTGTAATTCAGATGGAGTCTTTAAAGCTAACTTTTCTACAGTGAATTTACTATTAGATTCTATTAAAAAAGAAGTGAAAATTATTTTTTTTAAGATCGGAAG
>DJDD01000104.1:0-13869 GCA_002430925.1 Flavobacteriales bacterium UBA5933
TTAAATATCTCAAAAGCAGAATCTGGATAAGTTCAATACTCTATGTTTGGTGCTTATGCTTTAATGGGTATTCCAGCTGGTTTATTTTTAAAAAAATATGGATATAAAAAAGGTGTTCAATTAGGCTTAGCTCTTTATGCTATTGGTGCATTATTATTTGTACCTGCATCTAACTATTTATCTTTTAATTTATTTAGAATAGCATTGTTTGTTCTAGCAGCTGGCTTAGCAACTCTAGAAACTGTAGCACATCCTTTTGTAGCTGCCTTAGGAAATGAAAAAACTAGCGATCAACGAGTAAATTTCGCTCAAGGTTTTAATGGTTTAGGAGCTATATTAGGGCCTTTATTAGGCGGATTTTTTATTTTTAATGAAACTGGTAGTGGATTAAATTCTGTTAAAATTCTATACTCTTGTATAGCAGTTTTTATCATCTTTTATTTCATAGTTTTTTCATTAATAAAAGTACCCGATTTAACTGATCCTCATGCTGAAGAAAATAATTCAACAGAAAAAACAAATCTAAATATCCCTTTGTACAAACAAAAACATTTTGTTTATGCTGTTATTGCTCAATTTTTTAATATTGGAGCTCAAGCTGGAACATGGGCATATTTTATAAATTATGCTGTTGAAAGAATGCATTATACGGAGACAACAGCATCTTATTATTTTTCTTTAAGCCTAGGGTTAATGATGATAGGTAGATTTGTTGGAACTTATCTTATGAAATTTATTAAACCAAATATTCTTTTAGCTATTTTCACAATGTGCAATGTTATTCTTTGTATTATTGTTGCTCAAGATTTAGGAATGATTTCATTCATCTCTCTTATATCTTTAAATTTCTTTTTAAGTGTTATGTATCCAACAATTTTTAGTTTAGGTTTAAAAAACTTAGGAAACAAAGTGCATCAAGCATCTTCATTCTTAGTAATGGCATTATTTGGAGGAGCTATTTTCCCTCAATTTATGGGAAAAATAGCCGAAACAAATGTTGCTCATTCTTATTATTTACCAATAATATGTTATGCTGTAATTATAATATTTGCTTTAAAATTATATAAACCAAAATCTAATTAATAATTGATTAAACGATTAAGTTATGAACGATATAAAATTTGGATGTTCTTTATTATCATGGGTTTTACCAAGTTGGGAATTAAGTGCAGGTAAATATGCGATAGAACAAACAGCTAAACATCAATTTGATATCTTGGAAATATTGCTTCCACCCTATCATGAATTTGAAGCAGAAGAAGTTAAAAAAGAACTTAAAAAACATAATTTAGATGTTGTTTGTTCTTTTAATTTACCTCAAAATGCTCATATTCCTGCATACCCTAAAGAAAGTTTGGATTTAATAAAAAAAGCTATCAGTCAAACAGCTATATTAGAAACTGATTTTTTAGGTGGTGTATTGCATAGCGGACTAGGTTATTTTTCAGGAAATACGATTACAGAACAAGAACAAAATACAATAGTAGAAGTTTGGCAAGAAGCATCGGATTTTGCTTCAAAACATGGTATATCAATTGCCATTGAACCTATAAACAGATACGAATCTTATGTATGTAATACAGCAAAAAATGTATTGGATTTAATTGATAAAACAAGTTGTAATAATCTGTTTTTACATTTAGATACTTTTCACATGAATATTGAAGAGAATAACTTTCATGACCCAATTTTATTAGCGAATGATAAATTAAAACATATTCACATGACGGAATCTCATAGAGGAATGTTAGGTGAAGGTACTGTAAATTGGGATGAGTTATTTAATGCATTAAGTAAAATTAATTTCAAAGGAAATTTAGTTTTAGAAAATTTCTCTTCGCAAGTAAAAGGAATGTCTAGTGCTGTTTCATTATGGCAAGATTCTCCTTATAATGCTGAAGATTTAGCTGTAAAAAGCTTAAATTTCATGAAAGAAAAAGCAAATAAATTTTTTAAATAAACTTTTTACTATCACCACCTTTTACTAATTTTTTTAACTGACTTTAATTTTACATTTTAGTCAGTTTTTTTTTATATATTAATTCATAACATGACAAAATTTTATGAAATAAGTTAATTTTGTCTGATATAAGGTATTGGAATACTTTTTGAAAAAAATAAAAAAGAGATATTAAATAAAAATATATAAATGACAACAGGTTATTACATTATTATTGGACTTTTTATGCTAATCAGTTGGTTTGTTGGAAATCAATTGCAAAGTAAATTTAAATATTATTCTAAAGTACATTTAGCGAATGGGATGTCTGGTAGAGAGATAGCAGAAAGAATGCTTTATGATAATGGTATTACTGATGTTAAAGTAATTTCTACACCAGGACAATTAACAGATCATTATAATCCCGAAAATAAAACAGTTAATTTATCCGAAGTTGTTTATCATGAAAGAAATGCAGCGGCAGCGGCAGTTGCAGCCCATGAATGTGGACATGCTGTACAACATGCAGTTGGTTATAACATGCTAGAATTTCGCTCTAAAATGGTTCCTGTAGTAAGTTTTGCTTCAAGAATGAATCAATGGATTCTTATGCTTGGACTTATTGTTATGGCATCATCCAATAATGCTACTTTATTATGGGTTGGAATAATACTATTTGCTTTGACTACAATTTTTGCATTTGTGACATTACCTGTAGAATATGACGCTTCAAATAGAGCTTTAGCATGGTTAAAAAGTAGAAATATACTTCTACCAAATGAGTATGAAGGAGCTCAAGACTCATTAAAATGGGCTGCTAGAACATATGTTGTAGCTGCAATAGGTTCATTAGCTCAATTATTGTATTTTATAATGTTAGCTATGGGAAATAGGAGAAGTGAATAAAAATATAATTTAATCATAAAAAAAAGCGTTATTAGAATTTAATAACGCTTTTTTTATCTTATAAATAATTATTTCATTACTCCAATTTGAGATAAAATTTTTTCTTCATAAGGATCAATTGTAAATTGATCAAATTTTATAAATTCTTTTCCATTTTTCATATATCCCAATCTATAATTTTGTCTGACAACAGGATTATTATCAAAGCTTTCCAATATTGGCAACTCTGAAACAGCATCTAATATAATTTTATCATCAATCGTTAATAATCCAAAATGCATTAAATAATTATCCTTTGATAAGAAATAAGGAAAATAAGCTAATATATCTACTCTTTCAACTTTTTGAGATGTTGCAGTACCAAAAGTAACAAAGTTATTATCTACTGGGGTTAAGTACTCATACTTAAAATCAATAATCAATTCATTTTTAGTATTGATTAATCCCCATTTTCCATTTTTTTCAACTCCAGCAAATCCAGATTTAAAATCTGTACAACCATCATATTCAAAAGGGATAATTTCTTGATTAAGTAAATCAATAAACCCCCATTTTCCATTTTTTTTAACCGCACATAAATTTTCTATAAAATCACTCGTCAATTGGTATTCAAATGGAATTAAAACTTGATTTTTTTTAGTTACAAAACCCCAATTATCATCTTTTTTTACACTATAAGCATTTACAGTAGTAAGAACAATATTGTCATATTCTAAAGGCAGTATAACATGACCATTCGTATCAATTAAACCAAATTGATTATCAATTGATATTGGCGCTAAATTATTTCTATCAAAAACAGTAATATCTTCAAATTTTGTAGAATCTTTATGAACAAAATCATCAAATTGATCTGTATCTTTTGGCAATAAAATCATTATTTTTTTTAAAAAAATTTAGAAGCAAAAATAATTAATAATATTTGATTTTTATATAAATGATTAAAAATGAAAAGAATTTGAATGATTTATTCTAGAAATATTATTATTTTTGTTGGTGACAATAAAATAAACCCTATGAAAATTTTTACAAAATTACTTTTAACTACATGTGTTATTTCTAGTAGTTATACATTTGCACAACAAGACAGCATTAGCATTACTAAAA
This sequence comes from Flavobacteriales bacterium UBA5933, assembly GCA_002430925.1. GTDB lineage: Bacteria > Bacteroidota > Bacteroidia > Flavobacteriales > Weeksellaceae > Empedobacter. Next base: position 3,953 of record DJDD01000104.1, read on the forward strand.
TATCATCTCCTGTAAATAATAATTATTCTTTTGATGGTGATTGGAAAATATCAAATAATTCTACCAATAATAATTTTATTATTAATGGTAGTAAGATTACAAATAATTCTAAAAAAACAAGTAATACTTTATTTTTAAATCTTTATTTTATTCCATCTAATTCAAACCTTAATTTGAATAATCTTCCAAATCAAATCAGTAAAAATGTTGTTTTAGGAAAACTTGAAGGTAGAGGTACAAGTTTTAATAATATATATGTATCCTTCAAAGATCAAGATATTAAAAATCTGAAAAAAGATAATTATATACCTTTACTTGTTTTAAAAGAACAAGAAACAAATAAGATATTAAACTACAAACTTTTAAACGACAGAATTAGTTTAGAAGATGATAATATATATATTAATAATCAACAATTAGATAGCGCCCCAATAGCAATTGAAAAAGTTCCTGCAGCAACGCAATCTCAAGAACAAAAATATGTATCTTCTGAAGTATCTGACCCTAAGTTATTTGATGACTATACTACTGTAGAAAGTTCTTTAAACCTTGAAAATGTAAATAATAATTTAAAATTTCAAGGAGCTTGGCAATTATCTGTTGACTTTGAAAAACTATCAATCGACATTATAGGTAAAGATAACAGAATTGTTAATTCAAATTCTAAAGCCACTAATGACTTAAAATTATTAATTTATTTCTCTAAAGAAAATATAAAACATTCTAATTCTGTTGATGGATATGAATTTGCTAATATAGATTTACCTCCTATAGCAGGTCATTTTATGATAAAAGAACCGACTTACAAAACTAATATTACAAAATTACTTCCTCCAGGTGAATATTATCCAACGTTAGCTATTGTAGAAAAAAATGATAAAGGAGAATATGTTCTTCGTTCTACAATTGCATTAGGTGAAAAATATATTTGGAAATAGAAAAGCATAACTTTAATATACAAGGGTTGAATTTTAAAAATTCAACCCTTTTTTTATTGCTTAATTCCAAAAAACTTTTCATCTTTGAAAAATAATCGGGGTGCTAATTTTGGCTGAGAATATACCCAAGAGCATTTAATATGTTCTACACCTGATCCAGATAATGCTGGCGGAGGGATTGATGTTAGTAATAACTTCTATCTCCTCATCAAATAAAAAAATAATGATGAAGGATATTTTTACACAAACGTCATGGCAAGAATGGCTAGGCGTTATTTTTTCTATTTTTCAAGTAATACTAGCTCGTTACAATAATTCTAAAAATTATTTATTTGGTATTGCAGGAATACTACTTACTCTATTTGTAATGTTTAATTCTAAATTATATGCAGAATTTACGCTGAACATATATTATCTCATTATGAGTATATATGGTTGGCTATATTGGAAATATGGAAAATATAAACATGAAATTTCTATAACAAATACAAATAAAAAAGAATGGTTTACTGTTGCAATAATTATTTTTTTCAGTTTCACTATTTTTTATTTTGCCCTAACTCATTTTACGGATTCTGATGTTCCTATTTGGGATTCTATTGTAAGCGCATTTGCATGGGCTGGTATGTGGCTAATGGCAAAAAGAAAACTAGAAAATTGGATTTTATTAAATGTTAGTAACATTATTTCCATTCCTTTGATGATTCATAAAAATTTGTATTTATACGCAATTCTTTCATTGGTCCTATTTTGTATTGCAATTTCTGGCTATATGAATTGGAAAAAAATCATAAATAATAAAAATGTACAATACTGATTCAATTCGTAAAGAATTACTTAACAATAAATTTTTCTCTGAATCAATTATAAAGTTTATTCAAAAAGAAAAGTGGTTACAGATATGGGTTCCAAAAGAATATGGTGGATTAGAATTAAATTTTAATGAAGGTTTAAAAGAATTACAGAAAATTGCTGAAATTGATGGAAGCCTTGGTTGGTTTATAACCTTATGCAGTGGCGCAAATTACTTTTCAAGAAACTTAAAACCTGAAATTGCTAAAAAAATATTTTATAATAATAATGTTTGTTTTGGAGGAAGCGGAATGCTCGGAGGAACTGCTGAGCAAAATGGAGAAAACTACATAATAAATGGCTTATGGCATTATGCTACAGGTGCACCTTATCTTACTCATTATACACTAAATGCAAAAATTATAAAAGATGGAAAAGAAATATTAGACGAAAATGGAAATAATCTTTTCTTATCATTTATTTTAGATACATCTCAAGTCACGCCTATATCTACATGGCAATCGATGGGAATGGTTGCTACAGCTTCTCATAGTTTTGAAGTAAATAATCAATCCGTTCATAAAGACTATAGTTTTATATATAACCATTTCTATTCTAAAAATTTAATAGACAAAGTCCCTTTCACTATTTTTGCCGATTTAACTTTATTAGTCAATTATATTGGTATGGCTAAACATTTTCTTATAAAAAGTTTAGAAATTATTCATTCTAATGCACAAACACAATTAGAAAAAGTAATAGAAAACAGTTCTATAAAAGTTAATGAATTCGCTTTAATGATTGAAGATTTATTATTAAATAATCAACATATTACTGAATTATTAGAAAATGAAATCCATCTGTTTGGAGAAAATACTGTTGAAAATTTAACCAAAAATATAATTGAAATTTATCCGTATTTAGGAGTTAAAGCATCTAAAATAAACGATGAAATCAATCAAATTTTTCGGGATTATTTTACAGCCACTCAACATAAAAATTTCAGAAAAAATAGTAATCATATATAATTAAACTAATATAATTTTTCAATAAATTAGAATCATTATTATACCAGACTACGTAATTTAATTGGATAGAATATCAGATTCCGGTTCTGACAGTATGAGTTCAAGTCTCATCGTGGTTACTCAATGAGGATTTTGGAAAATCTTGTTGATTTTTGACATACTCTAAAAGCTTTTTTCCCTTTAAAATCAACACCTTAGATACAAATAAAGGGTTAATGAAATGAGTTCGGTAAATATTTCCATCGTAGATGAGTTCTCTACCGAACACCATTTCTACAAATTTCAATTTCTCTGGAGTACTAGCTAAATGAAAAACAGATTTAAGACTACTTAAATAAGAAATTGAATTAGAAAAATGATGATCAAAATTTGACTTTAAGTTTTTAATGTCATTAATTCTAATATTAATCTCTGACAACTCCTTCTTTAAAGAATTATGCCATGTAGAATATATTTCATCATCTAACTTATCGTCTAAATACTTCTCTTCTAATTTAGATTTTTTTGATAAAATAGACGCCTTTTTCTTATTTAACAAGCCTAAATCACCAGATCCATTTTCAAATTTATCCTGGAGAAGAAATTCAATTTTTTGTTTTAAATAATCAATCTGGTAATCTTCAAAATTCAATTCATCTAATATTTTATCAAATTTATTATTTGCTACATCTACATTATATGATTTTCTATGAATTGCACACTCATAATACCAATAATACTTATATTTCCCTTTAGATTTACAAGCAGTTAATAATTTACCACAATTTGGACAGATTATAGCTCCTTTTAAATAAGCTATATCATTAAACCTATTGATTACTTTTCCAGTGCGAGAAATTAAGGCTTGTACACGATTGAATATCTCTTCACTAATTAAAGGCTTGTGAATACCTGGTAAATAAATAATACTCCCATCCTCTAACTTAAATTTAATTTCACCTATATAAATATGATTTGATAAAATTCGAAATACAGCTTCACGAGCTTTCTGACTAAAACCTATTTTTTTTGCCAAACGCGTTGTCTCTGTAAAAGAATAATTCTCTAAGTAGGATCCAAAAATAAAATTAACGATTTTTGCCTCTTCAGGATTCTCTAAAATTATTGGCTTACCATTTTCATCTCTATCATTTTTATATCCATAAGGTGCAACTCCAAGAAATCTTCCTTGTTTTTTAGCGGAATCAATACCAAACTTAGTTCGTTTACTTATCACTAAACGCTCAACATGAGCTTGTAAAAGCATTTGTGTACGCATTTGAAAGAAAAACGGACTATCTACAGGTATACCTATGGGTTCGTGAAGAGATATAATTTTTATTTTATAAACTTCTTCTAATCGTTGGATAACAGATAAAGATTCGTGTAAATTACGGCTAAATCTATCATACTTCATTACGACAAAATAGTCTATATTTTTATGATTTATCTTTAAAAACTCTTCTAATTTCTTCCAAGCTTTACGATCAAAATCTTTTGCAGATTGACCTTCATCAATAAACGTATCTATTAAATCATAATGATTACGATTACAATATTCTTGTATTTGTTCAACCTGACCGAAAATAGAAAAGTGTGACTGATCTTCACGACTTATCCTAGCATAGCCTACTACCTTTTTCATTTTGATGTAATGTTGTTAACTATAATTTTTGCAATCAAATCTAAAAATAATTTCTCACCATCTGAAAATTCTCTTACTTGAGCGTCGAAATTATTAGATTTTGAATTTGATATTTTTAAGATTTTTGACATTTTTTAAATTATTTATTTATCCAACCAAATAATTGGTTATAAAGTGTAATTTTGTAACTATTTAATTTACAATCCTTATTTATACGGATTTGATAAACGGATTTTGTAACTACTAAAGCTTCAAAGCCTCCTGAACAACTTTATAATGACTTTCTGTTGTATAGTTGTTGACGATTTGATATTGCGCCCTAGACTTAAATTGAACAGAGTAAGAACCGATTGAAGTAAATGTTGGTGGAATATAAGTTTTCATTATCTCCAACATTATAGACAAATCAACTGGATCAGTATCGAACCCATAACCTAATAATTTATCACTTTTCATCTCATAGTAAAGGTTAACGACTTTATTAGATTTCAACATTGTCATTTTGACGATATGGAATTTGAAATTAATCATTAAATAAAATCGTTTTCTTTTTCTTCTTCCAAATCTTTATCTTCTATAAAAGTCAATCGAATATGTTCAGTCGTTTTCATTTTAGGTTTTGAACCTTCATAAACAACATTTCCATATTTATCAACTAAAGGAATATTCACCATAAGGCGATCCTCTAATTCATAATTATTAACCTTACACCAAGCGTTCAATTTTTTCTTTAAACCTGCAGAAGTTAATTCTGATAAATATTTAGATTTTGATTCCTGAACATTTTTCAAAACTTCATCTTTCACAATTGTTAATCCTGATATTGTAGGTATATATCTATCCGCCCAATCTTGAAAATGCCTTCCCATTTCTGATATGTAAGAACGAAGTAAGATATTTCCTCCAGGTGCTTCAATCTTTTCTTCACATCCTAAATAGAATGATGTCGTTTGAAAAACAAAATTTAAAAATTCGAACCATTTAGTAGAATTCCAATCAGTATAAAGTGTATAACCAAAGTCATCTTTTGGTTCTCTTGCTTTTCGGTCTTCATTTTTAGCATGATAATAATCTGAAAATCCCATAATCAACTGACGACGAGCTGAAGATCCTGAACGGTCTCTTAATGAGTAATTCGATGTAAAAACAATCTTTGGCGAATTCTGATACGAAATTTTGACTTTACTTTCAAACTTTACGTTTACAGTCATTTTACCCGTTGTAGCAGAATAAAATCTTTTGAAATCAAAATTACGCTGAACATCATCAACGATCATCAGACCTGTATGTACATCAACTCCTTCAAATAAGAATTTATCATCAAAATCTCCTTTCCCATCAACATCATGCACTCCCATGAAATAGCGCATCGACTCAAAAAACAATGATTTACCAGCACCTCCTTCAGCTACATCATCTTCTAAAACAGCATTATCCAAAGCGAATGGCGACCACGCTTTTGTAGGATCTTTAAAACGATGAGCCAAATAGCCAAAAGTAAAAATCTTATTTACCAAGTGTTGAACTTGCTCTCTATTTTCTTCTTCAGATAAATAATTAGATTTAATTTTAAATTTTGATCGTTCGTAAAAATCCTCTTCTTTAAAACCTTTTTCTATATATACTGCACGTTCTTTCTCCCAATAAACACGAGATGTTTGGATAAGATAATTCAGATAATCACAATCATTTTTTAAAATTTCGATGTCATATAAATCATTACCTAGTTTCGATATTTTAAAATATGGACTTTCTATTTCTAAGTTTGATTTAATGTCGTAAGATGATATTTCAGAATTAACTTCATCTTTAATTAATGAATCTATTAATTGAGATTTTAATACATAATTATCAAATTTAAAATTCTCCTGCGTACCATTTGCATCAACTTTGAAACAACGATTTCCAATAAAAAAGAATTGGCTATCTGGTGTATAATTTTTGAAATCTAATGTACGATTGTGCATATTAGCTAAATGACTATCTGTTATTTTCTGTGAAGTTATCATCATGTTTAGCAATGCATGCGGAATTTCTTTAACACCTAATTCATGCTGTTTAGCAAGTAAAAAATTACGGAAATAATCTTTAATAGATTGTGTTGTTTTCAATTCTTCAACAACATAACCTTGTACACGCGCGAAATAATAACCATCTTTTTTTGATGGATCATCTATCCTACAAAAACCATTTAAACGTAGAAAATAGAATGCATACATATGATGGAAATTATATGATACACGCCCTTCTTTACTAACAGAAGTTTCCCAAAATTGCGCTGGCATTGAAAGATTAAGCATTTTCTGAACATTGAATACTACTTCTTTGATTGGACGACGACCTTGAGAACGCATATAATCTTTAAAATCTTTGTGAGATTTTTGTGTGAAAAATTGATCCAACCATAAAGTACGAACTGATAAAAAAGATAATGCAAGCTCTCTACCTATTCGTTTACCTGTTTCATCTGCGTCAGGTACTAACACTACTTCATATGCATACTTTTTCAATTTTTTAATCAAAAACCGATCAGGTTTTTCAGTTTCTGAGTTGAACCAAATTGGATATTCTCCCAAACTCAGAAAATTAATTCCATCACTCCCTCCTGTTGCCAGAACTACACGTTCCAATTTGAAATCGATGTCAGAATCTTTTACATCACTTACATCAATTTCTTTTTTATCTGCAATTTTTTGACGTTCTTCTTCGAATCCTTTATTAAAAGCTTTTTTCACTCGATCTAAACCAAAAACAAATGATTTCGGTTTATTCCCTAAATAACGAAAACGTCTATCTTTTCCATCATCACTCCATTTTTTAGCGCCTTTTGGCATATAAATTTTTAGCCATTTCTCTTTATTATCATTTTCATTGATGAATGCTAAAATTGGAAATTTATCTGTTGAACGAAATGTAAAAACCTTCTTTTTCTCCTGGTTATAATAACTAAACTCTACCAACGAATGAAGATTAACAGATAGACAATGTTCTTCTTTAACGAATGGCCCTAAAATATCTAATTCGTAATCTGTGAACGATTTTGTGATGAAATGAAAACCTTGTTCATTTAGATTATGTTCAAAATCTTCCTTGTTGCACTGACGAAATTCATATTTATAAAACTCCCTTGTTTCTTCAAAAATTTGAATTCCTCTATCATTTTGAAGCTCTCTTCCAATTTCTACAATAGCTTCAGAATAAGAAATATTTTTATCCAATGCATATAAACCAAAGCAATCTTCATTCTTAACAGTTCCTCCAAAATCAGTCATCTTATAACGATCTTTATAAATCTTTATTGATGCTGAAGCTGTACGTTCATCAGCTCGAACTTTAAAATTTCTACCAGGAATTGCATCAGGATATATCTTCTGTATAATTTCTAAACCATAATTTGTTAGGTCTAGTATTTTTTGTGCTGCAGTAATTAAATCACTCATGTGTTTCGTTTGTTTGTACAAGTTTTACAATTCTATTATTGATAGTTATCATATTTAAACCCATCATTCTTTTTCTATACCAAGTTGAAGATCCAAATCTTTCTTTTAAATTTTTATTCAATAACTTTTCACTAATGAATTTTTTATCATTAAATATTTGGTTCAAAAACTTTTTGTACTCTTTTTCATTATTTCGGATTGATTTTATTGGAGTTTTTTGCTCTAATTTTTGTGATACACCTAACAATGAATTTGAATTCAGTTTTGTCTTGTAATTAGCTAAATTGTCTTTAGACTTAGCCACTATTCTAGTTTTTGAGTTGATTCTTACAATGGTTGACATAAGTTTATTTTAGTGGTTAAATTCATCCAAGGCTAAAAGAAAAATTCCTATAGCCAAGATCTCAGAGTTATCAGTAGTGTTAATATTAACAGAAGCTTCGTTTAACGATTTCCATTCCTGGAGCGTTCCACTTGGATAATTATTTTTCCATACTGAAAAATACTCTTCGTGGCGTTTTACTCCTTCTTTTATTTTTTCTTCTAGAAACTCTTTAGAGTCCACGTCTTCAAAAGAATTGCGAACCCGAGTTTTTATTTGTTCCATTGTCATCACCAGTGTTTTTTTAATATTGACTTATCTGAAGTAATCAATAGAACCCTAAGGATTAATGTTTTCATACTTCTAAATTGGTAAATCATCATCATTTGGAATATCAACACTATTTGGAGAAATTGGTTTTCCACTCGACTTTTTTAGATTACCTATATACATCTGATCATCTTTTGTCGCATCTTTAAAGTTTAATTGAACTGATGCATCATTATTATATTGATCAGGTTCATCGTTGATCCATACATTTACATTGAAATAGATTTTTCCATTTTTCCCACGAGAAAAGGCTTTATGTCCCTTTTTAGCTTGCTCGTTTAATTCTGATAAATTTATACTACCGTATAATAATTGTGACATAGTTTTATTCTTTTAATTATATTTTAGACCAATTTTCCCCTCTCTTAATTCTATAAACTTGACCAATAGAAATTTTAAATTTTTCCGCTACTTTAGGAATATCTTTAGAATCTTTTAAAAGAGCTTTTATTTTTTTTACTTGACTTAATGTTAATTTATTATTTGGAGGATTCTGAGATCTATCAACACCCTTCATTTTTTGAAAGGTTGATTTATAATGATTTTTCCATTCTTCTGGAGTAACTACTTTAACGTTTTCTAATTTATTATTGGTTTTATCAAAATCGATATTAATTAGTTTTTGACTATCATTATTCTTATCATAACCAAGAAAAGCAGTTGCAACCATTTCTCGAACATAGATAGCAGTACGATTTCCTTTAGAATCTTTAACAACCCATATAACTGGATATCCATTATTAAGTGGAGTTACTTTTATCATAGTTTTCTCCATTCCATTATGCTTGATTTTCAATACTTCTACTTTTCCATCTTTACGAACAAAATATCTGCGTTTCTCTGAATCTTCTAAACCGAATTGGCTTAATTTAATCTCTACTTTTTCCATTTCTAAAATTTTTTAATTATAAGTAACCAAAAGCTGAAGCTGCTAATTCTCCGATATCGGTTAAATCGCCATCATAAATAAGCTCTCCATTTTCATAAGTCTCATAGAATTGAGAAACTTTTCTTTCCAGAGCATCCCATTTGTTCGCTTTTTCAAAAACATTACTTGCTCCAAGTACAAACAAGATAGCATCAGCCATTTGTTTTAATTCAATACGATTTACATCTGCGTAAACACTATCACTACGATCATCTACAATTGATGTTTCTAATTGAATTTGAGAACAATCATTTTGAATTCTAAATTCAAAATCACCTTGAGAATCTGACGATTTACAGATTATTTGGTATTCATTTTTAATGATTTCCATTCTTCATATTTTTAACTTTAGACAAAACTTCAAATAAAGAGCTCAACCCATTCATTTCTTTAAAAGCTGAAGCATTACCTTTTAATTCACTTCTAAATTCCTGAAATTCGACAGCTTCTTTCATTAGTTCGTAAATCATTGGTTCTTTTTCAAAAGAAAGAGTAATTAAGTAGATTAAACTTTT
>DJDD01000104.1:14024-14930 GCA_002430925.1 Flavobacteriales bacterium UBA5933
TTAAGTAGATTAAACTTTTAAAATCTCCTTCTACTAAACATTCTAATTCTGTTTTACCAGTTCCATCGATAGAAAAATCTAATTTTAAATTTCCTTTCGAAACAATTCTTTTTTCAGTATTCATATAATAATTATTTAAGTTTTTTAAATTATTGTTTAGTTTCTGTTACGTTAAAGATTTCCTCTTCTGCGTAACCTTCTTTTTTATAAAAAGCGACTTGTTCTGGTAATCTTAGTGAATCACTTTTAGTTTTAACCAGCCTAAATAAAGTGTCTTGACGTATTTTCATATGCATGCTCATTTTTAAAGAGAATTCATTATCGTCAATTATTCTATCTAAAATTTTTTGAGCCAATTCGTATTTCATACTTTTACGGATATATATTACGGAATAATTATACGGACAAAGCTAAATAATTATTTAGTTAAAACAAAACAATTATTTAAAAAATCTAACTATGGAAACTAATTTGATCAAAAAAAGAATTTCAGAATCACTAGAGAACGCCTTGAATAGTGGCGCTTATAAGAATAAAAAAGAATTAAGCGACAAATTAAAAACTAACCCCACTTCACTAAATAAATATTTAGCTGGAGAAACTTTTCCGCAATCTGATTGGATATATTATTTATGTAAAGAGTTAAAAATCGCTCCAAATTGGATCATTTTTGGAGACGGAGAAGAAAAAAAGCTCTCTGAAGAAGAGCCAAAAGACGATATGAGTAATCAATTTATCGAAATGCAAAAAACCTTACTAAAGTATAAAGACGACGAAATAAAAAGATTAAAACAAGAAATTGAATTCTTAAAAAAATCAATTACAACATCTAATAACAATGAAAATATTGTTAAACAACCAGTTAAACAACTAATCAAAGAAGAAAAAAATAAATAACTGAAGGAT
>DJDD01000073.1:0-2608 GCA_002430925.1 Flavobacteriales bacterium UBA5933
TGGTATGAGCATGGCGCAAATTGGAGAATTTGCATTTATCGTAGCAGGTTTAGGATTATCATTAGGTGTTACAAGTGATTTTTTATTTCCTGTTGCAATTGGTGTTTCTGCCATTACAACATTTACAACCCCATATTTAATAAAATCATCAGAACCTATTTATAAGGTTTTAATTAAAATACTTCCTCAAAAAATTACAAAAGGAATAGAATCTTATTCATCTGATACACAAAGAATACATGATGATAATAAATGGAAAAAAATTATTATTCAAACTATTTCTACAATTTCTATAAATAGCGTAATCATTATTGCTATTACATTAATTGTTGAAAGTTATTTTTTACCTTTCTTAATGACATGGTTTACTGGGTTTGGAGGAAGTTTAATTTCACTTATTCTAACTTTTATTCTTTGTATTCCATTTATATGGGCTCTTATAGGTAGCAAACCCAAAAAAGAGATTATAAGTGAATTTTGGGATGAGTCAATATATAATAGAGCTCCAATTATTGCTATTATATCTGTTCGACTTACTTTGGTTGTTCTTTGTGTTATTTTTATTTATAACCAATTCTTTTCGAGTAAAATTGCATCATTAGTTTTAGCCGCAATTTTATTAATTACAATGTATTATTTATCAAAATATTTTAATCAATTCTATAATTACATTCAAACAAAGTTTATTTTTAATTTGAATGAAAGAGAAATTATTCAAAAAAAGAAAGAAGCTAAATTACAGAAAGAAAAATTTCAATATACATGGGATAATACGCATATATCTGACATGACAGTTCCGCAAAATGCTAACTTTATAGGAATACCTTTAGGAGATTTAGATTGGCGTACAAAATTTAATATAAACATTGCCTATATAAAAAGAGGAGATAGAATTTTACAAACCCCAAATTCAGAATCAATACTATACCCTTTTGATAAAATAGGAATTATTGGGAATGATGAGCAAATACAAAAATTTGAAAGATATTTACAAATCATAGGTGAAACACCACCTGAAGAAAACGAAATAAAAAATACCGATAATTTCACATTACAAAAAGTTGTTGTTCCAAAAGACAGCTCTATTTTAGAAAATAAAACTGTTGGTTTTATAAAAGATCATTCAAAAGTTATTGTTGTATCTATAGAAAGAGATGGAGAAATCATTCAGAACCCTCATAGAAATACAATCATTAAACTAGGAGATTACTTAACAATTGTAGCAGATAAAAAAAGTCTTAAAAAGTTAATCCAAAAGTATGAATTAAAATAAACGAAGTATTTTTGTATTAATGCTTCGTAAAATTATTCATATCGATATGGATGCTTTCTATGCATCTGTAGAACAAAGAGATTTTCCTGAATTAAAAGGAAAATGCATTGCTGTTGGTGGCAGTGAAGAAAGAGGAGTTATTGCAACAGCAAGTTACGAAGCGAGAAAATTTGGTGTTGGTTCTGCTATGTCATCAATTGTAGCTAAAAGAAAATGTCCTCAATTGATTTTTGTTAAACCTCGATTCGAAGTTTATAAAGAAGTATCAAATCAAATACGTGAAATATTTTTAGAATATACCAAGTTAGTAGAACCTTTATCATTAGATGAAGCATATTTGGATGTAACTAATAATCATAAAAATATTGAAATTGCAACCGAAATTGCAATTGAAATAAAGAATAAAATTAAAGAAAAAACTAATTTAACTGCATCTGCTGGCGTATCTTACAATAAATTTTTAGCAAAAATTGCATCAGATTATAATAAGCCAGATGGAATATATGTGATTACTCCAAAAACTGCTACTCATTTTATAGAACAATTACCTATTAAAAAATTTCATGGTATTGGAAAAGTTACTGCAGAACGTATGCAAATGATGGGTATACACAATGGATTTGATTTAAAAAAATTAGATATTCATAAACTACAACGAGAGTTTGGCAAATCTGGACTGTACTATTATAATATTGTTCGTGGAATAGATAATAGAGATGTTAATCCTACCAGGATAAGAAAATCTTCAGGATCAGAAACTACTTTCAATAAAGACTTATATTCTATTGAGGAATTACAAATTGGATTATTCCCTTTGATTGAAGAGGTTTGGAAATGGTCTTCTAAAACTAATATTTATGGAAGAACAATTACAATAAAAATTAAATACAATGATTTTTCTTTAACAACAAAAAGTAAATCTGCATCTTTCCTTATAAAAAATAAGAATTTATTTGAACAATTATGCTATGAATTATTAGCTGAAAGTTACAGTGAGAATAAACCCGTTCGTTTACTTGGTGTTTCTATTTCAAATTTAGAAAATAATAATAAATTTGGAACCCAATTAGAAATTCCTTTTAAAGAAGATTTTTTCTAATCCCAACGATTCCAACGAATGTAAGAAGGTTTAGAAAAGTTAAAATCCATCATATCAAAATCTCTATTATCAATAGAATTTGTTTTTAAAATATTATTTCCTTGTCCTGGAATATTTGGATAAAAAGAAAATGAAAAACGTATATTATTAAACACAAAATAATCATTTGTAAACATGACTCCTAAAGTAAAACGAGAATAAATTGGATTATTATTTAATATAAATTTACTATTATT
>DJDD01000073.1:2709-5649 GCA_002430925.1 Flavobacteriales bacterium UBA5933
AATATAAATTTACTATTATTTCCTATCGCAGAAAACATTGCATTGAAAAAAGGTGAAATACGGAACCCTAAAAATTGATACGGCGTATAACTCTGCACTTGATACTCTAACATTAATTTTTGCTGACCTACTAATCCTCTATCCGATCTAAAACCTGCCATTCCTAAATAATCATCTTGATGTAATGAAAGTTCATCAGCAACAGAATGTAGTCTATTATGCCCAAGTAAATAATTTAATTTTCCGAAATTACGAATTTTCCATTTCCCAATACTCATCAATCTAGCCATATATTGTAACTCAACAGATAAAGTTTGCTGTTCGAAAGCATTTTTATTAAAAAAGCCACCATATTCTATATTAACACCGTAAAAACCAGATCTTAAAAATCCTCCCATAGAAGCTTTAGTTCCTAAATAATATCTATCCTGATTACGAATTCTTTGATAACTTGAGATTATTCCAAACGATTTACCTACTGCTATATCTTCATCTATATTATAATTATAAATAAATCTAGTTTTTACATATCTACGAGAAGAAATACCTAATCCTAACATATAATTTGTTTGATCTGAAAAAAAATCTATTGGATCATTTTGTACAGTTGGTTTTTCATCATAATTTCTTCTATAATAACGAGCAGATAGTATAAAGTTGGTGATATTACTTGTAGATTTATTTCTGTCTATTCTAAAAGCTCTAGCTAACCAATAATCTTGAAAATCATATTTAAAGCTATTCATTTCAGGGTTTTCTTTTCTAAAATCTAATGAATCTTTAAAATAAATTTGTCCAACAGATAGACCTCCAGCATAATGAGCTAATGGAGAATAAAATGGTCGAACAAAATTAATTGATTTGTTATAATAATCATTTTCATCTTTATAATAATGCAAATTTCCTTGGATACGACTTTTGCCTATATTAGGTACAGTATAGTCAAATTGATAAAGAGATTTACCAGTACTATAATTATGTCTGTATTTATTGTCTAGAACATGTCCTAAACCTAAAATATTTCTTTCTCTTATTCTTATCCCTGCTCTAGAACTTGATAATGTTCCTGTTACAAACATACTCCAAGAATCAATAGAGTTTACATATAAATCAACTGAATCTTTTCCTACTAATTTAGCATCAATTTCAACCTTACGAATGGATCTATTTGTACGAATAAGACGTTCTGATTCATATACTTTTACTGAATCATATTTTTGTCCTTCTTTAAATAAAACGTTTTGTTTAAGAACGAATTTTTTTGATTTTAAATGAAGTGTATTTCCTGCTTTTTCAACCCACTTTGTAGGCTTTTGTAAAGTATCAGTCAAAGAATAACCAAAAGGATCTTGAGTTTTATAATAAATATTCCTAATAACCTTACCTTCTAATAATTTCTCATTCCTATTATCAGTTTGTAAAGGAAAACTATTTTTCTTATTATTCTTAAAAAGAAGCTTTTTATAAAAAGCTTTAAATTTTGATGGTTTCTTATTCTCTACTCTAACAGTATCAATGTTTATATGATTGGTCACTACTTGAGCCAATAGAGAATTTGATATAAATAAAAATATACCATAAAATAGCGTTATAAGTAAACGTTGCTGAATCACGTTCGAATTTATAAAAGTCTTGTTGCTTTTACAAATCTTATTTTCCAATAATCCTCATCAAGGGAAGAAATCATTACACCTTTTGAAGTTGAAGAATGAATAAAATTTATAGTTCCGTTATTTTTAATACTTTCAACTATTCCAACATGAGATATAGCATTTCCTGATGTATTGAAAAATATTAAATCGCCAATTTTCACATTTTCTATATCAATATTTCTACCAGAGTTTGCTTGATCTCTTGAAATTCGAGGCATTTGAATATTAACATCCATAAAACTAAGATAAACCAAACCAGAACAGTCTAAACCAGTATTTGTAGTTCCTCCGAACTTATAAGGAGTTCCCATGTAAGACTTTGCAGTTCTCAAAATTCTGTTTGCATCTCTAGACACAGATTCGTTAGAATTTTTGGAGTGATAAATTGTAGAATTATTTTTTGAACTATTATTTGATTTATATGTATATGTTTTTTTGTAAGAATTTGCTCTTTTATAAGATGTTACCTTTTTACTACTTCCACAAGAAAATAAAAATGTAGTACTTATAACTATTAGTAATAATATGTAAACATTTTTTTTCATTTTTCAAGATTAATTTTTGATATATAAATTTAACGACTTTTAAAATTAAATATTACTTTTCATAATATCAATTAACAATTGTTTGGCTCTTAGTAATCGAACTTTTACATTCGCTAATGATAAATTTAGTTCATCAGCAATTTCTTTATAAGTTTTATCTTCAATATATCTTAATTCTATAATTCTTTTATAGGGATCTTTTAGTTTATCAATTGCTTCAGTTAATTTATCATTATCTTGCTTTAGAATTAAATATTCTTCAGGAGATGGTTGATCTTCTAGTACATTTAGAAGTTGTGTTTCATCATATATAGAAATGCCAAATTTTGAGGATTTACGTATATGATCTATCATTGTATTATGGGCAATTGAAATAACCCAAGTTGTAAAATCAAAATCTTGATTATATAATTTTAATTTAGCAAATACTTTTGTAAAAGTCTCTATTGTGATATCTTCAGCCTCTTCTTCATTTTTTATTTTACCCCAAACATAGCTGTAAACCTTATTCCATAAAAGCTCAATTACTGCATTTTGTGCATTTCTCTTTCCCTTTTTTGCTTCTAATATTATGTTTTCTAAAGTCATTAATTATCTCAATTATGATAAATATATGAATTTTTCTCAAAAAAATAGTTCAATTTACGGACCAAAAGTGATTTGAGATTAAAATTATAATAAGTAAGTTAGTTAAAATATGTTGTTGATTTATTTCTATTATTTATTTTATTTGCAATAGTGAT
>DJDD01000073.1:5782-13074 GCA_002430925.1 Flavobacteriales bacterium UBA5933
AAGATATAGCGAGAAAGCACGACCCGAAGGGATTGCCCCAAAAATAGAATTAAAAAATTTGATATAAAAAAATAGGGCAAGTTACATACGACCTTACCCTATTTAATTAACTAGAATATTTAAAATTATTTATTAGTCTTTTTTACCGTATCAGGATTGATTAATGGTTGTTGATCCCAACCTCCTCCTAAGGCTTTGTATACAGAAACTGTTGTTTTTAATTGATTTACTTTAGTTTCGACTAATTCAAACTTAGCTTCTAAAGCGTCTCTTTGAGTTAAAAGAACTTCCATATAATCTGCTCTAGCATATTTGAATAAATCATTTGAAATACCAATAGATTTAACTAAAGCATCAACTTCTTGAGATTTTAAATCGTAACTTCCTTGTAAGTTTTTAATTTTAGCTAATTGATTTGCTACCTCTATATAAGCATTTAAAATAGATTGCTCGTAATGATAAACAGCTTGTATTTGTTTTGCATTTGCATTGTAATAAGCTGCTTTAATTGCATTTCTATTTAATATAGGAGCTACTAAATCACCTGCTAAATTGTAAAGAAGAGATTTTGGATTAACTAAATACCCTGGATCAAAAGCTTGATATCCTATTCCTGCAGAAATACCTACAGATGGATAAAATCTTGCTTTGGCAGATTTTATATCTAATTTAGTCGCTGCTAATTCGTATTCTGCTGATTTTATATCAGGTCTATTTTCTAATAAATCTGAAGGTAATCCAGCATAAACTGCTTGTGGAACTAAATTATCAAAACTATCTTTTGATCTTTCTACATGCTGTGGGTATCTACCAACTAAAAAGTTAATTCTATTTTCTGCTTCTACGATTTCCTGTTGGATATCATATTGCATACTTTTAGTTTTAAGAACCTGAGCTTCAAATCTTTTTACAGCAAGTTCATTACTTCTAGCAGATTGCTTTAAAAGTTTTACAACATTTAATGCATCACTTTGAATTTTTATATTGTCTTGAACAATTTGTAATTCATTATCTAAAGCAAGTAATTCATAATAAGCATCAGCAATTTCTCCGATTATATTAGTAACCATAAAGTTTCTACCTTCAATAGTACCTAAATAACGTTGAACTTGTGCTCTTTTAGCATTATGTAGTTTACCCCAGATATCTGTTTCCCAATTTGCATAAGCTCCAGCTCCCATATCAAAAAGAGGATCTGGCATTTCTTTGCCTGGTTTTATATCTGTTGTAGCTTCCATTGCACCGATGTTTGTGTATCGGCTAACTTTATCCATTCCTACACCAGCTTTTAGACCTAAAGATGGTAAATATTCACCTTTTTTAGCACGAATTTCGTTTTTAGAAATTTCAACCTCTTGCAAAGTGATATTTAACTCCTGGTTATTTTGTAATGCTGTTTGTATTAATGATTGTAAGTTAGGGTCAGTAAAAAAGTGATCCCAAGTTAACTTAGCTGAATTTATACTATCATTTGCAGTGTCAGTCCCGTAAGATTCTGGCACATTTTTATTTTCCTCTTTTTGAGGTATATTTATCGATTTACATGCTCCTAGAGCAATTAGTATGCAGGCTGCGCCTGCATACATAGGTAATTTGTTTTTAATCATAATGAATAATGTCTTCGCTTAGTGGTGATTCTTCCTCTTCATGTTGATCGTTACTATCTTGTAACATTTTTCTACCATCTGCCCATTTAGCAAATATGTAGTACAATCCAGGAATGATAACAATACCGAATACAGTACCGAAAATCATACCTCCCATTGCAGAAGCACCAATCGTATGGTTACCGATTGCTCCTGCTCCGTGTGCAAAAACTAATGGAATCATACCTGCAATAAATGCAAATGATGTCATTAAAATTGGACGGAAACGAACTTGAGCTCCTTCAATAGCTGCTTCAAAAATAGACAAACCTTCTTGTCTTCTTTGTACAGCAAATTCTACAATCAATACGGCATTTTTACCTAATAAACCAACAAGCATGATAAGACCTACCTGAGCATAAATATCATTTTCTAATCCCATTGCTTTTAATAGGAAGAATGATCCAAATATACCTACAGGTAAAGATGTAATAACTGCTAATGGCATAATAAAACTTTCGTACTGTGCAGCTAATACTAAATAAACGAATACTAATACAACAATGAAGATATAAATTGCTTCATTACCTCTTCTTGACTCATCATAAGATAAACCTTCCCAAGCCACTTTATAACCGTGTGGTAAAGTTGCTGCTGCAGTTTCGTTAATTGCTTTAATTGCATCTGCTGTTGTATATCCTTCAGCAGGAAGACCTCTAATTGCAGCAGAGTTGTACATATTATAACGTGTAATCTCGTTAGGTCCTTGTTTTTTCTTCATTGTCATGAAAGAAGAATAAGGAACCATTTCATCACGGTCATTTTTCACATAAAGTTTCATTACATCTGTAGGTAACTTTCTGAACTCTGGTGATGCTTGAACATACACTTTAAAGAATTGTCCGAAACGGATGAAACCTTGATCGTATGTACTACCAATAAGAACATTTAAGTTATCCATCGCTTTACCAATTGATACACCTTTTTGCATTGCTGCATTATTATCAAATACTAATTCATACTGAGGGTAATTAGCTGCGAAGAATGTAAACACTCCTGTTAACTCTTTACGTTTTTTTAATTCAGCCATGAAGTTTTTGTTAACTTTATCAAAATCTTGATAATCAGTTTCTTTATTCATGTCTAATAAACGCATAGAGAAACCTCCAGATGAACCGAATCCAGGTACTGCAGGTGGTTCAAAGAACTCAATTGTTGCACCTAAACCTTTTGATTTTTCTTCTAACTCTTCCATTACTTGTTTCACGTCGTGAGTTCTTTCATCCCAAGGTTTTAAGTTAATCAAACACGTACCAGCATTTGACCCCCTACCTTCAGTCATAATCTCATAACCAGCTAATGAAGATACTGTTTCTACTCCTTCTATTTTTTCTGCAATTCCTTGTAAAGCTCTAGATACTTTGTTTGTTTGTTCTAACGTTGAACCTGGAGGTGTTTGGATAATTGCATAGATTGTACCTTGATCCTCTGTAGGAATGAAACCTCCTGGTAATACTTTACTTACATAAAATATACCCGCACAGAAAATAAGTAATACAGTCCAAGTTACAGCTCTTCTATTAACAATTTTACGTAAGAAAGATGAATAAACACCTGTTAACTTATCAAAACCTCTGTTGAAGCTATCCATAAATCTAGTAAATAGATTTACTTTCTTTGGTTGACCATGATTATTTTTCAACAACATTGCACACAATACAGGTGTTAAAGTAAGTGCGATAAGTGCAGAAATAACAATAGAACTCGCCATTGTAATAGAGAACTGTCTAAAGAATGTACCTACTGGTCCAGACATGAATGATATTGGTAAAAATACAGATACCATTACTGCTGTAATTGCTATAATTGCACCAGAAATTTCTCCCATTACTTCTTGTACAGCTTTAAATGGAGATAAATTCTTCTCTTCCATCTTGGCGTGCACAGCCTCCACCACAACAATGGCATCATCGACAACGATACCAATCGCAAGAACGAGAGCGAATAACGTTACTAAATTGATTGTTAATCCAAATGCTTTCATTATAAAGAAAGCTCCAACTAATGAAACTGGTACAGCAATAATAGGAATTAATGTTGAACGCCAATCTCCTAAGAAAATAAATACAACGATTGCAACTAATATAAATGCATCTCTTAACGTGTGAACTACTTGTTCTACTGAAGCATCTAAGAATTTAGAAACGTCATAACTAATTTTATAATCAATTCCTGGAGGGAAATCTTTTTTAAGTTCCTCCATTTTCTCTTTAATTCCTTTAATTACATCACTTGCATTACTTCCGTAATTTTGTTTCATTACAATAGATGCTGATGGATGACCATCTAAGTTTGAATAAATATCGAAGAATTCACTTCCTAATTCAACTTTTGCAATATCTTTTAATTTTAGATTTTCACCTTGAGCGTTTGCTCTAATTATAATATTACCATATTCTTCTGGAGTTGTATACTGACCTTTGTAAGTAAGTACATACTCTAAAGATTGAGCAGCAATACCAGAACTTTGTCCTAAACGACCAGGACGTCCAATAATACTTTGTTCTCCAACCGCTTTAGTCACTTCTTCAACAGAAATATCATACGCTCTCATTCTTTCTGGGTTTAACCAAATACGCATTGCATATCTTCTCATCCCTAAAATTTGAGATCTTGCGATACCTGGAATACGGTTAACCTCTGGTATAACATTTACAGTAGCATAATTGTAAAGGAATTTTTCATCCATACTTTTATTTGTACTGTAAAGGTTAACGTACATTAACATACTTGGCTGTACAGGTTGTACAATAACCCCTTCTTTTTGTACAAGCTCAGGTAGTAATGACATTACCTGATCCACTCTGGTTTTCACCAAAACGGTTGCCATATTGGAGTCGGTACCTGGATCAAAGATTACACTCAAAGTTGCTTCCCCAGCACTGGTAGCATCTGTTGTCATGTATCTCATTCCTTGTACACCATTAATGGCATTTTCTATGGTAATTAAGGATGATTTTACTAATACCTCAGAACTCGCACCAGGATATGCAATAGATACAGATACTGTTGTTGGAGCAATTTGAGGAAATTGTTCAGTTGGTAACTGCTCAATAGCAAGTAAACCAACAAAGACTATAATGACCGATATTACAATCGCAAAAACCGGTCGATGTATTATTTTTTTAAACATATTAATCGGTTTTATTCAGAATATAATTCTAAATCAGACATAACTTTTTTAGGATCTAAGAACTTAGAAGATATTTTTTGATTCTCTTGAACCATTCTCAATCCTTCTAATAAAATTCTATCACCTTGTGCTAATCCTTTAGAAATTATATATATATGTGGTAATTCAGCTGCAACTGTAACTTCTCTTGATTTTACTACGTTATCTTTAGTAATAACATAAACATATTTTTTATCTAATTCTTCGAATGTAGCTTTTTGAGGAATCATTATTGCATGTGGGTATGGAGTTGTGATAACTATATTTCCTGTTTCTCCATAACGTAAAAGTTTCTCTGGATTCAAGAAAGTAGCTCTGTAAGCAATATTACCAGTTTCATTATTGAAATCTGACTCAATTGTTTCTACAATACCATCTCTTTTGTACATTTCTCCATTAGCTAACTGAAGTTTTACGTGTAAAAAACCATCATCACTTTTGTGATTCATTTGATTTAAATACTCAGCTTCAGGAACATTGAAGTAAACCCACATTTTACTGTTATCTGATAATTCAGTTAGTAAATCTCCATCATCTACTAAACTTCCTTTTCTTACATGAAATCTACCTACGATTCCATCGAAAGGAGCTCTAATTTCTGTAAACTGAAGATGTGTACTAGATTCTGAAACCTCAGCTCTAGCTTTCTCTAATTTAGCTTTAGCCATTGCTACTTCTTGAGGAGCCACGATATCTTTTTCAGATAAGCTTTTTGTATTGTTATATTCTATTTCTGCATATCTAGCTTCTGCTTTTGATTTATTTACATCTGCTTGATATAAATTAGGCATTATTTTAAATAATAATTGACCTTTTTTTACAAATTGACCTTCATCTACATAAATGTTTTGAATATAACCACGTTCCTGAGCTCTCAATTCGATATGATTGATAGAACGAATTTGAGCAACATAGTTATTATCAATCAACGTATCCTGTACTAAAGGACTTGTAACTTTAAACTCGACTGGAGCTTCTTTTTTTTCTTTACCGGAGTTGCAACTTACAAAAAATAATGAAGCACAAACACTTACGACCATAAGGCTTTTCTTAACCATAGTGATAATTATTTAACAATAGTTTTTAATGATAATTTTTTTTGGAAATAATTTTTTGGTGATCGTAATTTTACGAACACTGCAAACTTTTTAACTGAAATAAAAGGTGTTTAAATCATATTCTGAAAACTCTATACTCTAAGTATAGACCATCAGTAGATTTATTGATAGAATGATTGTGTGTAAGAAATACTGCACTTTGTTGGCTATAAAAGTCATTCAAAAATGCAAACAATACTTTCCATACATTTGTTTTGAAGAAAATATCCACACCTCTTCTTGGAAGGATGTTAGAATCTTCTATTTCAGTTTCACTCTCTAAAAATTCTGTATTAGAGTGATGACGATCAATATAAGTATTTTTATATTGAGTATGAGTATTCGTTTTACAGTTTGTAAAAGTATTTTGTAATTGAAACGTCGAAGTTTTAGAATCAAAAAAGCCTTGAAATTTAGAAAAACTTTTTTGCGTAAGATTTTCGTTCACATTTTTAAAATGCGAAATCTCGAGATGCCAATTTACTATTGCAAGCATCACAAGTGATAAAATAAACAAATATTTTCGAAAATTCTTTTTCATTTAGTGAACAAAATAAATAAAAAGTGAAAAAATAAACAAAACTTATTGCATAAAATAAAGTTAAATAAAATTATTATTTTGTTATAATATTTCTCTTATCAGCTACAAATCACTGATATATTTAAAATTCACACAGCTATAATTTTTTAATATTACGATATTATTTTTTAATTAACGTAAATATTTATTAATCAATACTCATTTTTAATATAATAAATATCACAAAAACGTATTATTATATTATTAATTTTCACTAGAATGTATTATTGATAATAAGATTTTAAATTTTTAGATTAAAAATATTAATCGACAAAATATTTCTTATTTTAAATAAACTGTATCATTAATTATTTCTAACAATTCTCATTTTGTATCTTTCGAAAAAATTTTAATTCTCTCAATGAAAAATTATTTATTTCTTGCCTGTGCAATTATTTGTGAATCTATTGCTACATCCTTTCTTAAAGCTTCTAACGGATTTACAAAACCATTACAAACAATCATATTTATAATTGGTATTTCGGCTTCATTTTATTTACTAACTCATGCTATAAAAGTTATACCAATTGGTATTGCTTATGCAATATGGTCGGCAGTTGGAATTGTAATTATATCTTTAGTTGGATTTTTTGTTTATAAAGAAAAACTGGACTTACCTGCTATAATAGGAATATTATTAATTATAATTGGAGTAATCGTTATTAATGTTTTTTCTAAAACCACAGGTCATTAAATAAATTTCAAAGATTATTTTATAAAATAATTTTACATTTCTTTAATTGAAGTTATAAAAATAAAAAAAGCAGAAAGTAATAAAATTACATTTCTGCTTTGTA
>DJDD01000073.1:13283-14178 GCA_002430925.1 Flavobacteriales bacterium UBA5933
TTAATTGCTGTGCAAATATAGTAAGGTTTTTCAATTCTCCAAAACTAATTTAATAAGTTTTTAAAGATTATTTAAAGTTAATTTTATAAAAATCTGATAATGAATAAAATTTAGATGAAATATTTTTCAAAAAAAATATCTTTTTTAATCCCTTTCTACTCCTGTACATCTAATTCCATTAAATTTAAAAGAACTTTTCTCCATTTCTTTCTCAAATTCATCTTTTGTTACTTTCTTAGATTTATTTGGTAACTCAATTTTTCCTTCATAAGGTTTTACATCAATTGCAGTAAAACTTACATTTGTATCCATATCTGAAACAAATGGTAATTTAAAACTAACTCGTAAAATTAATCCTGGTAATCCATTAAAACTAGATGGACCATCACGAAAAGGAAGCTCTGTAGTATACCATGCTTCTACAGATTGTGTTGGATTGGTATAAGTTGCTTTTCTAACTTTATAACCTAATATTGTTGATTCTTCTTTTGACAATACCCAAGGAAAATGTTGTATAGAATCTTTTACAAATAATTTAGGCTTCATATCGTTTTGCTCATACAATTCGTTTGTTACAAAATCTTTGTAAATATTAGTTCCTGTAATACTAAGCGAACTAATTGCAGCTCTTTTTACCTGTTCATTATTAATTCGTTCTATTTTTACGAAATTAGAATTATCTTTATTTACAAATAATTCATAATAATAACGTTTACTTTCAGAATTTTGTAAAATTTCAAGTGATTTAACACTTAGTTTTTTTAACTTACTTTTATCAAATTCTTGTTTTACTTCATATTCTACTTTTATTCCATTTTGTGCAAACAACCAAAAGGGTAAAATAAATAAGATTAATTTTTTCATATTTTACTTTCTGTAATTAATTAAATATAAA
>DJDD01000180.1 GCA_002430925.1 Flavobacteriales bacterium UBA5933
AAATACAGTTTTTTTGTTAGTAGCTTATTGTGTGTATTTGAATATCGTTTTTTCTCCTAAAGAAATACCTTATCTAAATTTTTTATCAATAGGATTTCCTATTATTTACATAATTAATTTACTTTTTTTAGTGTATTGGTTATTATTTAGTTGGAGACATTTTATTTTAATTTTCATCTTATCTTCAGGGTTAATTTATCCTATTTATTTGTCTTATCCATTAATTAATTTTAATGAGAAAAAAGAGATTAAAACTGATTTTTCAGTTTTAACTTACAATGTTCATGGGTTTAAAGACGAGGGGACAAAAGAATTTTTAATTCAGAATAAGGCTGATATCATGATTTTGCAAGAAGCGCGTGAAAAACAACAAAAAAGTCTCAAAGCGAATGAATTTAAAGATTATTACGTAGAGTTTTATGACTTATTGACTATTTATAGTAAGTATCCAATTATTCAAACAAAAGAAATTTTTACAAAACAAAATGACCTTAATGGAGCTGCAGCTTATGTAGATATAGATCTTGGTAATGATACTGTTCGAATAATTAATGTTTATTTAGAGCCAATGTATATTGATAAAGATTTGGTCAAGGATATTATAAAGTCAGATAATCAACAACAAGTTGAAGAAAATAGTAAAAAGGTTGAGCTTAAACTTGTGAAAGGGATGCAAGCACATGTTGCACAATTAGAAACTATAAAGCCATTTATAAAAGCCTCTAAACATCCTATTATTATTGGTTCTGATTTAAATTCTACTCCACTTTCGTATGAGTATAATCAAATGAATAAATTATTATTAGATTCTTACATCAATTCTGGTAAAAGTGGTGTAGCAACTACTTTTCATGGATTTAAATTTCCTATAAGAATTGATTATTTATTTAATTCTGAGAGTCTAATACCAGTAAATTCATCAATTATTAGAAAAAGATTTTCTGATCATTATCCAGTTGTTGTAAATTATAAATTAGCAAAATAAATTATTATATATTTATCCATCCTAAATTCAAAATACCATGAGCCAAAAAGAAAATTTTATTCAAGAAATTCAAAGCCGATATTCTTATAAAAATGATAAGATTATTTTAGGTAAGGCAAAACTTGATGGAGAAATAGTTGAAGAAGCAGAAATCTCGATAGCTTTAAAAACAATGAACCGTCATGGTCTTATTGGAGGAGCTACAGGTACAGGGAAGACAAAATCTCTTCAAATTATTGCAGAACAATTATCTTTAAAAGGGGTTCCAACTTTATTAATGGATATTAAAGGAGATTTATCTGGAATTGGAGCTGCAGCAAACTCTAATGATAAGAATGCGATAGAAAGAATGGAAGCTTTACAGTTGCCATTTCATCCTAAAGCATCTAACGTTGAATTACTTTCAATATCAGATGAGCCTGGAGTAAGGTTGAGAGCTACTGTGGAAGATTTTGGACCTATATTGTTTAGTAAAATTTTAGAATTAAATGAAACACAAGAAAGTATAATTTCAATCATTTTTAAATATAGTAAGGATAATAATTTACCATTAATTGATTTAGAAGACATCAGAAAAGTTTTGCAATATGTAACTGAATCTGATCATGGGAAAAAAGAATTAAATTCAAACTATGGAACTATTTCTCCTGCTTCTTTGGGAGCAATTCTTAGAAAAATAGTAAGTTTAGAACAACAAGGAGCTACAAAATTTTTTGGAGAACCAAGTTTTGATGTTCAAGATTTATTAAAAACTAAAGATGGAGAAGGTATTGTAAATATTATACGTTTGATTGATATACAAAATCAACCAAATTTATTTTCTACTTTTATGTTGAGCTTGCTGAATAAAATTTATTCTCAATTTCCAGAATCTGGTGATTCTGATAAACCTAAATTGGTTATTTTTATTGATGAAGCACATTTGATTTTTAAAGAAGCAACTAAAGCTTTATTAAATCAGATTGAAACTATGGTAAAATTAATTCGATCAAAAGGAGTAGGTTTATATTTTGTAACACAAGTTCCGGGAGATGTTCCAGATGGCGTTTTAAGTCAATTAGGATTAAAAGTTCAACATGCACTTAGGGGTTTCACAGCAAAGGATAGAAAAGAAATTAAAAAAGCAATAGAAAATTATCCAACGACTACTTATTATAAGGCTGATGAAGTTATAACACAGTTGGGTATTGGAGAAGCTTTTGTAACAGCATTAGATGAAAAAGGAATTCCAACTCCTTTGGCATATACTTATATGAGAGCGCCAAATTCTAGAATGGATATCTTAACACAAGATGAAATAAATAATATTAATTCATCTTCTCAGTTAGTAGGAAAATATTCGCAAGAGATAAAAAAAGAATCAGCAAATAATATTTTATCTCAAAAAATAAATAATGAATTAAATAAACCTGTAGAAAATAATAACGAGAATAAAGAAGTAACTCAATCATCAAGAAAAAAAGTTGTAAAAGAAAAAGATTGGACTGATAATCCTATGGTAAGGGATGTTAGTAGAACTGCAACAAGAAAAATTATTGATTGGGGAATGAAATTATTATCAGGTTATCTTAAAGGAAAAAAATAATATAGTGTACGCAATTTTAGATATTGAAGCGACAGGAGGAAAGGTAGGTGAGGAATCTATTATTGAGATTGCTATCTATAAATTTGATGGTAGAGAGATTGTAGATCAATTTATTTCTTTGGTAAATCCCAATAGAAAAATTGATCAATATGTTCAAAAATTAACAAATATTACAGATAAAATGGTGTTAACTGCACCTAAATTTCAAGAAGTTGCAAAGAGAATAGTAGAAATTACTGATGAATGTACTTTGGTTGGGCATAATGTTATGTTTGATTATCGTATGCTAAAACAAGAATTCGAAAGACTTGGCTATAATTATGATAAAGAATGGATTGATACTTTTGAATATAGCGAAAAACTTTTACCAGGTTTGCCATCGTATTCTTTGGGTAAATTATGTGAATCTCTTGGCATAGTTGTTACAGATAGACATCGTGCATCTGGAGATGCTAGAGCTACAGTTGCACTATTTAAAATACTTTTAGATAAAGATATCAATAAAGTTATTACTAAAAAAACAGGATTAAAACAGCCTAAAAAAGTCAATTCTAAATATTCGAAATTATTAGAAGGTTTGCCTAGTACAATTGGTGTATTTTACCTTTATAATAGTAGAAAACAATTAATATATATTAGTAGAAGTAATAATATATTACTATCTGTTACTAAAATTTTCACTTCTAAATCATTTAGATCAAGTAAGTTGAAGCGTTTTACAAAATCCATAAAATTTGAGGAAACTGGTAGCGGATTTTTAGCAGCAATAAAAGAACATAACGAAATTGTTAGTAATCAACCAATGTATAATCAACCTTTAGTAGAAGATAAAGTTTATCCATTTGGTTTATATTATTTAGAATCTAAAAGAGGTTATTCTCGTTTAGAAATTGGTAAATCAAGAAAAACAGAGCCTGTTCTCAAGTTTAAAACAAAAGAAAGAGCAAAGGCTGTTCTAGAAAAAATTATTAATGAATATCAACTTTGTCAACAAGTTAATGATGGGATTAAAGAAATTAAGTCTTGTTTTAAATATAAAGTTGATGAATGTAAAGGAGCTTGTATAAAAAAAGAACCTAGAGAGATATATAATAAAAGGATAGAAGATTTTATTTCAACTACAAAATATCCTTCAAACACATTTCTAATTATTGATAAAGGTAGAAATGGAATAGAGAAGTCTTTTTATTTGATTGAAGATAATATATTTAAAGGTTTCGGATATTTTGAATATCATCATCAAATAAAAACGCTAGAAAAAATTCATAATATTTTAGTTCCAATACAAGAGACAGAAGAAATAAAAAATATGTTGAAGTACTACCTTTATAAAATATCTAATAATAAAAAACAAATTATTCTAATTTAGAAAATTATATTTCGTGGGCAATTGCTTCGCACCGTGCTTTTACGCTATATCTTTTTAGATTGGTCATTTCGTCGATTTGTTCATTCAGTAAAGTTGAAATGACCAATCAAAAAAGGATGTCGCTTCAATCACTATTGCAAATTCTAGTTTTATAAATAAAAGAATTTAATAACTAGAATAAGTTAGCTTAAAAAACTTCAAAATAAAAAATGTCGGTTAATTAATTAACCGACATTTTTATTTATTAATATTAAATTTTATTTAATTTCTTTGAAAATAACTCGTCTATTTTCTAAGTTTTTCCATGCAGGACAGTTAGTTACAGGATTACATTCTGGCCATTTTAAGTCAGATTTACCTTTACCAACAGCAGTTAATTTATCAGCACTAACACCTTTGTTAACTAAATATTTAATTACTGAGTTAGCTCTTCTTTCTGATAATTTTTGATTGTAATCAGCGTTACCAGCAGCATCAGTATGTCCTTCTACTATAAATCTATAATCAGGATTAGCAACTAATACTTCTACAGCATGATTTAATTTATCATAAGATTGCTCTCTAATTTTATCTGAGTTATACTCAAACTCAATACCCTCTAAATATGTATTAATTTTTGTAGCAACATCATCACCACTAATTCTTAATATTTTTTCAGGACATCCTCCATTAGTTGGTGGTCCAGGAATTGTTGGACATTTATCTTCAGAATCAGGAACACCGTCACCATCAGAATCTAATGGACAACCAGATCCATCAACTTTTACACCTTCTGGTGTTCCTGGGCATTTATCCCATTGATCACATACACCATCATTGTCTTCGTCAACACATTCAAATGGAGCAGGAACTGGTAAAGGTCTGTATAATGGTGAAACCCATTGAACAGATTCTTTATGTTTTCCTATTTTGTAATGTAGACCTAATGAAACTGTTAACATGTTATCTCCTCCATAAGCAGGATGTGTATCAGCAGCTGTAGAATAACCTGGTGCTACTTTACCAGAAGCATCAAAATCTTCATCACCTGTCATTACATACATAGCTCTCAATTCTAGATCAAAACTTTTATTTAATTTATATCTCAAACCAGCACCTACTTGTGAATAAACAGATTTTTCATTTAATTTTTGATCTAGAGTAACCTCGTAATTATCTCCAGATCCATACCAATTGTTTCTTTTAGCTTTGTATCCTAATAAACCAACACCAGCATATAAATGAACAGCCCATTTGAATTCATGTTTACTATCAATTCTTCTAAGCAGATTAGATGCATTAACGTCAGCTAATAAAGAAACTCCATAATAATCTGTTTTACCATGAACTTTACCACTGTAAGCATTACCCCAAGGAGTATTATCGTAAATAGTAGCTTTCTGTCTAGTGTGTCCCATTTGATATTGGGCACTAATAGCAAAAGCATGAGTAAGTTGTTTATTTACTTGGAATTGGAAATCATACCCAGGAGTAAAATATGATCCATCAAAAGAATTTAAATCAGAGTTTTGTAATAAATTTCCTCCACCAAATACTGATACAGACCAACTGTTAAATTCTCTTTCTTTTGCTAGATTTTTTTTATCGATTTGAGCAGAAGTATACGTTACTGAACTCAAAAATAATAAATATAAAAGTTTTTTCATAGGTTAGAATTATTTCTTTTCAAAATTATATTAATATTTAATCATACAAAACTAATAAATTAATAGTTAATATCTTAAAAAAATATTAAACTTTTAACAAATTCTCTTGAATAAACCTGTTTATGAGGTATTGTTAAGATATTGCTTTCTAAAATGATACAATTATAGTAAAGAATATCAATATCAATTATTCGATCTACATAAATTTCTCCTTTTAAAGGTTCGGAGTATATACGTCCCATATTATTTTCTATTTTCTTTATTGTTTTTAATAAATTAAATGGAGATAAATCAGTTAATATTTCTATTTTTTGGTTAAAGAATAAATTATTGCTTGAGAAGCCTTCTGCTTCATTTTCTAAAATATTTGATTCCTTTTTTATTATGCCAATCTCTTTATTAATATAGAGTTTAGCTTCTTCTAAATTTTTATTTTTATTACCTAGATTTGTTCCAAGTAACAAAATGACTTTATTTTGCGACATATATAGAAACAAAATTATTAATAATTTTAAACAAATGAAAAGTTTTTTCGGGAGAGTATTCTCAACTATAATAGGTAATATATTGACGATAAGTATTTTTGTTGGATTTTTAATAGTACTGGTGTTTGTATCAATGCTATCAACTCCATCTAAAAATGTAAAGAATGATTCTATTCTTGAATTGTCTTTTGATAATGCTATAATGGAAAGTCAGATGGATCAATCAGTTTCTCTATTTGATTTATCAAAACAGTCTAATACATATTTAATAGATATTATTAATTCTATAAAAAATGCAAAGACAGATGATAATATTAAAGGGATAAGTTTAAAATTGGATGGTATTTCATGTGGTGCTACTCAAGCAGAAGATTTACGCGATGCTTTAGTAGATTTTAAGAAATCTGGTAAATTTATTTATTCTTATTCAAATTCAGGAACTCAATTATCTTATTATATTAGTTCTGTAGCAGATAAAATATACCAAAATCCACTAGGTGGTACATTATTGCAAGGTTTAAGTTCAAATGTAATGTTTTATAAAAATGCTGGAGATAAATATGGGGTTGATTTTCAAGTAATAAGACATGGGCAGTTTAAAAGTGCTGTTGAGCCTTTCATGAGAACTTCTATGTCTAATGAAAATCGTTTGCAATTAACAGAATTATTAAATGATTTATGGGGGAATATATCAAAATCGGTTACTACTTCGAGAAAAATTAATGATGAACAATTTAATTTAATCACTGATAGCCTTTATGCTTTTATTCCAGAATTAGGAAAACAAAATAAAATATATGATATTCTTGCTCAAGAAACCGATTATCAAAAAGCATTATTTCAAAAATTAGGTTTATCAAAAATTGATAAAAAATCAGATTTTGATATTTTAGATGATCATATAATTAATATAGATGACTATAGTGGAACACTTAAAAAAGATTCACAAAAAGAAAAAATTGCTATACTTTATGCTTCAGGAACTATTGTTGAAGGTGACGGTTTTGATGGTATTCAATCAAAAACATATGTAAAAGCTATAAGAGATATTGCTAAGAATGATAATGTAAAAGCATTGGTATTAAGAATTAATTCACCAGGAGGAAGTGCAAATGCTTCAGAGGAAATATTATATGAGTTACAAGAATTAAAGAAAAAAATGCCTGTTGTAGTTTCATTTGGTGATGTTGCAGCTTCTGGAGGATACTATATTGCTCAAGCTTCTGATAAAATTTATGCACAACCAAATACAATCACTGGTTCTATAGGCGTTTTTGGAATGATTCCGAATGGTAAAAAATTATTTAATAATCTAGGGTTAGATTTTGATGAAGTAAGTACAAATGCAAATTCTGATCAATTAAAAAGTTTAACAACGCCGCTATCTAGTACAGCTAAAAATACAATTTATAAATCAATCGTATTAACTTATGATAAATTTGTTAATCATGTTGCAACGAATAGAAAATTAACTTATGAACAAGTTGATAAAATTGGGGAAGGTAGAGTGTGGTCTGGAAAAAGAGCAAAAGATATTGGATTAATTGATAGTTTTGGTAATTTAAATGATGCTATTAATGAAGCAGCTAAATTGGCAAAAATTGAAAAATACTCAACAATATCTTATCCAAATAGAAAAGATTCTTTTGAAGAGTATTTGGAAAAATTCCAAGGTAAAAGTGTTGAAGCGTCGTTACAAAAAGAATTAGGTACTGATGGAATGAAGATATACAAAGAAATTAAGATGATTAATGAGCAAAAAGGTGTTCAATTAAGATTACCTTATGATATAGAAATTAATTAAATACTAATTTTTAGCATATAATCTAAAAAAAATCATAAAAAAAGGGTTAAATTAATATTAACCCTTTTTTATTGTTAATTTCTTATTAATTTAGTAAAAATTTAGTGTAAGAAAATGTATTTTCTTTTTTCTTATCATCTAAATTATTATATTTTTGTACATTCATTTTTAAACAATACTGAGACATAATCAACCATGGGATTATTCGATTTTTTTACGCAAGAAATTGCGATCGACTTGGGGACTGCTAATACTTTAATAATTCATAATAATAAGGTAGTAGTAGATAGTCCTTCAATAGTTGCTATACATAGAAGAACAAATAAGGTTATTGCTGTAGGGGAGCAAGCTAAACACATGCAAGGTAAAACGCATGATGATATAAAAACAATTCGTCCATTAAAAGATGGAGTTATCGCAGATTTTGAAGCTTCAGAATTTATGCTAACAGAATTCATAAAAAAAATACCAGGAATTCAAGGTAAATTGTTTTCACCATCTTTAAGAATGGTTATTTGTATTCCATCTGGAATTACAGAAGTAGAAAAAAGAGCTGTAAAAGATTCTTGTGCAAGAGTAAATGCAAAAGATGTTCGATTAATCTATGAACCCATGGCTGCTGCCATAGGTGTTGGTATTGATATTACTCAACCAAAAGGTAATATGATTATTGATATAGGTGGTGGTACTACAGAAATTGCCGTGGTTGCATTAGGAGGTATTGTTTGTGATAAATCAGTTAAAATTGCTGGTGATGTATTTACTAATGATATTGCTTATTATTTAAGAACTCACCATAATTTATATATTGGAGAAAGAACTGCAGAAAGAGTAAAAATTGAAGTTGGTGCAGCTGTTGAAGAATTAGAACATGCTCCAGAAGATATGCCAGTACAAGGAAGAGATTTAATTACTGGAAAACCAAAAGAAATTACAGTTAATTATAGAGAAATAGCTAGAGCATTAGATAAATCAATATTACGTATTGAGGATGGGGTGATGGAAACATTATCTCAAACTCCTCCAGAATTAGCAGCAGATATATATAATACAGGTATATATATGGCTGGTGGTGGAGCTATGCTTAGAGGATTAGATCAGCGTATATCTAAGAAAACTGGCTTACCAGTATTTTTAGCTGATGATCCACTACGTGCAGTAGTACGTGGAACTGGTATAGCCTTGAAAAATATTGATAAATTCACTTTTTTAATGAAATAAGTTAAAAAACAATGCAATACATTCTGAGTTTAATTAGAAGAAATGGAATGCTATTAATTTTTATTTTTTTAGAATTGATTGCATTGTTTCTTGTTTTTAAAAAAAATATTTATCATGAAACAATTTTAGCTTCTGTAAGTACAGAGTTTACAGGCTATGTTGATGATAAAATAGCTAAAGCAACTAATTTTCTTAATTTACCTAAAGTTAACAAAGAATTATTAGACGAAAATG
This sequence comes from Flavobacteriales bacterium UBA5933, assembly GCA_002430925.1. GTDB lineage: Bacteria > Bacteroidota > Bacteroidia > Flavobacteriales > Weeksellaceae > Empedobacter. Next base: position 9,330 of record DJDD01000180.1, read on the forward strand.
CTGTCTTAAGAAAAAATCTTTTAAAA
>DJDD01000109.1 GCA_002430925.1 Flavobacteriales bacterium UBA5933
TTGAAGTGGAAATCCTTTTTACGAAGCCTTTTAGCGAAGTAAAAAGATTGGGAACGAGAAAGCGTGTCCCGCAGGGTTTGCCCAAATAATTTAATTGTTCTATAAATATTAAGCAGGATGTAATTGAATAACATTTTATATAGTTGGTTTGAATTTACTTAAAAAAAACACTTTCTGAAATAGAAAGTGTTTTATAGAAAATAGATATTTTTTTTGATGAATATATTTTAGAATTTGAAATTTATTTTAGCATTAAAAAATCGACCTGTTAAATAGTTTGGCATGGTGTAAACTTCGGATGAATTAACGTCTCTAATCCATGAGTTACTGATTTGATTTTTGATATCAAAAACATTGAAAACATCAATACCGATAGATACTTCTTTGAAATTACTCCAAAATGTGCCTTTAGATGGTTTTAGTTCTTTTTGATTGACTAATTCTTTGACAAAACCAATATCCACACGCTTGTAGGCTGATAATGTAGTTTGATAATTGTAAGGGTCAGAAAATTGAGGAGCTCCATTTGGTAATCCAGAAGCATAAACCATATTTACATTGACCTTGAAAGAAGGTAAGAAATCCATGTAATCTTGGAAAAATGCAGAAAACTTAAACCTAGGATCAGTTGGTAAAGGAATATTTCCTCTGTTATCAATATTTTGATATGCTCTAGCATAAGATGCCGAAAACCAAGAGTCAATTCCAGGTACAAATTGTCCGTACAAACGCATATCCAATCCATAAGCATAACCTTTGGAATTGTTATCTGCTGTATATCGAATACGAACGTTATCTACATAATAAGGATTTAAATCTTGTAATATTTTATAATATAATTCTGTTGTTAATTTAAAAGGTCGATCCATCCATTTGAATTCATAATCGTTTCCTGCAATGAAATGAATTGATTTTTGAGATTTAATTTTATCATTCAACGAACCATCCAATCGTCTTATTTCGCGATAGAATGGAGGTTGATAATAAATTCCTGTCGAAAAACGGAATAACATATCGCTTTTCCAGTCTGGTTTTACTGCAACTTGTGCTCTTGGAGAAATATCTGTTTCGTTGTTGAAATCCCAATAAGTTGTGCGTAAACCAGCATTGAAGAATATTTTTGTATCATTCCACATGTATTTTCCTGTGTATTGTGCATAACCAGAAATACGATTGGTTTTTATATTGTTTTTTGAATTAACGTAATATTTTAAATTAAGCCCATTACTAGGGGTTGTGTTGACTACGTACCCTGTAGAATCTATTACTTGCCACTCGTTCCAAAGATCACGAATATCTTCTTGTTGATATTTTAATCCCCATTCAATATTATTATTTCCATTTATTTTGTATTTACCTTTATGTTGAATTCCAGCAACCAGAGCATCGAAATTATTTCGGGCATGATCTAATTGTGATCCAACATCTGTAGTTGAGGTTGCATTTCCTTTTTCATCAACTTCAGAAATAAAATAAGAACCTTGAATATCAAAATATTCTTGCTCTTTTGAATGATAAGCAAAAACATCCAAAGCTAAATCTACTTTAGAATTCGGTTTGTAAGTGAATGATAAATTTCCTGTTTCTGTAGCATATTTATCATCTTCTTTTCCGTTATAATATACACTTAGTAATAAAGGGTTATCTATTCTATTGATGTAAGTATCACGTTTTATAGGGAACATTTCATAACGAGAACGAGAAATAGTTCCTAAAAATGCAATATTCCATTTATCATTTAGTTTATAGTTGATGTTAGTTTGCAAATCATAATACTGCGGATTAAAATTAGTGTCGCCTTTTAAAGTATTTAAAACTAAATTTCTATTTTGATAACGCGCTCCTACAATTGCAGAAAGTTTTTTGTTTTTTGATGCTCCACCAATAGTAGCGCTTCCTCCCATAAGACTTGCTTCCACTTGTCCTTCTAATTTTTGAGGACGTTTGTAGGTTACATCAAGTACAGAAGACATTTTGTCGCCATATTTAGCTTCCCATCCACCAGCAGAAAAGTTAATAAATTCAGTCATATTAGGGTTTACAAAACCTAATCCTTCTTGTTGACCAGAACGAATAAGCTGAGGTTTATAAACTTCCATACCATTTACATAAATTAAATTTTCGTCATAATTTCCTCCACGAACCATGTACTGAGAACTAAGTTCTGTATTGGAATTTACGAAAGGTAAAGTTTTCAATAAATCAGTTACTCCACCAGTAAGGCTAGGTCCTTGTTGCATTTGTGTAGCGCTAAGACTTAAGCTTTGTAAAGGTTTATTACTATTGGATTGAAATGTAATAATAGCTTCATCTAGTTCAATCGCCTTATTTTTATCAGGAACTAATTGAATAAACAATTGTTTTTTGTTTTTATCTCTTAAACTTAATGTTTGAGTATAAGATGAATAATTATTGTAATTAAATGTTATAGTTACAGATTGATTAGATGGAATATCTATTTTAAAATCTCCATTTTCATTGGTAAAATAGGATTTATCAGCAACAATAATTTCTGCTTTATCAATAGGGTTTTTATTTTCGTCAACAATCTTTCCAGAAATCTGGGCTGTTTGTGCAAATAAAATTCCCCCCAAAAGAGATAAACTTATTGTACTAAGAAATCTTTTTGAATGGGGCAGAGTAGGTTGCTGTATTGTTTTTTTCATCTGTAACGTTTAATTCTAATTGATGGTCACTAACCGATATTTGTTCTTTATTTAAGTTGATTGTTAATCGCTTAATTTTTTGATCGTATTCGGCTAATACCCATTTTCCATCTATATAGGCTTTGTAGTCTTTAATTCCTGATTGTTCATCATTTATTGTAAAACGAATGATTGCATTTGCTTTAGAAAATTGACTATTTGTTTTAATGTTTAACGGAGTAATTGTTGGTTTAGTATTATCAATGATTACAGAAAAAACTCCAAAATCTTTTACATCACTTATAAGCTTACCATTTTTTAATTCTGTAGTTTCATAACTTTTTCTCCAAATACCTCTTTTTTGATATTCTCTAACAATTACAGCTTTTGCTAATTGTTCAGATGTCATATCTGGGTTAGGTGTTAATTTTATTGTATAAGCGGAATGAATAGGTATATTATAATCACCAACCCAATGTTTGTTGTTTCGGAACTCATAGCTTAAATCAAAATCTTCATAAAAAGTATTTTTAGGAAAAAATAAGTCGATATTTTCAGCTTTAAAATGGTTTTCCTTATTCCAATACATAGGATTAGTTGCAGGAACTTTTGCAACATCTATATATTCTTTTCCATTTACAGTAAATTGTTGCGAATTAATATTTCCAGCATAATCGGTAACTTCTATTTTAATTTTATAGGTTTTTCCGTTTTCTATGTTTAAAATTCCATTGTTATTTAAATTAGAGAAATTACGAAGAGGATTACCATCTTTTACAAAGGCTTGATAAACCCAACTGTTATTTTTTTGGATATCTGCATAATCACAAACACTATTTACAGCTCTTACTTCATCAAAAGAAAAACGATTAGCAGTAAAAGTATAGATAGGTTGTTCATCCACATAAACGTTTAATTGATAAATACCATTATTATTTTCTGCACCATTCAGTTTGTCATAGGCTTTTACACCAAATCCAATAGTTCCAGCAGCATTAATAGTACTTCCATTTGCTATAGTAACTCTAGTTGTTTTTTCATTTACGTTGCCATCAATAGGATAAGCATAAATTCCTAACATGGATGGTTTACGAGTATCTGGAATATCAAAACCAAAGTAAAAAGGATTGATAGGTTCTTCTGATTTCGTATCTCTAATTTCGAAATGGAGATGAGGACCTCCAGACCCTCCAGAATTTCCAGAAAGAGCAATGATATCACCAGCTTTTACAGGGAAATCTTTTTGATTGGGATGAAGTTCTATTTTAAAGCTTTCTTTTTTGTATTGTTGTTTACGTACATACTCTTGTATTTCTGGTGAAAATTCACGTAAGTGACCATAAACTGAAGTATACCCATTCGGATGGTCTATATATATAGCATTTCCATAACCTGTAGGAGATACATTGATTCTAGAAATATATCCATCTCCAATTGATTTAACTTTTAAACCTTCTCTTTGTTGAGTTTTTATATCTAATCCAGAATGAAAATGATTAGTTCTTAATTCTCCAAAATTTGCTGCTAAATAATTATTTATTTCTAAAGGATTTTGGAATAAATTTTTAGGATATATAGTAGGATTAGGTTGTTCAATTCTTTGTCCGAATACACAAGAAGTTAAAATTAAGTTTAGAAAAATAGGTTTTATCACAATGAAGATTTTATTAATTTTTGCTAAAAATAAACCAAATCTTTTATAATTATATGTAATCGTATTGAATTCTTTTTTGTGTACAATTATTTAAGAGAATTAATTGATTGAAAATACTTTTAATATTCTGTAACATTGTAAAACACTACTTTTCAATTGAATACTAAAAATAAAATAATAATTTTTTATTTATATCAAAAGATGTAAAAAAAATGTTATTTTTGCAATAGAAGCTAGAATAATTGAAATTCTCAGAAGATGGAAAAAATGGAAAAAATTAACGAACTTGAAAACAAAGTTTTAAACCTTTTAGACCAACTAGAGAATTATAAAAATATATTAAAGAGTGCTGAAAATTCTATTCAAGAATTAGATAAATTGCAAAAGCAAATTGATTCTTTGAAAGATGACAACACTAGATTAAAAAATAAATTGAGAGATTCGCAAGCGAATAACTTACATTTAAATGAAGAAGTAAAACGATTAAAGGTCGTTAATGCAATGAGCGGAAATCAGGAGTATAAACAAATGATGAAGCAAAGAATGAACAAATTAATAAAAGAAGTCGATACGTGCATCGCTCAAATTAAAACAAATAATTAAAAATAAGGAATGTCAACTCAACGAATTGAGATAAAAATTGCTTCACGTCATTATCCAATGACGATTAATTCTGACGAACAAGAAATGATACTTGCTTGTGCAGAAGAGATAAATGCTATTTTGAAACAATTTGAACAGAAATACGCTGTTTCTGACAAACAAGATGCCCTTGCTATGGCAACAATTCAACTCGCGTTACGTGAAGCTAAATTTAAAAAGCAAGTAAAAGATAACGAAGAAATGACAACAGAACGTATTTCTAAGTTATTAGAATTGATAGATCAATCAATTCCCAAATAAAGAGAAGTTCTGACAGTTGAGAAACTGTCTATTTTACAATATTCCTACATTAGTTCTAGCTATTTTGGTTAACTCAACACTAGTTTTGTTACCGAGTGAACACCGTTCGGAAAGCGGGCCACAACCTTAGGGTTCAATTTTATATTGACAGTGGATACTTGACTATCGGACTAACTCAAATCCTGTTTTCAGGAGTTAACTCAAAACATACTCGACTAATGTAGGTTTTTTTATATAAAAACATTACATAATCTATGGAACCAATGACAACAATAATTATTGCGATTGTTACATTAATTATAGGTGCCACGGTAGGATATTTTTTATCAAAGAAATCGGTTGATAAGCAAAACCAAGAATTGATAAACGAGGCTACTCGTAAAGCGCAATCTTTGATTAATGATGCTGAAAAGGATGGCGAAGCCATTAAAAAAGAAAAGATTTTTCAGGCGAAAGAAAAATTTTTAGAATTAAAATCTAAGCACGAAGAAGTTGTAAATCAGAGAGAAAGAAAGGTTTCTGATGCAGAGCTTAGAGTAAAAGAAAGAGAAGAAAGAATAAAATCAGATTTAGCTGAAATACATAAACAAAAAGATCAAATAAAATCTGAAAAAGGAAATATACAAGCACGCACTGAAAAGTTAAATATTAAGCAGAAAGAAATTGATGCCATGCACAATAAACAAGTAGAAATACTTGAAAGAATTTCAAATTATTCTGCTGAAGAAGCTCGTGCTGAATTGATCGAAGTTTTAAAAGATGAGGCTAAAACTAAGGCTCAAGCTCATATCCAAGAAATTATGGAAGAAGCTGAGTTGGATGCGAAAAACGAAGCTAGAAAAATTGTTATTTCATCAATTCAAAGGATAGGAACAGAACAAGCGATAGAAAATGCAGTTTCTGTATTTAATATAGAATCTGATGAGATAAAAGGTAGAATTATTGGTCGTGAAGGGCGTAATATTCGTGCGATAGAAGCTGCAACTGGTGTAGAGGTTATCGTTGATGATACACCTGAGGCTATTATTCTTTCTTGTTTTGATCCTGTAAGACGTGAGATCGCTCGTCTTTCATTGCATCGTTTAGTAACTGATGGACGTATACATCCTGCAAGAATTGAAGAAGTTGTTGCTAAAACAACGAAACAAATTGAGGATGAAATCATAGAAGTTGGTAAAAAAACTATTCTTGATTTAGGAATACACGGATTACACAAAGATTTAGTTCGTATTGTTGGTCGTATGAAATATAGATCTTCTTATGGACAAAACTTATTACAACACTCACGTGAAGTAGCTAACTTAGCTGGTACTTTAGCTGCTGAGTTAGGATTAAATCCTAAATTAGCTAAAAGAGCAGGTTTATTACATGATATAGGTAAAGTTCCTGAACAAGAATCAGAATTACCTCACGCGATTTTAGGAATGCAATGGGCAGAAAAATACGGAGAACACCCTGACGTTATTAACGCAATTGGGGCTCACCATGACGAAATAGAGATGACGTCTTTAATTTCGCCAATTATTCAGGTTGCTGATGCTATTTCTGGAGCTCGCCCTGGAGCTCGTCGTCAAGTTGTAGAATCATATATGCAACGTTTAAAAGATTTAGAAGCTACTGCTTTAAATTTTGATGGAGTTGAAAAAGCATATGCAATACAAGCAGGTCGTGAATTGCGTGTCATAGTAGAAAGTGATAAAGTAGATGATGCAAAAGCTTCAGAATTATCATTTTTAATTTCTGATAAAATTCAGAATGAAATGACTTATCCAGGTCAAGTTCGTGTAACTGTTATTAGAGAAACAAGAGCTGTTAATATAGCAAGATAAAAAATAAAATTATCCTTATAAATAGGCAAATCTTGAGAATAGATTTGCCTATTTTTTTTCATTAAAAATAATTAACTATATTTAGTTGTTGTTAAAATATAGTTTATGAATTGAAATCTTATGAATTGTAAATTAATTAATTAACAACTTGTTGATAACCTTTTCAATTTTTAATATTTGAAAATTTTTAATTGTAAAATGTTATCTTAATTTTGGAAATAGAGCGTTG
>DJDD01000107.1 GCA_002430925.1 Flavobacteriales bacterium UBA5933
AAGTGGAAATCCTTTGCTAGCATCTTAGAATGTTTTTTATATTTTCCTTTTCTTTGCTAGTAAAGATTGGGAACAAAAAGTGCGGCCCGTAGGGATTGCCTAATAAAAAAAATAAAGAGCATAAAAAAACCACCTAACTAATTTTAGATGGTTTTAAAGTATTTATATTTCTTTTTTTACTATTTATTCATAGAAATCAAAAACTCATCGTTATTCAACGAATTTTTAATTCGGCTATGTAAAAATTCCATAGCTTCTACAGGATTCATATCTGATAAATGGTTTCTTAAAACCCACATACGTTGTTGAGTATTTTCATCCAATAATAAATCGTCTTTACGAGTAGAAGAATTTACAAGGTCAATAGCAGGGAAAATTCGTTTGTTTGCAATCTTACGATCTAATTGTAATTCCATGTTACCAGTTCCTTTGAATTCTTCGAAAATAACCTCGTCCATTTTAGAACCTGTATCTATTAATGCTGTAGCTATAATCGTTAAAGAACCTCCATTTTCTATATTACGAGCAGCTCCAAAGAAGCGTTTAGGTTTATGTAAAGCATTTGCATCAACACCACCAGATAAAACTTTACCAGATGCGGGAGAAACAGTGTTGTAAGCTCTTGCTAGACGTGTAATAGAATCTAAAAGAATTACAACATCATGACCACATTCTACCATTCTTTTTGCTTTTTCTAAAACAATATTCGCAACTTTTACGTGGCGATTTGCTTCTTCATCAAAAGTAGAGGCAATTACTTCTCCGTTTACAGAACGTTTCATGTCTGTAACCTCTTCTGGACGTTCGTCAATTAATAAAACTATCAAATAAACCTCAGGATGATTTTGAGCAATACCATTGGCAATATCTTTTAAAAGCGATGTTTTACCTGTTTTTGGTTGTGCTACAATCATACCACGTTGTCCTTTACCTAGTGGAGTAAATAAGTCGATAACACGGTTTGATAATGCTTTAGATTTACTTAAATTGAATTTTTCGTTAGGGAAAAGAGGAGTTAAATGCTCAAAAGCAATACGGTCACGTACATAATCAGGTGTACGACCATTGATTTCTTTTATTTTAATTAAAGGAAAATATTTTTCACCTTCTTTTGGAGGGCGAACTTCCCCTGTAATTGTGTCTCCAGTTTTTAAACCAAATAAACGAATTTGTGATTGAGAAACATAAACATCATCAGGAGATGATAAATAATTAAAATCAGAAGAACGAAGAAAACCGTAATTATTATCAGGTAAAATTTCTAAAACACCTTCAGTATTTATAATACCATCAAATTCATAATTCGCAGCGCGATATTTATTTCTTTGATTTTGGTTATTTTGATGATGATTTTCGTTTTGATTTTTTTCAGAAGAATGATTGTTGTTATTTTTTTTCTGATTGTTCTGATTGTTTTTACGTAGATCTTGACTTTTATTAGATCGTTCTTGAAACTTGTTTACTCTAGGATTAGTTTCTTCCGTTTTTTGAACTTTATCAGTTGTTTCAGAATTTTTTTCTTCTGCTGTATTTTGTTCATTTACTTTTGGTTGATTATCAACCTCAGTTGTAGGAACTCTTTTTCTTTTTTTATTTTCTTTTGGCAATTTATCATTTTCTTCTACGGGAGTAGATTCATTGATAACTTTTTTCTCCTTCGCTTTTGCTTCTTTTGCCTTTGGTTTTTGTGCCTTAGGTTCTTCCGCTTTTGGTTGAGAGTTTATAAATGCTAATACAGCATCAAGCAATTCACCTTTTTTTAATTTTTTATACCCATCAATTTTTAGTTGCTCAGCAACATTTTGTAAATCAGGTAATTTTAGTGATTTTAATTCTTTGATATCAAACATAATCCTATAACTAAGGTATTAATTTGTTTATTTTATAATTCAATAAAGTAATTGGGAATCATAACAATAGAATTGTTATAAAGCGATAAATTTGAGATTTATTAATGCAATAGTACGAATAATTATAAAAAATCAAAAAAAAAAAATTATATTTGTATTCGAAATTTAAGAAATGATACAAAGAAAGCAAAGTATATATTTATTCTTAAGTGGAATAATCTCGAGTATATTCGCCACAAATTTTGACAAATTATTTGATATTAAATTAGATTGGTTGTCAAATCCAGAACAAGGAAATTATATTTTTTCATTAGCTTTTTTCTTTTCTGCTTTAATTTCATTTTTAACTATTATGCTTTACAAAAAGCGTAGCTTACAAATAAAGCTAGATTGGTTAAATATTATTTTGAATGTTTTATTAATTGGTTCTTTTGTATACAGTTTACTTAACTTACCTGGAGAAGGAAATTCTGAGAAAGGTATTTGGGCATTGGTTCCTTTAGCTTCGATTGTGCTTCTGTCAATTGCCAATCGGATGATTAAGAAGGATGATGACCTTGTAAAATCAGTAGATCGTTTCAGATAGACCAAGAACTTTTTATATTATGAGTGTCTAAAAGCTGCTTTAACATTAGTTAAAGCAGCTTTTTTTATAAAATAAAGTTAATAAATTGTTATTTGAATACTATAAACACCACTATTTAGGGGATGTTTTATAATAAATGATAAAAAATATTTCTAACCCTTAAAAAAATAAGGGTATGTATTTGTTTTTATGTTATTTTTGCTTAGTCAAACAAAAAAACAAATACTTAATGTCTACATTACGATTTAAAGCATTAGAAAAAACAGTGAATAAACAAGCAGAAAATGTTGTTATAACAGAAAAACTTTCTACTTTATTTAGTCAAAATGTATTTTCTGATGATACTATGAGAGAATATTTGCCAAAACCAGCATTTAAAGCTATTATGTCTGCCAAGGTAAAAGGAACAAAGATTCCTCGTGAATTTGCTGATCAAGTTGCATCTGCAATGAAAGATTGGGCTATTTCTAAAGGAGCTACACACTTTACACACTGGTTTCAACCCTTAACAGGTACAACTGCAGAAAAACATGATTCATTTTTTCGTCCAACAGAAGATGGTCGTGCAATTGATACTTTCGAAGGTTCAGCATTAGTTCAACAAGAACCAGATGCATCTTCTTTTCCAAATGGAGGTATTCGTAATACTTTTGAAGCGAGAGGATACACAGCTTGGGATCCAACATCTACAGCATTTATTATAGGAACAACTTTATTTATTCCTTCTGTATTTATTTCTTATACTGGAGAAACGTTAGATTATAAAGTTCCATTATTAAGAGCATTACAAGTTGTTGATGATGCAGCAACAGAAGTTGCTAAATATTTTGATAAAAACGTAACAAAAGTACAATCAACATTAGGTTGGGAACAAGAATATTTCCTAGTTGATTTAAATTTATATAACTCGCGCCCAGATTTACAATTAACTGGTCGTACATTAGTAGGACATTCTCCTGCAAAAGGACAACAGTTAGATGATCATTACTTTGGAGCTATTCCAATGCGTGTAATGGCTTATATGCAAGAATTGGAAGTAGAATCTATGAAATTAGGTATTCCAATTACTACACGTCACAACGAAGTTGCACCTAACCAATTTGAGTGTGCTCCAATGTTCGAAGAAGCAAATCAAGCAGTAGATCACAATTCATTATTAATGGATTTAATGGGACGTATTGCTAAAAAACACGATTTTAAAGTTCTTCTTCACGAAAAACCATTTGCTGGAGTAAATGGATCAGGAAAACACAATAACTGGTCTTTATCTACAGATACAGGAGAAAACTTATTATCTCCAGGTAAAAATCCTAAAAAGAATTTACAGTTCCTTACATTCTTTATTAATACAATAAAAGCTGTTTCTGAATATGGAGATATGTTACGTTCTGCAATTGCAGAAGCGGGTAACGATCACCGTTTAGGAGCAAATGAAGCACCTCCTGCAATTATTTCTATTTTCATCGGATCTCAGTTAACTGCTGTTTTAGATGAATTAGAAAAAGTAACTGAAGGTAAATTATCTCCTCAAGAAAAAACAGAATTAAAATTAAACGTTGTAGGTAAAATTCCAGAAATTTTATTAGATAATACAGACCGTAACAGAACTTCACCATTTGCTTTTACAGGAAATAAATTTGAAATTCGTGCTGTAGGTTCTGCTGCTAACTGTGCTGAGCCAATGACTGTAATTAATACAATCGTTGCTCAACAATTAAAAGACTTTAAAGCTGAAGTTGATGGTTTAGTAGCTGGAGGTTTATCAAAAGACGAAGCTATTTTCAATGTATTACGTGAGTATGTAAAATCTTCTCGTCATATCTTATTCGAAGGAGATGGATATTCTGATAATTGGGTTAAAGAAGCAGAAGGAAGAGGTTTAAACAATTATAAAACAACTCCAGAAGCTTTAAAATTAGAGTTAAATCCAAAATATATTGAGATTTATGAAAAAACAGGTGTTCTTTCTGCTCGTGAAGTTGAAGCTCGTAATGAAATTAAATTAGAAAAATATTCAACTAAAATAGCAATTGAATCTAATGTTTTAGTAGACTTAGCTTTATCTCAAATTATTCCAGCAGCAGTAAAATACCAAAATGTATTGGTAGAAAATGTAAAAGGTTTAAAAGAAATTTTTGGTTCTGAATTTGAAAAATTAGCTAAAGATCAAATTGATTTAATCAAAGTTATTTCTAAACATATCAATGTAATTAAAACTTCTGTTGATAAGTTAGTAAAAGAAACTAAGAAAGCGAAAGAAACTGAAAATCATCAAAAACAAGCAGAAGCTTTTGCAAATAAAGTAAAACCTTTATTTGATGATATTCGTTACCATTCAGATGAATTAGAAGAATTAATCGACAACAACTTGTGGCCATTAACTAAATACCGCGAAATGTTATTTACAAGATAATAAATTGAATTATTTAAAGAAAACCGACGAAATTTCGTCGGTTTTTTTTATACAAATTTTTAGAATCCCTTGATAACTTGTATCTTTGCAAACCAATAATTGATTATGGCAGATTTAGGTCTATTAGATAAATTAAGAGCAATCAAACAACGTTTCGATGAAGTAGCGGATTTAATTATCCAGCCAGACATTGTAACAGATCAAGCTCGTTACGCAAAATTAAACAAAGAATACTCTGATTTAAGAGACTTTGTAGAAATTCAAAAAACATACGAAGGTTACATTAATGCAATCGAAGAAGCAGAGGAAATCATAGCAGATGGTTCTGATGCTGAGATGGTAGAATTAGCCAAAATAGAAAAAGACGAAGCAATCAATGCAATTCCTCCTTTAGAAGAAGAAATTAAAATGATGCTTATCCCAAAGGATCCAGAAGATGACAAAAACGTTGTTGTAGAATTACGTTCTGGTACAGGAGGTGATGAAGCAGCTATTTTCGTAGAAGATATTTATCGTATGTATTCTATGTATTTCAAAGAAAAAGGATGGAAACATGAAGTATTAAATTCTTCTGAAGCTTCAGGAAAAGGTTACAAAGAACTTGTAATGCAAGTAGAAGGTAATGCCGTTTTCGGAACAATGAAATACGAATCTGGAGTGCACCGTGTACAACGTGTTCCAGAAACAGAATCTCAAGGTCGTGTTCATACATCAGCAATTACTGTAGCTGTTTTACCAGAAGCAGAAGAAGTAGATGTAGTTATTAATCCAGCTGATTTGGAATATCAAACGGCTCGTTCATCAGGTGCAGGAGGGCAGAATGTAAATAAAGTTGAGACTAAAGTTCAGCTTACACACAAGCCTTCAGGAATTGTAATTGTATGTCAAGAAGCTCGTTCTCAGCATAAAAATAGAGAAAAAGCTTTACAGTTATTACGTACTAAATTGTATGAAATAGAGTACGAGAAAAAACACTCAGAACGTTCAGCACAACGTAAATCTTTAGTATCTACAGGAGATCGTTCTGCAAAAATCAGAACATATAACTATCCACAAGGTCGTGTTACAGATCACCGTATCAATAAATCTATTTATAATTTAGATAACTTTATGAATGGAGACATTCAAGAGATGATTGATGCATTAAAGATGGCAGAAAATGCAGAAAAATTAAAAGGATCAGATGATGATTTTTAGAATTTAAAAGCAACAATCATATAATTTAAAAAGAGGCTGTCTCAAAA
>DJDD01000137.1 GCA_002430925.1 Flavobacteriales bacterium UBA5933
AAAGATTAAAACAAGAAATTGAATTCTTAAAAAAATCAATTACAACATCTAATAACAATGAAAATATTGTTAAACAACCAGTTAAACAACTAATCAAAGAAGAAAAAAATAAATAACTGAAGGATTAATCTAATCCTTCAGTTATAAATTCAACAGAATAAATATCAGATGTTATTTGATTTTTAGTTATAGATTTAAACCATTGTTTTTTACCGTAGCAAAATATTTCTGTGCGAATATTAATATTTCTTAATTTTTGTTTAGGAACTACAATAGTCCACTGGAAACCAATATTTACTACTCTATTTTTAAACCAAGGAAGTAATTCTTTTGCTATATATTCCCCATGTAAACCATTAGGATTTGATGCATGGTTATATCCTGATGGTGTTAAACCATCATAATAGACCAGTTGCAACAAATTATTGTCATCTATTATTTTTGCAGTTGTAGTTCCACGAAAAGTAACTAATGGAACTGCAAATCCATTAATAATAATTTCTGAAGTATTTTTATTCTGAGTAGCATTTAATTGAAAACCATTTTCATCAAAAAAAATATTATCAAACTTAGCTAAATCATTATCAGGAAATTTTAAAATAAAAGATTCTTTATCTGTAAATTTTCTAGTAGGTTTTTCAATTTCAAATTGAGTAAAGTCAATAGGATCACGCGATTTATCTATCTTAATAAAGTTCATATAAACTCGAGAACCATCAAAAATTAAATCATAATTTCTCCAATTTTTTATCGTTGTAACTAAATCTCCGAAAGTCATATCAGGAACAGCTCTTTTTAAATTAACAACATTTTCATTAAATACAAATGGAATAGCATCTCCATTTGTATTATGAACTCTAATTGGATTTATTTGTATTTGTGCAACCCCTATGTTATTTCCTTCAGTATCAAATTCGTTATTTTTAGCTTTACCTTCGAAAAGAAAATCTAAAATATAAGTCTTTAGAGCTTCTTCTATACTCACATCAAATGTTATATCATAATTCTCTAATGGTAAACTATTTGAATTATTAGGTTTAGAAAAATATGACTTTTTAACATTATTAAAACTAATACCAAACTTATCATTATCTTCTAATAAAATTTTACCAAGGACACGATACTTACCTGGTGCATTTATTTCTATTTTACGAGAATAAGTTGTTCGATTACCTTCTGTAAATGCTGTATAATCTAAATCATATATATTCTCTTTAAATGATTTTTGATCTGAAGTAGTAAAATAATCTGATCCAGGGTATACAGTTCTTTGCTTTAATAATTCGTCATTCAATATATCTCCAGACAATATAAATCCAGCATCTTTAAAACCTATTTCTAATAAATAAAGTAAATATGGTAATGGACAAATAATATTTCTATTAACAACATCAGTTCCATTAGTAACTTCATTTCTTGGAAAAATCCAGTTACCCGATTTTTGATATCTATTATTAATTAAACCATCAAATGACTGCCAACCTTCAGAACTTAAATCAAATTGATCCGTTATTAATTTTGGGAAATTATATGATGTTTCAGGATATTTTTTTTTACATATTTCTTCTGCATGGTTATAAATATCTTCAACATTTATATTTAATAAAGGTAGCTCTGACAATGATTTGTCAAAATTTGGTAAATCTTCAAAACCACTATCTATTTGACATTTTAAAGTATTTCCTGAAATTTCTAAAACTTCTAACTTACCCTTTAATAGTTTCCCTTCAAAAACATGATAGCCATCATGATATCGTTTAAGACCTTTTGTATATAAAGATGAATAATGACCTAATTTGGATTGAAAATCTCTATCCATAATAACATCGAATGGTAATGAATATTTTGTCCAAAAAGAGTCTTTAAACCTTGGATTTTCTTCAGTAACAGATATTTTACAATTACTTAAGTCTATTTCAAATTCAGATGTTATAAATTTATCTTTCATCTTGTAAAATTTTAAATTCTAACATAAGTGATTTAAACCCTTCTTCTGATGTTCCTAAGTTATTTTTTTTAGCTGTAGGAATTGCACGAATAACTTTATCAGGTAATTCAATTAAGACAAAATTACTATTAAATATAGCATCAATAACTTCAACTTCTTCATTCAATAACCAACCTGTATTTATAGTTATATTTTTTGTTTGTTTCGTCTCAAATTTCTCTTCATTACCACTCTTAACATTATCAGAAACTGTATGTTCAAAATCTGATGGAAACTCATAATCTGCAGAGCATGTAAACCAATCAAAGACTAAATTATGAGTTTCAAAATATATATTTACAATTTTAGAAGAACCAGGAATAGGTATAAATTGAATTGAATTAAAGTTCTCTATTCGATATTCTGAATTAAATTTTTTAGCATTAAAATTTATGGTTCTAACTAAATAACCATTATTTAATTTTTGACCAATTCTACTAACCAAATCATTTACATCTTTATGTATAGGAATCATTGCTGCAGAAATCGAAATATTTGAATCAGAAAAAAAACGTCTAACAGAAAAATCAGTAAAAAAAGGAAAACATTTTGGCTTATAGCCAGCTACAAATCTAATCTGATCTAAACTATAATTTTTTAATAAATTATCGGAGTCATCAATTTCTGATAATGTAATTTTTACTAAAGCAAATTGATAAGCATCAAAACTATCTATAAAACTTTGTTTATTTCGTTGCTTAACAAAAAAATCATTAACTTCTTCTCCTGGATAAAAGATAACTTTATTTTGAAAATATGGTAATTGATATATTTCTACTTCATTATAAGTCTGTCCATAACCAATGAAAAACATTTCTAATTTCATCTCTACTTTAACCGCTAATAGGTTTACACGATTAAGTAATATTTTTTTGCGATCCAAAGCAAAATAATAAGGTTCGTTTACAAAATCTGAAATGAGATGCTCAACAACATCAACTTTTATAAAAATACTTTTTTCAGCTTTATCTGTTTTTAATTTAATATTTCCGCTTTGTAAACCTACTCCTAAATCATTTGCATTTTTTGTTTCAAACTTTATCTGATTATTTTGAAAAACACATGATTTCAAAAAGTTAGGATAAGAATCTAATTCGATAGATAGTTGGTTAGGATTATCAACTATTACTACTCCAGAAGCTGTCTTATTCTCTGATTTTAACAACGAAAAATCAAAATTATCAGGTGTAATATAAAATTGAGAAATATTATTAACTACAGATAAATTAATTGTTACACGCTTAGATTTACCTTCAGCTCCTATTAAGAATAAATCACTATAACTACCTTCAATTATTGATGTTGTTTTTAAATCAAGAAATAAAGATGTTGTTGTTTGGTTTTCAATTTTATTAACTGATAGATTAAATGGTTGGTTAGTCCACGTTACATTATTTTTGCTATAAACAATAATTTCTTTATCTCCTGATAAAGTATTGTTTGCCAAATTAAATTCTAAATTAAATACATCTTTATTTGTAGAAAAAGTAGATCCTGAATTATCTGTTTTTGACATTTCAATAATACCTTCTATACTTTCATTTAATTCTGTTTCAATGCCATTTTTAACTCCAAAAGCTTGACATCTTACTACAAGTTGAGTAATACCAATACCCAATAAATCTAAATTATAAAATGAATACGTTAAATCTACATTTTCACCAGGGGACACATTCAGTACATTTCCATTTAATTTACTAGCAGAGCATTTCACCCAATCAACTGAAGAAGAATTAATAAAAGAAATTACATATTTAAAACTTGAATATAATGGATAAATATATTGTAACTCAGGAAGCTGAATATTTTGAATAATTGAACTTAAATTATTAGTAGTTGATAATTTAGGATTCTGAGGCAATAAATTCCAATCAACTAAAGGAACTGTTTCACACACTTCATATGTACCTTGACTTCCTGTACTAATATGACAATCTTTACGTGTTCTAATCGACATAAATACTATATTTAATTTTATTTTTAAATGTTCCTACTATTCTTTTATTTTTATCCTCTGCTAAATTATTTTCCCATAATTCAATACAAATAAAAGGATAGAATAAAATAATTTTGTGCTCATCAATTCTATAATCTACACCTAATTTCTCTATGTTATTCTTCAAAAAACGATAGAAAAATGGATTGACAATAAGTAAATCAACATCTTTTACTTTATAATCTGACTTAAAATAACCATGTAGTAATTTAGCTACAGAGCCACAAACAACAATACCTTCAGAAATACTTCCAAAATTTTCATAAAGCAATTGATAAATACTATCAACCGCTTTATTTATATCATTATTTTCAAAAACTCTTAATTCTTGGAAAGAATTATTTTCCAGATGCTCTTTGTTCAATTTTTTCATAAGATTTTACCATTCTTAATATTTTTTTACCATTTTCTGCATTTTCTATAATGTATGCCATTACACCATCATCGGATAATTTTTGAAGTAATTCACGAACATCTGATAAAACAGCAATGTATTCTACATAATCAGTATATGTTTCTAAATTTTGAGGTGTTGATACAGAAGAAGTTGTTGATGTATTATTATTAATATAACCTCCTTCAGCCATTGGTATAGTTTTACTTTTTCTAACATTTTCTAAATACTCAAACGTATTTGCTAATCTTGGAGATTGAGTCATCCAACGAGGAGCGGTCCATTCTTTTTCGTGAAGTTTAACCAAACCAACTGGTCGCTCTCCCGTTTCATCTGGAGAAAAAGAAGAAGATCCTGTATAACCTTCAAAAAAACCTCCTTCTGCGTAAGATGGTAATGGTTGAGCCAATACTGTAGCAGCTTGAGCAACTCCTAATGCTGAAACAAACCCTGTTAAAACTCCTGCAGAAATTCCAAAATCAAATTTTGGAACTTGAGCCCAAATACTCATTATAGCTGAAGCTGTATTAATTGCAATTTGAGAAACAGCCATAGCTCGCTCCATTTTAGCTTGCTTTAATTCAATTTCAGATTTTTTTCTATCTGTTTCTTCTTCAAGTAGCTGAACTCCTTTATGATATTCTTCTTGATTAATAAAACCTTGATTTAATTGCTTTAATAATGCTAATTTCTTTTTATCTTGGTTTTTTGTAAAGGAATTTAAATCCCTTTGATTCAAACTATTTTGAAGATTATTAAACATAGAAAAAGCATTGCCTAAAGCTTGAACACCAGCTTTTAAAATTTCTAATTGACCTTGCGTAGTTTTTAGATTTTGAAACATATCAGACCACTGTGTTGCTGAAAAACCAAGTAAATCAACATCATTCATAGCAGCACGACCTTCCTCTGTTACAGTTTTGTTATCAACATCTTTACCTCCTTTAATAGAGCCTTTCACCTGAGTGATTCTATCTTCTAAAGCTTCTAAATCTGCTAATAATTTATCTTTAGCATCACCATCAGATAATTCATTAATTGATTCAACCAGCTTTGCTTTTTGTAACTCAAATGAAGCTAACTGAGCTGCAAGCATTTTTCTATCAGCTTCCTCTCTTAAATAGCGTTTAGCATCTTCTAAAGATTTTAAATTTTTAAACTCTGTATCAGTTAATTTTAAATATTGAAGATTTTGTAGTTTTTCTTTTGCTTCTCCTAAAGAATTGATCTGGTTAATTTCGTCTTCATCCGATCGACGAGAAGCATTGATGCGTGTATTTTCTTTATTTATCCAACGTTCAAAATCTTTACCATCCCATAAAACTTTTATTTTTTGTAAATTAAATTGATGCGTCTTTTGCATCTGCTCCATAATACTATTGTTAGCAGCTTGTAAACTCTCTCTTTTCTTATTGGCTACTTGTAAACTATTTATAGCATTATTATATTCTACCTTAGCTTCAGTAGATTTCGTCTCATTTTTAGACTTTTCAAGTTTTTCAATTTCTGTTTGAGCTGCAATTATTTCAGATTGAATAGTCTCATTCTGTGTTTTTAAATTATTTCTTTTACGTTCGAAATCAATTTTTTCATCAAGGATAGCTTGTTCTCTAGATTCAAGTAAAATTTTGCGTTTTTCGTCTTCATAAGCTCTTAATGATTCTAAAGCCGTAGCATTTAAATTTTTATTCAGTTCATCAGATTTTTTTGCTTCTTCTTGTGCTTTTTTTAAATCTGATTCATTTTGTCGTTTTAATTTATCAGCTGCTTTTTCTTCATCAGATTTCCCAGTGCGATTTTTCTTTACATCTGGAACTACAATATTTGAAGAAGCATTTCCTCCACTATCCAATACCGAAGAAGGATCAGATTCTATTAATCTTTTTTGTTCTGCATTAACTAATTTTAATTCTTTAAAATTATCTGTTAATAATCCTCTTCTTTCTCTATAATAATTTTGTACAATAGGAACATATTTAGCTAATTCTTTTTCTATATCAACTACTT
>DJDD01000055.1:0-12837 GCA_002430925.1 Flavobacteriales bacterium UBA5933
CTAAAGAAGAATATGAAGTTTTCATAAAAATACTTTTTTATATAAGTAGATTAAAGTCAAAAGATAGAATTTTTAAGTATCAAGGAATAGATTTTGATTTTTTATATAATTGTATGAATGATTATAATGACTTGTTTATTAGTAAATTTGGATATAAGAATATTGAGGAAGTCAAATTATTTTTTAAATCTTTATTTTATGAACAGAAAGATTATTACGATTTCGAATGTGATTTTGTTAAGTTTTTGTATGATAGACATGGTCATTCAGATTTATCTTTACCTTTAAATAAAAAAGAAATAGACAAATTCTTAATTTTTTGCTTTGATAATAATTCAAAGTCAATTAATGGAATAGATGAAAAATTTTGGGATTGTTACCAATTATGTTTCGTAAAAGATTGGCAGATACAAAATAATCGTAGCTGGAATTCTATATCAAAAACTATTGATAAAAATAGAGATAAACTTATTTATGATATAATACCTAAATATTATATCGAATTTTTGATGTATTGTATTAAGCCACAAGATTGGTTTGGAGAAGGTAAAAATTCATTTAAAATAGGTTTATCTATTGAAGTAATTAATAAACTATTTAATTCAGTCGAAGGATTTATTTCGTATTTAG
This sequence comes from Flavobacteriales bacterium UBA5933, assembly GCA_002430925.1. Classification (GTDB taxonomy): domain Bacteria; phylum Bacteroidota; class Bacteroidia; order Flavobacteriales; family Weeksellaceae; genus Empedobacter. Next base: position 631 of record DJDD01000055.1, read on the forward strand.
AGTCTAATAAATTTAGAGAAAAAATTGAACAACCTTTTGATTTCTTAGAAGAATTCATTCTTTTTGTTAAAGAATTTAATAAAACAAAACAGAATATTGATTTTGAGTTTAAATATCAACCTGTCATTGACAAGTTAAATAAAGAAAAATTGAAATGGAATAAGAATTAATGTCATTAATACAACTTATACAAACAAAAAAGCTGCAAGAAATTTATTAAAATTTCTTGCAGCTTTTTATATTTAAAAATATAATAAGTTCTATTTGCTAATGAAAAATATATCAACAACTTAAATACAGTAGTTTATAATTAAAAAGATGTAGTTTTAATGAAGTGAAATTTATAAAAGTTTAACATTATTTCATAGAAATTAATAGAAAATCTTCTTAAATCTGTTATTAACTATTTCTTGATATTCTAGTTTAACATCATCGTTTAAAAAACTTAGTTGAATAAATTCATCCCATTTTGGTTTTACCTTGATAAATTTTTTATAAATAGATTCTAAAGATTTCTCCGAGATTTTAAGTGATTCTGCTAATTTATCAAAATCTTCAATTTTTAATCTATTTTTCTTCCCATTAATTGTTAATGCTGTTTCTTCTTTATCATCTGGAATAAGGATTAGTGTGTTTAATAAATCATAAGCTGGAGATAGTTCATATTCATTAAATTCATTTTCAATTAATGAATAATTCTTGAGATGCATATCTGCATTAGCTACTAAATAATTGAATAGTACTATTTCAAATAATCTTTGAGCTTCTAGACCACTGTTTTTAGTATATTGATAGATCAATTTGCCTATTTTTTCTATAGACCCACGATATTTATGTTCAGTTAGATTTTCGCTTAATTGGCAAAAATCTTCAACTGAAATTTTTTGATTTTCTTTTCGATCAAATCTTTTTGTTAAATAAGCTAATTCACCCGACTTAAGACGAATTAAACTATGTTTGGCTGTTTTAATTTTAACTAAATCAGCTAGATGCATAGTTAAATCTTCATTTTCAGGTAAATTAATATAGTCATTCGATGCTGGTTTTAGTATATAACTCCCCTCAAGATCAACAATTGTAAATCTTGATTGTTTATTTTTGTCATTAATTAGATTTAAAGATAGCTTTGGTTGAACTCCTGTTAGTGCTATACTTCTATTAATAATTTTCTTAGCTAATTCTTCAATTTGCTTACTATCAAAATCAATTTGTGGTAGAGTATGATTACCAAATATTTTTCTAGCACATTTAGAATGGAAATCAATTTCGTTTTCTGACAGTTCTTTATAACAGCTTAAACACTTTTTCATTATTCCTTATTTTTTGGTATGATAGATATACTACCAATACAATCTTTGCAAAGTATAAGTAATAACCCAAATCGATCTTTTGTATTTAATTTCCAATTTTTCACAGCTATATTTAAAAGCCACCCTTCGGGTATTAAACCATCGAAAAATGGAAATAATATTTTGCTTTCATAGTTTTCAATCTGCTTTGGTAGAGTTAAACTAATAGGTTTAGAATTTTCATCATTTAAATATTCTATGTCATATTTAAATATAAATCCATCCTCATTTTCGGTAATTATACCTGCAAATTTGTCTTTATAGTATACTAATCCTTCTCTCATATCTTAATTTTATCAATAACGCCAACTTCAGATCCAAACAATGCTAATACTTGATTTACTTTATCTAATCTTAAAGTTGGTTTACCTTGTTCTAATTCACGAATGAAACGAAGACCAACACCTGCTCTTTCTGCAAGTTCTGGCTGAGTAATCTTTAATCTTTTTCGTTTTTGTTTTACAAATTCTGCAATTGATAATTCCATACTGTACCCTTTAAGGTATAAATATAAAAAATATTTTTTACTTATACCTTATAGGGTATAAATAATATTAAATAATTATTTTTGTACCCTAAAGGGTATATTATTATAAAAATATAATTATATCTCTATTTAGCGCAATATAATGCACTAATTTTACTTTTCGATACTTTAAAACTACAATACCATCTTAAAAGTGCATTATATGACACTATTATTAATTGAACAAATAAAAAAACGTCGTAAAGTTTTAGCTATTACACAAGAAACATTAGCTGAAATTTCGGGTGTTGGTTTACGAACATTAAAACAATTTGAAAGTGGTAATGGTAATCCAACTTTAGAAACATTGCAAAAATTATGTGACGCGTTAGGATTAGAGATAAAATTAGAAGTTAAATCGATTAAATCATGAGAGTAGCAAATATCCTATACAAAAGTAAAAAAAACAGGTGTGTTATCTGATGAGATGCTAAACCTTTAATTAGTTTAACGCTACCTAAAAGTCAAATCAAATTCAAATCTGAAACTTTATTTTCTTTTTTATAATTTATCATTTTATAGGTTATTCCTTCTTTTCAACGTAATTTTATAACTGAAATAATAGAAACAAAAATGAAAAAAATAGATATTACAACTTTAGATCACTTAGACCAAATTGATCAAGCATCTTTTAATCAACCAAAAATTATTTATAAACACAGTACAACTTGTGGATTATGTGATATTATTTGGGATATTGTAAAAGAAAGCGATTTCGAATTGAATTATTTAGATTTATTAACGTATAGACCACTCTCTAATGAGATTGAGCGCCGTTACAATGTTCTACACGAATCACCACAAATCCTTATTATAAAAGATGGAAAATGTGTATACAATGCATCACATCGTAAAATAAAAAATGAAGAAATTCAGAAGCAATTAGATCAATTAGTAAATTTATAATCTATCAGTATTGAGAATTATTTAAATAGTGCTATATATGCCACTAACTGATACCAATTATATTCATAACTTATATTAAACCCTAAAAAGTGCAATCAATTGCACTTTTATTATCTCGACATAAAATTTATTGATTAAACAATTCTTGAATTTTTTTCATTTGATTTAACAAATTTAACCAGCTCAAACTATCTCCAACAATCATATGTTCTTGCATTGTTTTATAATCCTGTTCCCATTTTGATAGAATTTCATCAGGAGGAATAATGCTTAATTTTCCTTTTTCGTGATTAGAATAATCTAAACCTCTTAATGGATTTACAGTTTTACGATGATTTACAATAGTCTGAAATAAATTGTCATCAGCTATAGCTTTTTCACCAAAATCTGCTTGCATCATTTTGTCTAAATCATAAAAGTGACGAGTTAATCTATCTGTTCTGATTTTGTCTATGGGTTTTGAAAATTCTTCATGAAGTAATAAAACTTTTTCAATAAAAGTACGTGTTGGAATTACTACTTGGACATTAAAATCAGGTTCAGTAAAAGGTAAATTTTTATAGTTTTCATCAATAAAAGAGATAATAGATTTTGTTTCAGATGGCTCTGTTAAAGATCTTGCACCAATTTCTAATAATACTCTTTGTTGAATATAAGCATTATTTACAGGCACTACAGATTGGTAATAAATTTCTAATGTATTGGGATCAGTAGTATCATCAACATGTTCGTTGTATTTGATTTCATATAATTCTTTGCTAATTCCTAATTGATCCAATTGCTGAATTAATTCTTCTCTAAACTCATTGATAATAAATCCACCTGAAGCTTTTCGTAATTTTTTAATTTGAGATTTTGAATTTAATTCTTCAAATCCTAATAAAATGCCGATCAATAATTAAATCTATATCTTCAGAAAATCGATCAATTAAATGATAAGCTTTACTTAAAGATGTCCCACCTTTAAAGATAATTGAATCAGCATATTGAGATTGAAAAATAGCTTTCAACAAAATACAAACCCACCAATCTTTCTCTATTACAAACGCTGGTAAACCTTTGGCTATACCTGTTTGCTCAAGTATCTGAATTTTTTGTTCTTTCGTAAGGTTAATCCACATTGTTATTGTCTTTCGCAAGGTTATTAATTTGTTTTTGAATCCAAACAGGAGCGTACTTTAATTGTTTTTGAACTACTTCATTATTCAATTGTTGCACGCTAGGTTGTATTTGATTTAAGAATTCATCTGTCACCTTTTTTTGACCTATTTCTTTAAAAGCCTGAATAATTAAGTGTAACAATTCATCTTTAATAGCAAAGCTTTTAGGAACTGTTTTTTTGAATTGAATGGTACGATTTCCTATTTTGATTTCACGTTGTGATCCATCTGTTAGATACACAGCTTTTAAAGGAATCTGAGTTGTTAAACCTAATAAATATAAAGCCAAAACTCCTGTGGGAGAAATACGTGCCTTATCTCGTTGTGCGATTTGTTTCGCGATTTCTTCAGTTGTGGGATAAATAGTACCTAACAACGGATCTTTTTTAGGTTTAAGATAAATACCTTGAGCTAAACGCTCAACTAAACCTTCATTTTCTAAACGAGAAAGTACTTTACGGATGTTATCTGAAGAGCCATATTTTGAGAAATCATCTAAAAAAAATATTTCGCCAAAAGATGATTTTGAAATCTTTGTTTCTATTTGATTTTTAGATGATTTCATTTTATTTTTGGTTAATTTTATGTCACAAATTTAGTGAAAATTTGTGACAAAATTTAATTTAAAAAATGTAATTACAGTAATTCTATACCTTGTAATTTTCTACCAAACTCATCTGCTGCTAATTGAAAGAAATCATCATGTAAACCTAATATTCTTAAAACATTAAAATAAGCTCCCATAGCAACACTAAATCCTCCTTTTTCTATTAAACTTAATGTTGATCTAGAAATACCAGCACGTTCAGCAACTTGAATTACTGTTAATTTTCTACATTTACGAGCCTATTTGGGATATTGTAAAAGAAAGCGATTTCGAATTGAATTATTTAGATTTATTAACGTAAAGACCTCTCTCTAATGAGATTGAACGCCGTTACAATGTTCTGCACGAATCACCACAAATCCTTATTATAAAAGATGGAAAATGTGTGTACAATGCATCACATCGTAAAATAAAAAATGAAGAAATTCAGAAGCAATTAGATCAATTGGTTAATTTGTAATGTATTAAAATTATCTTCTTTGAATGTGAGCCTAATTATTTACAAAATTTTCAACGTCGATTGAAGAAACTAAGAAATAATTAATTTCAAATATAAATGTCCGTTATTCCATGCAATTTTGTTTGTATGAAATAACGGACGTTTTAAGTTGTGTATTTTAAAAATAGAATATCTAAAATCCACATATTAAAAAGTTTTATTTAAAACGTTCTTATTAGTACATTATATTGCAGTAATTTTACTTCTAATACTTTAAATTATCAAATATGCCATTAGTTGCACTTTTTTTTATCTTTTAATTCTTAAAATAAGAATACCTTTACTTAATGAGAAAAACAATACCTACAATCCGCATAATTCAAGTAGTACAATACATCAATGAATGTAATGTAAAGAGAATATTACCTCTTAAAAAAGATATTATATCTCATATAAAAAATCAATTTCCTGATGAAATTTATAATGTACAACAATTTGATCGAGATAAATTAAAAATTCGAGAGGAATTAGGAATTGATCTAAAATGCAATAAAAAATATCAATATTATATTGATTCTTCTGATCAAGTTGGCTTACTTGAATCTTCCTTAGATTACTATGAGATGTTTTCCATTTTGACGCAAGCGAATGCTTTACCAGATATTTTTTTAATATCGGATAGAAAATCATTAGGATTAAATCAAATTAGTAATGTAGTTTCTCATATCAATAACAAACATGTTATTCAATTTAGTTACTCAAAGTATGATACAAATGAAACCGAAGTCCGTACAATAGAGCCTTTGGCAATAAAAGAAAGTAAAGAAAGATGGTATATTATTGGAAATGACCATAAATTAGATAAAGGTTTACGAGCTTTTGGTTTTGACAGAATTTCTGCTGTTACTTATTTTGGAATCAATTTTTCTCCAAAATATACACTAAACGAAATTAAGGCTAAATATGACTCATTATTTGCTATGTTTGATGCTGAAAATAAAGAAGTAGAGGAAATTATATTGGAGTTTGATCAACGAGATGGAAATTACATTAAAAGTTTTCCTATTCATCATTCTCAAATGATTGAAAAGACAGAAAATGGTGTTCGTGTAACTTTAAAATTAAAAACCACGCCCGATTTTATCATGGAAATCATGTCACGAGCGTGGAGTTTAAATGTAGTTAAGCCAGTTAGCTTACGTCATGAAGTTTCTAAAATTTTGAAAGATGCTTATTTGAGAAATCAATAGAATTATTTAATTTTTTCATATTCAAACAGAATGAATTCTGAAACAGGTTTCCATAAAACAACTTTTCCATTGATTATATGGAATACTTTAGCATGATTTTTTTCACCAAAATTTACCATTTGATTAAAATTTCCATCAAAATTCACAAATTCTTCACATTCATATTTCAATCGATTTTTCGAAATTGGTTTTCCTTCCTTGTGTAATTCTAAATATTTAAAAAGTATTAAACTATTGATTTGAGTTTCTCCTTCTCGAAACCATTTTGGAACTCTTCTTTTTACCTTTTTAATTTCTTCTTCAATTTTATCTGTTAGCATACTTTTATTTTTTATAAGTTTTGATTTAAATAGATTAAGATTTCGTTTACATCAGTTATACATTCTCTATAACCATTTTTGCGATAATATAATTTGGTTGGAATTTTAGGTGTAAAATGATCTTTGGTTGTATAATGCTCTATCAATAAACACAAGAATAATTCACCTTTTTTATTTTTACAATTAACCACTTTATATTCAATATTTTTTAAAGCTTTATAAAAATACATATTTGTAAAAAACGTATTAAACTCAGTTAAAAGTTGAGTAGCTTCTTTCTCTCCATTCAGCGAATCAATTTTTAGAGCAAGTAATCCACCTGAAGTATAAAATAAAGAAGAAGCGTCTTTAAAGACGTCCTTAAAATCAAAATTTTCTAATTTGATAAAATCATCTTCGTAATACCCAACATAATGATCTTTAATCAATTTAAAAGGAAATATTTTTTTGGGATTAAAAACAGAAAATAATTTACCAAAATAAGAAGAATCAAAATGAATAGGAGTTTTTAAAATAGAAATAATTCGAGATTCTAATGATTCTTTGTTAATGAAATACCAAAAGGCAGAAATATCAATTTCTTGTGTATTTCGGTGTATGCAAGTATCAATTATGGAATGAATGTAATATTCTTTAACCAAACCGTTTAGCATTTCATCCAAAGATTGTTTTGTGTAATTACCCAATTGATAAATTAATAATCGTTCATCATTTTTGATATTTTCATGATTAGATTTATCAACAACAAGATAAATTTTAAGCCCATTGTTTAATCTTTGATCTTTAAAAATCAAATGGCTTACAAAATAAGCTTGTAGATTATGTTCGAAGTTTGGTGTACGAGAATCGTATCTAAATTGAGCTTGATTTCGTACGCTTGATTCTTTTGTTTTAACTATAACTTGTCCTTCGTGTTTTAGAATATTGATATAATTTCTTAAAAAAGAAAATGCATCTTTTCGGGAAGTTAAAGGGTCTTCGTTATCAAACGAATTGATTGTTACTTTTTCTTTCTTTTGATCGAAAACTGTTTCGACTTCATAATGAAATTCTAACTTCATAATATGTTTATTTATAATTATGAAGCAAACTTATAACCTGACTACTATCAGATAATGATAGTAGTATAAAACTTTTTGATTTAAAATTAAACCCCAGCTTAGCTGGGGTTTAATTTTTATTAATTCAAGCTATAAATATCAATTACTTCTAATATTTCGTTCGATTTTTTTTCTGTAAACTCTGAATCAGTATAAGGAATCATTAAACTAACTTTACTTTTATTTTTCTTAGGATCTAGGTTTATTTGATTACCTTTTATTTTAACAATAGTAAAATTAAAATCATATTGATTATAACATAATAAAAAATAATCTGTTTTTAACTTTTTTAATTTAGGATTAAAATTCCAATTTTCTCCTGAAATTCGAGCTATTGAACAATTATCATCATTCAGATAAGGAATTGAAGCAAGTAAATAAGATTTAATTGATTTAGATTTTGTTTCAAACGTTAGTATAATATCATCTAGTGAGATTTTATCATCAGTTAATAATATAATATTATCTAAATCGTTCACTTTATTATTTAAATCATATTGTTTATGATGTTTTGGGCACATAAATTGAATTGTATTTTCAAAATTTTCGTGTTTTTTACGAAATTCAACTTCAAAATTTTCTAAATTCATTTTGAATATTGAATCCGTTTTTTTCTCAGCAAATTCTTCTAAGATTTCTTGAATGATAATTTTTCGTTCTCTTCCTTTAAGATGTGCTGCATGTAAACCTGTGTACTTTTTACATTTATCACCATCTTCATTTAATTCACCGCATGAAATTCTATTTCCTCTTTTATTTTTACGATGTTTACGAGCTAATTGCGTAACAATATCTGAAGTTCTTGGGCCTAGATAAGTATAGATTTCTTCTAGGGTACCTTCTATATTCGCCATAATATTTATGTTAATTTACCCGTTGTGCATTTAGGACAAGTTTACTTTAATTTTGTTTAAACTTCTTTCAAATACAAAATAGTTTAGATATTGTATCATATTGAAAGAAGTGATTTTAGATAGTATTCTTGTAGCTAATCCACAAAATGATTTTGCAAAATTGATGTTGATTGAAAACTGTCCATTCAATTGGGAAAGATTGGTTTCAATCCTCTTTCTTATTTTTGATTTTGTTTTAGAAAACTTCACAAAATTATGCTGATTTTTACGCATCGGAACTGAAAGTTTAATATTGGAATAATTAAATAAATCTAATTGAAATTCATTACTAATATAACCTCTATCTCCTATCAATAAGCAGTTTTCAAAATTATATTTCACGTCATTTAAGTAGTTTATATCATGAACATTAGCTGGAGTAAAATCAAAGGAATGAAAAATACCATTCTTATCACAAACTGCATGGAGTTTAAATCCAAAGTATCGAGTTTTTTGTGCTGCACAATAACCAAAACTTGGCCTAATTTCTTCTGTTCTACAAATTCCACTACGGTTTGCTCTGCTTATTTTACAGATTTCTATAGGTGTTGAATCAATTATAAAAACATTCGTCAAATTTGAAAATTTACTACTTAACGTTTCTCTAATTTTATTGATGTAAGAAAAGAGTGAGCGTTTTCTTTTGTTGTAGACGCTTCTTTCGATTTTATTTTCTAATTCGGTACCTGAAATATATCTAAACAATTGTAGTTCAGAGTTGATTGACATATATTCTGCTGTAATATTAAGTGCTACAAGTTCTAAGTCTGTAAGTTTTGGACTTCTAATTTGTTTATAACTTTCAATATGACTACAATTATTTATCAACTCTTTTAAAATAATTTTGTAATTTTGAATAAGATTGTTCATTTATTTAACGATTTGATAGTCAATTAAATATAAGATTTTTTTTAATCAATTGAACAATCTATTTTATTTTTATCTCCTAAATGCACAACGGGTATTATTATTTATAAATCATACGTAAATATATGAATTCTTCATATAAAAAATATATTCGAAGACATAGTTTGGCTTTATAAATAATTATCTTTAGTAAAGAAATTAAGAAAAACAAAATATGCCAACAATTACAATAGAATTGTCTGATGAACAATTAGAAAAAATAAAAGAAACGTTGAATTACAACGGAACTTTGGATTTAGGAGGAGAAACCTTTAATGGAAGTTCAATAGAAATTGATTTACTGCCTTTTACCCATATGATGACGGTAAAAGGTTATAAAGAAGAATTTATTGGAGATGTTACTGTGAAAATTCCTGAGAAATAACAAAATGGCAGAGTTAAACTCTGCCGTTTTGTTATTTTAATATAACTAGTATTACATTTTACAACTTGATCTTGTTCAAGTTATATAAAAAATCTTAAATGTAGATATAAACGTAATTTTAGATTGTTTCTCTACTGAATATTATTAAATCAAAAAAAATAATATTTTTTTTATCAAAACTGTTGAAACCATATCATCTGTAAGTGAACCAATATAATAATTACATCACGATACTTCATATCTTTTAGACTTATTACATTTATTGATATTTAATACGTTTTATTCACGCTTTATTAGTATTTTGGGGCAATTTTAGAAGGAAATGACACAACAATATATCAAACAACTCGAAATAGAACTTTGGGAAGCAGCAGACGAGCTACGCGCTAACTCCAAACTTACCGCTGGCGAATACAAAGACCCTTTGTTAGGTTTAATTCTACTTCGTTTTGCTGAAAACAAATTTATAGAAGCCAAAGAAACATTGGCAAACAGCTTACCAATTAATCCACGTACCAAGCAACAGCGAGAAGCTACTAAGGACGATTACGCAGCAATAGGTGCCATGTACTTGCCTGAGAAAGCATGCTACAGCTATCTTGCTACTTTACCCGAAGCAGAAGATCTGGCAGAAGCAGTAAATACAGCCATGAAGTTAATAGAGGCTGAGTACGAAGATTTAGCAGGTATCTTACCAAAGAACTTTCATGACCTAACGCCCGAAGACGATACCGATAGCAACCTATTGGCTAACCTTATCCGTATCTTCAATAGCGATTCGGTACGCAATGCCAAAGGCGATGTTTTTGGTCGTGTGTACGAGTATTTCCTAATGAAACTCTCTATGATTGGTGCTGGTGCACAAGAAGGCGGCGAGTTCTTTACGCCACCATCTTTGGTACAGCTTATTGTCAATTTCATAAAACCCAACCATGGCGTCATCCACGATCCCGCTTGTGGTTCTGGAGGTATGTTTGTGCAAACAGCGCATTTCATCAAAGAACACGATAATAAAAAAGTAAACGAAGCCATTAAGGTTTACGGTACCGAGTACAAAACAGGTACTACCAAACTGGCAAAAATGAACTTAGCCATCCACGGTATAGAAGGCAAAATAGCCAACAACAACTCCTTTTATTCAGATCCGCATGAGCTGTATGGTAAATGCGATTTTGTAATGGAGAACTAAATTAATTATGAAAGAAATAGAATTCAAAAAATATTTAAAAGATATCCTACTACAAAAAAAGGAAACAATAAATTCTCGTATAAGTAATTTAAAACGTATACAAAATGTTTATGGAGATTTAGATAATCATTATAAAACTGATGGATTTGAGTATTTGTTTCAGATTCTTACCCTTAAAAAAGGTGATGAGAAAAAACATGAAATAGTTATTAATGGTGACCCATATACTGGAACAGCAACTTTCAAATCTGCTTTAGGACTATATTTAGATTTTAAAATTTTTGACTCAGAAAATGCAAAAATAAAAGTAGAAACAAAACAATCAGTAAATAATTTGTCTAAAAATTATAAAGCAGAAATTATTAAAGTTTTAGATAAAATATCATATACAAAAAAAGAATATAAAGGTAAAGTAGACTTACTGCAAAGTAGAATTTTCGAATATTTACAGAACGAGGTTTCAACGATAAATTGGGAGTTAGAAAAACAACCTTCTAAAAAGTATAAAGATGCTGTGGATATTTTTGGTTATGACTCAACTAATAAAATAAACATTGTGATTGAATTAGATACAACGCGAGCAGATCAAGTTGCTAAAAAATTTACGTCAAGACAAGCCTTATTAGCAGATAAAAATCTACTTTATATTTCTGTTTGTTATCCAGGTACTAAAAAAATGAGTTCTAACGAGTGTGCAAAATATTTTGAGTATTGTGCTCAAATTACGGATATGCTTAATACTAAAGAATGTAAAAAGGAATATTTAGGGTATTTTTTATAAGTTATAATGAGTAAAGTAATCCAACTTTTCACACAAGATGAAATTTCAAATATAGACATTGATCAATTATTGTTATTTAAAAATAAGTATATAAACTTTGTAAAAGTTAATCCTATTCAATTTCCTAAATCCAGGTGTTTAATAGATCAGATAAAATTTATAAAAAGGAAGAATATAGATTGTCCATTAACAATAGGTGTTTATTCAAATATAACCATTTTAGAGGCTGTAAATCGTATAGCTTCAGATTTGGTTATTATAAATGGATTAATTCAATTCGTTGAGGATAATTCTGAGTTGGTTAATGCTAAATTTACGTTAAGATTAGGAACTACTCATCAGCCTAATCAAGGAGATTTTACAATTATTATAGATGGAAAAGAGTCGGAAGGTGAA
>DJDD01000055.1:12915-15518 GCA_002430925.1 Flavobacteriales bacterium UBA5933
AAAAGAGTCGGAAGGTGAAGCTTTTAATGTTGCCCCTACATTCTTGAAAGTTAAATTAAGAAACACTCTTAATAAGTGGAAAAATGATAAAGGTAAAAATAAACTCCACTATATCTTTGTAAATGAGGAAGCGTTTGTTGGAAATAATTTTAAAGAATTAGATCATCGTGTGTATAAAGTGAAAAATTGGGATAAATAATAAACTGATATGACAGAAATTAAAAATTTATTAGAAAAATACGATATGCTTTACGAAGAATTATCCAACGATAATTATGAAGTAGAACAAGGTGTTTATGATATGGAAGAAGAAGTACATGAATTGCTTCGCATATATGATTATCAAGAAGATTATGATTACAACGGCAAAACACTAGAATTAGATGCACTGAAAAAACTTCTAAAAAAAATAAAATCACTGAAGAGAGAGTTTGATTTCTATGATGAAGAAGCAGAATTAGATATGATGTTTCCAGATCGTCACGATGAAGATTTTGATGAGGATAGTATGGGCTATGATAGTGTTTTTGGAGATGATTAGATTTTGATTATATGGCAGAAAACGACACTTTCACACTACAGAAAGAAATTTATACTTATGAAAATTGATAACAATGGAATTTGATAATACATCACTAAAAGTTGGAACTATATCTTTATCTGATCTTTATAGTAATAATCTTAATATTCCTGATTTTCAAAGACCGTATGAATGGAATGAAAGATTAGTATATAAACTGTTTGTGGATTTGGATAACCATTTCCACAAAAATGATGTTGAGCAAAATGAAATGATAGAGTTTTATTTAGGTTCTATTCTTTTATATGAAAAAGATTCATCTCTTCAAGTTATTGATGGACAGCAGCGATTAACTACTTTTTTAATTTTAGATTTCATTCTTAGAAAAGAAACATCATGGTTAAAAAATGGTAGTTCTTTTACCTTTTATAATAGCAACTCTATAAAAAATGTAAAATCTATACAAAAGTATATTCAGAAAATTATAAATGAATTTAGGTTCACAAAAACTTACTATCAATCAATTATAAATCATATTACCTTAAATGTAGTAATTGCAGAGAACGAAGAACGAGCTTTTCAGTTCTTTGATTCATTAAATAGTAAAGGTAAGAAGTTAGATACAATTAATATTTTAAAGTCTTATCATTTAAGAGAATTAGAGGGGGAGCAAGAATTGCAGCTAAAATTAGCCAGTTCTTTTGATTTAATAAATTCTAAAATTGAAAGTCAGGGTTTTAAAAAAAATAAAATTCAGACATTAAATCATTTTGTAACATTACTTTGGGTAAGAATTTTTAGGTGGACAAAAGGAAATTTTAGTGCCATTTCAAAAGACGATTTAGAAGACTATTTTCAGGATAACGCTGTTAATTATCAACTAGGAAAAAATAAACTAAAATTATTTCCCGGAATTAGAAATACGAGAAATACGACTTTAACTTTAGGTAGCGGAAAAGTCACCTATGCTAGCGAGTATAATTTTGATACTTCTAAAGAAACTTACATAGATTTTAATCCTTTACAACCTGTACAAAAGGGACTAGGATTTTTTCTTTCAATAGAAACATTAGAAGCCTATTTTGATAAACTATTTATAAATACAGAATTTACGCTATTAAAAAAGATTAATACTTTGGTAAAGCAAAGCTTTAATGACTATTTTATTCATTTATATTATATATGTATTTTGTCGTTTTATATAAAATTTGAAAATGAAAAACTAGAAGAGTTTGCTTTTGAGATAGAACAAATTTTAGGAAATAAATTTCTGACTTTAAAGGGCGTTAGAGAAAATTCTCCAATTGTGTTACTTAGAGATGAACTTAATGTTTTACAAGAAATTTATTTAAATATTGAGGCAGAAATGTTATTGTCTGTAATTAGAAAATTTAAATCTAAAATAAAAATAAATACAATAAAAGCTATAACCAAAGATGATAAACAACAATTAAACATTCTGGCAAACAATATAAATATTAATTATCCTATTCACACCACTAGACCTTCTTATATTATCAGAGCGCTAAAAACCTATCATAATAATGCCGATGATTGTACTGTTTATACACAACTTAACTTTATCAATATAAAAACAGATAACGATGAGAGGAATTAATTCAATTGATAACTTATTGGACATTTCCGATAGTATTTCTTCAAATCAATTTACTATAGAGAAATTGATTGTATTTAATAAAACAATTAATATACAAGTGCCTTTATATCAGCGTTTGTATGTATGGGATTTAGAAGAGGTAAAATTGTTTATAGAAGATATTTCTGAAGCATTTACACAAAATAAGCATTCTTATTACATCGGTAATATGATGTTTGCTAATAAGCAAAGTCATAATAATATTTTTATTGATTTAATAGATGGTCAGCAACGGTTTACTACATTATGGTTAACATCAATCTTATTAGGTAAATATAGTTCTGATTTAAAAAGGTTTGCATTTATTGAAAAAGAACCTCGATTGTCATTTGTTTCTAGACCAAAAGTCAATGAGTTTTTTAAGTCTTTAGAAAATAAAAATATTGATATCTTAAATAATGAAAATACATTTTTTGGAGGCATTGA
>DJDD01000120.1:0-9977 GCA_002430925.1 Flavobacteriales bacterium UBA5933
TATAATTATAAACAGTTTGGAAATCATAAGCATACGATTTCGAAATTAAGTGATGAAATTATTGAACTCTTTAATAAATTTTAATGGTAAACCATTTTTTCCATCTTTTCCACTTTTAGGTTAATCTAGTTTTGGTGATATAATCATAAAAACAATATACCAATGGACAATTTAATTTTAGAAAAATTATTAAGTATTGAAAGTTTATTACTTGATAAAAAGAAAGTTTTAAACCCAGACGAATTAGCTGATTATACAGGCTATTCTAAATCGACAATTTATAAAATGGTACAAAATAATATTTTACCATTTTCAAAACCCAATGGGAAACACTTATTCTTTGATAAAGAAGAAATTGATGAATGGCTACTTTCTAATAAATCGAAAAGTAAACTTCAATTGCAAAATGAAGCTTCAAAATATGCAAAGACTAGAAAATAAAAAAGTGTTTATTCCCCAATAAACACTTCAAATATTATTAACAAAGTTTTTGCCTTGTCTTATTTATAATCCTAAGTCAAAGATAAGGCAAAAAACTTATAATTCAATCATTTTATGAACAAAAATTATAAGTCGTTACGTTCTGTATTCGACCAGCTAGAGGAATATCTAAAAAATAGATATGATATCAGATTTAATAACATTAGCCTCCTTTATGAATCTTCAATTCACGGAGAATATAATTACAATGAATTGAATCTAGAACGTCTTTACATTGAACTCGAAAGGAATGATATTCGTATTTCGTTTGACAAGCTTTTAATCTATTTAAAAGCTACATCTTATCATTATAACCCTATCAAAAACTATTTTCATAACCTATTACCAAAATGGGATGGATATGATTATATAGGCGAATTGGTATCGAAAATTGTCGTAAATGAACATCAAGAGTTTTTTAATCAACAATTCAGAAAGTTTCTAGTTCGCACAATCCTCTGTGCTTGTGAAAAGAAAATAGTTAACAAAAACGCAATTATTTTTTATAGCCCTAAACAAAATATAGGTAAGAGTACTTTTATTCGATACTTATGTCCACCTATTTTGGAAGAATATATAGCTGAGAACATCAGTAACGATAAAGATTCTATTATTAAAATAGCCAAATGCTTAATAATAAATCTTGATGAAATGCAAAATTTTATGACAAAAGATATAGAATTTACTAAATCTCTTATTTCAAAGGACAGCATAAATGAGCGATTACCCTATGGGAGAAAATCAGAACGAATTGAACGTATAGCTTCATTTTTAGGGTCTACCAATCAAATTCGAATACTAAAAGACAATAGCAATGTAAGATGGTTAGTTTTCGAAATTGACTTTATCGATTTTTCATATTCTAATATTGATATTAATATTGTTTGGTCTCAAGCTTATCATTTAGCTTATAAAGATAAAAATTTTGATCCATTTTTAACAAGCGATGAATTAAATTATAATGATGATAAGAATAATAAATTCAGGTCTTATTCTCGAGAAGAAGAAGAGATTATTTCTTTCGTAGATTATAGTGATAATGAAGATGATTTTTTGACTGTTACTGAACTTTCTTTTGAACTAAGAAAAGTATCTGTAAACAAGCATCCTGTTGTGCTTGGTAAACTATTAAACAATATAGGTTATAAAAAACTTAGAGTAGGGGAGGAAAGAACAAAAAAATACAAAATAAAATTATCCGAATATTACTATGAATTTATGAAGTTTTAAAAAAACTACCCGTTCAACCCGTTCTACTTATTCAAAGTCTCTATTTATGGAACATAATTATGGGTAAGTTAAATGTTTTTACTTATTCATACCTATTCAAAATTTAATTTATGGATAAGTCCGAACGGGTATGAACTAGTAGTAAAAATAGTCACAAACCTAGTAATAGAAAGAACTGAACGGGTAGAACGGGTAAAATTTAAAATTAAACTTTCAAAAAATGAACTTAAACGACATAAATAAACTTGATTTTGTTCAATTGTTAATGAAGCAATTTGGAGTAAATCCTTTATATAAATCAGAAAAGTCAATATGGGTTATTTCACCATTTAGACCAAATGAACTAACGCCATCTTTTCATATTTCGAAGATGTATAAATATGATATTTGGTTTGATCATGGAAATGGATTAGGTGGAAAAATTGTAGACTTTTATCTCCATTATTTAAAAACGGATTTAAAAGGAGTTTTAAAATATTTTAATGAAAATTCTTTTTCTTTTCAAAAGCAAAATGATTTTCTTATTGAAAGAAATATAAAAGAGACTCAAACTAAAAATGAATATGAAATTTTAAAATTGAAAGAAATTTCATCATTTCCACTCATTCAATATTTAGAAGAAAGAAAACTTCCCTTAGAAATTGTAAATCGATATTGTAAAGAAATTCATTATAAATTAAATGGAAAATACTATTATGCAATTGCATTTCCAAATATTCAAAATGGATATGAAATTAGAAATAAATATGTAAAAATGTGTTTAGTAAAAAAAGATATTTCTTTGATAAAAAATAATCAAAATCAAGTAAAAATATTTGAAAGTTGGAGTGATTTTATCAGTTATATTTTTTTATTTCCAGCTCAAGAATTTTTATCAGATTTTTTAATATTAAATTCAATTTCTTTACTCAGAAAAAAATCAGAATTAATTAATAATTATAAAAAAATTGAAACCTATTTTGATCATGATACTGCTGGAAAATCTGCAACAATTTTTTTAGAAAATGAATTAAAAACTAACATGAAAGATGATTCATTTTTTTACAAAAATTTCAAAGATTTGAATGAATTCATAATTCATTTAAAAGGGTGATTATACTTCGTGTGTGTGATTAACGATAGCTTACGCGCACGTAATTACTATTTTAATGTTGTAAAGATAGAAAATGATTAATTTTATTCCAAAGTTGATTAATATGTTTATAGTTAAGTAATAAAATAAAAAAAATAGGTTGGAGATATCAAGTAATTAATCGTGGAACTAAAGACAAACCAAATTTTGGAATTCACGAAATCTATTTCAATGTAGATAAAGTAGGAAATTTATCATGGACAGAGGATCCAATATAAATAGGTAATTATGAAAGTTTAGAAGATTTAATTAATGATTTATAATTGATGTTAAATGATGTCAAAACACACCCCGCTTTATTAGAATCAGATTTGAATAAACTGATCAATCATCAAAATTCAAATCCTTAGTAATCTGCATTTAGAATTTGGAAGCACTTTTCTTTCTTTCGAAAATGCAGATTTAATTATTTTAGCTGTTGATATTTATTTGATTATTAAAGGAATTGAATGGTATGAAAAATATTGTTATTACACATGTTTTATAAAAGGGTGATTATTAAAGTTTAAAATAACTTTGATTTTCTTTTTTTCCAAAAGCAATACCTTTTAATAATTACCTTTAGAAGGAATAACATGTCTTACACCACCTCTTGGATTTTCAGTATCGCCAGTATATCTTGGAATTAAGTGACAATGAAAATGAAAAACAGTTTGCCCAGCAGATTCACCACAATTCATACCAATGTTAAAACCATTAGGAGAGTATTTTTCTAGAATAATATTTTTAGCTTTTTCAATTGCAAAGGGTAGTGCTAATTTTTCCTCTAGTGTTAATTCAAAATAATCTTTTCTAACTTCATTAGAAATAATTAATAAATGGCCATCATTTACAGGAAATCCATCATATATAATAAAAAAGTAATCATCTTTATATATAATACGTTCTTTTTCTATTTGTGTAAAATCTTTCATTAGAAAACAGGTTTGAGTTCAATTTTAGGGCTCCATTTTTGGATGGGTAAATTTAATGATAAGTCGTATTGTTTCTGTAAAAAAGCTCTTCTTTCTTTTGCTGTTTTACCTGTTTGATTGATAATTGTTTCGCCTAGAGGATGTTTACTTGCGATGTAAAATTCATTTCTTGTATAAAGTCTTTCTAAATATTTCAATTCAGGAACTTTAGCACTTTTATCTAAATTAATAAATTTATCTGCTAAAACTAGATTCCATACACCATTTACATTTCCTCCAGATTCACTTATTTTTAGTTTATGTACGTGAGGAAAAAAATGATCAACAGCACATAAATTATGATCTTTAGAAATAATAGAAATATTTTGAAAAGAATAAAAACATTTACCCTTTTGATAACCATTTAAGGATGATTTAGCTGAAGTTATATCTATTCGTTTCATAAAACTATTTTCGATATAAAGTTGTTGTAAACTATCATCAATTTTTACTTCAAGAAGATTTGGATTTATGTCTAAGTTCCATGCTGTTTCTACAAGGTTCCATCTTGCATCAACTTCTTCGTTAAAATTAGAGAACTGAATACTTTCTTTCAATCGTAAAAGATCATCTGTAATTACAATGTTTTTATTTTTTCCGTTGTAATCTTTTTCATAAAACTGATTTGGAATTATTGCTCCATTTACATTTTGAAAAGCATCCACAACATTTGTAAATCCATATTTTTCAGTAATAAACAATAGTTGATCATAGTTTATAGTTCCATTATTAAAACTCCTACAAGCTTCTAAAAATTTACTTGAACTAGAATTACCTTGTCTATTATTTATCTTTATATGCTCTAGTATACTATTTACATATAATGGGGATAATTCGTTTAATGAAATAGAGTTGTTTTCCTTTGATACTAAATTTAATAGCGCTTTACCAAATGCAAATTTATATGTGGCAGAATTTTTACCAAATAGAATAATTGCTCTCCATTGAGATTCTAAACTAAGATCATTTTCTTGAAAATTTATAGCCATTTGAAAAATTATTATTTTCAAATTTACTATAAAGATTTATCCTTTGGTACGCTTTTATTATCTCTTGTTATCTAAGCGACTTATTTTGTCGTTACAATAAACTATATTTGTTATATTAAATAAAAATGTGATGTATGTTACGGTTTACCATACTGTTTTATCCGTTAATATGTTTTTATTTGCAATTAATGTATTTGTATATTTACATCAATTATAATACTAATTATGGCATTTAACGAAGATTCAAGGGTTAAAATACCTGCTATTTTACACTTATGCAGACTAGGTTATCAATATATATCTTTAGGGAATCAAAATAGAATAGAAGAAAATAATATCTTTCCCGCTATTTTTTTGCCTAAAATAGCCGAGCTTAATGGTATTACTGAAATAGAAGCACAAAGAATCTTAGATGAGATTAATTTAGAACTTGATTACGAAGATCTTGGAAAAAAGTTTTACGAAAGATTAATTTCTACTTCAGGAATTAAGCTGATTGATTTTAATAATTTTTCTAACAATACATTTCACGTTACTACAGAATTAACTTGTAAATCGGGTGATGAAGAATATAGACCAGACATTACTATTTTGATTAATGGGATGCCTTTAGCCTTTGTAGAAGTTAAAAAACCGCATAATAAAGAAGGCGTAATTGCTGAAAGAAAACGTATTAATCAACGATTTGGGAATAAACATTTCAGAAGGTTTGTTAATGCGACCCAATTGATGGTTTTCTCTAATAATATGCATTACGAAGATGGTATTGTTGAGCCTATTTTTGGAGCTTACTATGCGACTGCGGCTTATAACAATGTATCATTCAATTATTTTAGAGAGGATTTAGATTATCCTGTTCAACAGCGTTTATTAGAACTTACAGAAGAGCAAGAGGTTGCTATTTTAAAAGATAATAATCAGATCGTTATTAAAAATAATAATGATTTTATAACCAATAAAAAACCAGATACACCTACCAATGCTATTTTAACTTCTTTATTCAGTAAAGAGAGATTACAGTTTATTTTACAGTTCGCCATTGCTTATGTAGAAGAAGAAGATAAAGGCAGAACCGTTTTACAAAAGCACATTATGCGTTATCCTCAGATCTTCGCTACTAAAGCTATTGTTGCAAAGTTGGATAATGGAGAAAACAAAGGTATTATTTGGCATACACAAGGTTCTGGAAAGACTGCTTTGGCTTTTTACAATGTAAAACATCTAACGCAATACTTTGCTAAAAAGCAAATTATCCCTAAGTTTTACTTTATTGTAGACCGATTGGATCTATTGATACAAGCTTCTACAGAATTTTCTAACAGAGGCTTAAAAGTCAACCAAGTTAATTCTAGAAACGAGTTTATCAATGACATGAAAGTGGTTGGTGCTATTCATAATGATAGTGGTATACCAGAAATAACAGTGGTGAATATCCAAAAGTTCTCTGAAGATGCTACGGTTGCTACGGATGTCAATTACGACATCAATATTCAACGTGTGTTTTTCTTGGATGAAGCCCATCGTTCTTATAATCCAAAAGGGAATTATTTGGCGAACTTGATTAATGCTGATAAAAAAGCCATCAAAATTGCCTTAACGGGTACGCCGTTGCTGAAAGAAGTAGCTAAGGAATACGATTCTAAATTACTTTTTGGAAACTATATCCATAAGTATTATTACAATATGTCTATCGCAGATGGTTATACTTTAAGATTGATCCGAGAGCAAATAGAAGGTACTTTCAAAATGCAAATGCAAAATGTGATTGAAGAAATCAAAGTTTTGAAAGGTGATATTACAGCTAGAGATATTTACAAAAACGAAAAATTTGCATCTCCTATGTTGGATTATATCTGCAAAGACTTAATTAAGTTCAGAAAAGATCAACAAGATGCTTCTTTAGGTGGAATGGTTGTGTGTGATTCTGCAGATCAAGCTAAAGAGTTATTCCGTTTGTTTCAAGAAAGATATGGCGAGCAAGAAACGGACGCTAGTGTTTTGATGGCTGCAGAACCAAAAGTAAAATATGGCCATACAGAAGAACCACAATTAACAGCTGCTTTAATATTACATGATGAGAATGATAAACAAATAAGAAAAGAACTGGTTAAAGCTTATAAAAAAGGCGGTGTAGATATTCTATTTGTTTACAATATGCTATTGACAGGTTTTGATGCTAAACGTTTGAAAAAACTGTATTTGGCAAGAGTTATTCAGGATCATAATTTGTTGCAAACGCTAACACGTGTTAATAGACCTTACAAAAAGTATCAATATGGTTATGTCGTAGATTTTGCAGATATTTCTAAAGCTTTTGATCGTACCAACAAATTGTATTTTGATGAATTGCAAAATCAATTGGGAGATGAAATGGAGATGTACAGCCATCTTTTTAAATCTGAGGAAGAGATTAAGCAAGAAATGTCGGATATCAAAGAAACTTTGTTTCATTATGATACCCAAAACAAAGAAATATTTTCTCAACAAATTGCAGAACTGAATGATAAAAAGCAATTAACGGAACTAATAAAAGCTTTACAAACAGCCAAAGAACTTAAAAATTTAATTGCGATTAATGGTTATGAAGCTTTGGGTGGAATTGCTGATTTTGAATTGCTAAATCGTTTGTTAATAGAAGCAAGAGGAAGATTGGATAATCTGAATATGCTGGAAAGTATTGGTAAAGAAGAAACTAACCAAAACTTACTAAATGAAGCTTTAGAAGATATTATTTTTCAGTTTGTAAAAGTAGATGAGAGCGAATTGGTGCTGGCTGATGAGTTCAAAAATATACTTAGAAATGCAAGAGAATCTTTGCAAGGAAATTTTGATCCTGCTGATCCTGAATTTATCAGTTTGAAGGCTGAATTAGAAAGGATTTTCAAAAAGAAAAACCTTAATGAGGTTACACAGCAAGATATGGTAGAAAATATGCATCTTCTACAAAAAATATATGACCAAGCTAAAGAATTAAATCGTAAAAATGCATTGCTAAGAGCAAAGTACGAGCAAGATGAAAAATATGCGAGAATCCACAAAAGATTAATGGATAAAAGCATTTTGAATGCTAAAGAAATACAATTGCATAATGCACTAATGCAAGTGAAACAACAAGTAGATGAAACCATTGGTAACCAAGCTGAAATGGTACATAACGAAGCCTACTTCAAAAAATACCTGATGACTTTGGTTATCAATGAATTTAAAAAGAAAGAGAAAATTGATCTTGATTATAAAACAACAGAAAATATCAATCAATTAATCTCTCAAGAATATATACAACAGTATTACAATAAATAAAAATGACACAAGATATTAACTTTATTACCAAGACCAAAGATTTGATAGACAACCTAAAAAGTGTTTGTGCTAACTACGGTTTAGGAAATGATGGAAACGAATTCAAAATTATTACTCAGATCTTTCTATATAAGTTTTTGAATGATAAATTTAGATATGCTATAAAACAAGAACAACCCGAAATAGCTGAAGCTGAAAACTTCTCCAAAGCTTTGTTGGCAATGGACGAAGATGAGTATCAATTCCTTTTGGCAAGTTTGGATCCTAATATCCCAAGGTTAAGACCAGAACATTTGATCTCGCATTTATTCTCTATCCAAAATGATAGCGATTTTGCTAAGACTTTTGATGATACATTGCGTCAAATATCTATAGAAAATGCAGATGTTTTCTCTGTAAAATCATTTAGTGGAGCAAAAGATGTTTTGTTTGATGAATTGACGCAGTTTATCTCTGATTCTTCTCAACGTGATGCTTTTGCAAAAGCTTTAATCAACAAATTGTTCGAATTCTCTTTTGAGGAGATGTTTGTACAGAAATACGATTTCTTTGCGACGATATTCGAATACTTAATCAAAGATTATAATACCGATAGTGGTGGTAAATATGCCGAATACTACACACCACATGCTGTAGCACGTATTATGGCTCAGATTCTTGTGCCCGAACCTGTAAAAGCAGTAAAATGTTATGATCCAAGTGCGGGATCTGGAACTTTATTGATGAGTTTGGCGCATCAAATTGGAGAGCAAAACTGTACCATTTATTCGGAAGATATTTCTCAGAAATCGAGTAATATGTTGCGTCTTAATTTGGTGTTGAATAATTTAACACATTCTATCCCCAATATCATTAAGACGAATACTATTGCACAGCCAAATTATTTGGATACCAAGTTTGATTATATTGTGTCTAATCCGCCATTTAAGTTAGATTTCTCAGACTTTGTAGAAGATTTGCACAAAGATGCTTTTAAACTACGTTTTTTTGCAGGTATCCCAAATGTACCAAAGTCAAAGAAAGAATCTATGGCCATTTATGTTTTGTTTATACAGCACATTATGCATAGCCTTAGCGACAAAGGACAAGCGGCTATTGTAGTACCAACAGGTTTTATTACGGCACAAAGTGGCATTGAGAAAAAGATACGCGAACGTATGATTACAAACGGCTGGTTGCGTGGTGTGGTATCTATGCCATCTAATATTTTTGCGAGTACAGGAACCAATGTATCTGTTTTATTTTTGGACAAAAATGCAGATAGTGAACATATTGTATTAATGGATGCTTCTAAATTGGGTAAAACCGTGAAAGAAGGCAAAAACCAACGTATGGTATTGACAGCCGAGGAAGAAACACAGATTATTGATACATTTAACCAAAAAGAAGCGGTAGAAGATCTATCTGTTGTGGTGAGTAAAGAAGATATTGCAGAGAAAAATTACAGTTTCTCGGCAGGGCAATATTTTGAGGTGAAGATAGAATATGTAGACATTACACCAGAAGAGTTTACAGCTAAAATGAATGGTTTTGAAAGCCGTTTGGCAAATTTGTTTGCAGAAGGTAAGAGTTTGGATAATGAGATTCAGAACCAATTAAAAGGATTGAAGTATGAATAAAATTAAATTAAAAAATGTAATTGCTGAATTTATTGTGCCTATGAGAGATAAACCCAAATCATTTGATGGGTTAACTCCATGGTGTAGAATAGAAGATATTGAAGGTAAGTATATTTATAGAAGTATTTCTAATCAAAATGTTTCGGATAATACTATACAAGAAATGAATTTGAAAGTTTATCCTATTGGCACTCTATTATTTAGCTGTAGTGCTTCAATTGGAAAAACTGCAATAACTAAATCTAAATTATGTAGTAACCAAACATTTATAGGA
>DJDD01000120.1:10033-13720 GCA_002430925.1 Flavobacteriales bacterium UBA5933
GTAACCAAACATTTATAGGATTAGTGCCTTCTAAAGAGCTTGATGTTGAATATCTATATTATTATTTAACGAAAGTTGGTACATCACTGAGTTCAGCAGCATCAATAACAACCATACCATACCTTTCAAAAAGTTTTTTTCAAGAATTTGAGATTTTCTTGCCAAATATGTCAATTCAACGAAAAATATCATCAGTTTTATCCGTTTTAGATAATAAAATAGAATTGAATAATAAAATCAATGTAGAGCTAGAAGCAATGGCAAAAACTCTGTACGACTATTGGTTTGTACAGTTTGAATTTCCCAATGAAGCAGGAAAAACTTATAAATCTTCTGGTGGCAAAATGGTTTACAATGATGTTCTGAAACGTGAGATACCTGAAGGTTGGGAGGTGAAAAGATTGGAAGATGTTTGTAATATTATAGATTGTTTACATTCAAAAAAACCTGATTATAATTATGAAGATGATAATTGTTATTTATTGCAACTAAACAATTTATTAGATAATGGCTTAATAGATGTTTCAAAAAAATATTTTGTTTCTAAAGATAAATTCAAAGAATGGACAAGTCGAATTCTAATAAAAGAACATGATATTTTGTTTACAAATGCTGGACGTGTAGCACAAACAACGCAAGTACAAAAAGAAATAATTTCAGGTATTGGCAGAAATATTACAGCAGTTAGACCTTTTGATATTGAGCCCACTTTTTGTTTCTTAGCTATAAATTCGTTTGATATTCAAAATCAAATAATGACCAATATCGATCAAGGTGCCTTTTTTCAAAGTTTCAATGTGAAAGGAATAAAAGTTTTACAAATATTATATCCTCCTAAATTGTATAGAGAAAAATTTGAAAAAATAGTTTATTCTCTAAGGAGAAAAAGAGAATTAAATCTCAAACAAAACCAAGAACTATCAAGCTTACGCGATTGGTTGTTGCCAATGTTGATGAATGGGCAGGTGAAGGTTGATGATATAAAAGATGAAGTTTTGGGAATGGTTGCTGAAGATAAAATGGAGTATAAAAAATCAATTTAATAAAACAAATGGTAAATCTGAAAGAATATTTATATCCAGAAATGGATATATTATTTTTAGCACTCAATGCACCAAAAGTTTCTAATGAGAATGCTCATTGGTTTAGTAGAAATCTGAGCTTTTGGAATCTGCTTTACGATGCAGGTTTAATAACTTCAAAAATTGATGAAGCTAAAAAAGGAGATGAAACAGTATTTGGTGGAACATCTATTAATTTGCATAATCTAGTAATAGGTGTTACAGATCTTAATAATGAGGTGGTAGAAACAGACAGTAATAAGGTAACTGTTGAAAAAAAGCATTTAAAACGCATTATAAAGATTTTAGAAACTAACAAAGTAAAAAAGGTTTGCATGATACATTCAAAAGTGGGTGATGCATTTAGAAAATCTAATTTTATCGAAAACCTGAATAAGAATAGATATGGAAAAATAGGAAATATTGGAAAGACAGAAATTTATGAAGTTCCTTTTCATAATGCTTCAATTCCAAATAAAGAACAATACTATAAATTACTTATAGATGCTATTAAACCTAGTCAAGAAAATAATTCAAAACAAGAAACAAATAAAGTTGCTCCAAAAAGTAAAACAAGAAAGTATTTCATAATACCAAGTAATGGAAATTCAATTACACAAAATGATATTAAGAAAAAGACATTACGAATTACCGTAGATTTTAAAGATTATTTTCCTGCTATTGATTCTATAGTGGAAATTCAAATTGGAGATAAAAAATTTCATGCAAAATACACTTATAAAGTAGGTCGTTCATCTTTATTGAGATTAGATGAAGAAATTATTCAACTTCTAAATCTAAAACCTAATCAGCGATTAAAATTCGAGATGTTTGATAACAATATTTATGAATTAAGTAGAATATAGTATTAGTAAGAAATCGACAATTTAACGATCAAAGATGAATTACTTTATATCAATTTAAAAGGGAAAAAATATCAAGTAGTCACTCCTATTTCAAAGGAACGTAATTTAAAAAACAAAGAATTATACATTCCATTAAAAATTTCTAATAACGATTTATCTTTTGCGACCATTGATCATTTTCCATCTTTATTAGAATTGACTAAAAAATACAAAAAAGATTATTCATTTTTATTTGACTATTACAAAGGAATTAGAAAAAATACAAAAAATAAAAACGATAAATTAATTGATAAAATTATCGAAAATAATAATGAACAAAATCTTTGGGAGGAACTTAAAAGATTTTATAAAAACACTCCAATAGAATTAGTTCATAAAAAATATAATACAAAAGAATAAAGTTCCTCATTGGAATAAAGATATTCAACCAAACTCTATTCCTAACTAATCACTAATAATTATGATAAAAACAATTACTTTAAAAAATATAGCAACTTATGATTCTTCAAATGGGGTTATTATAGATAATCTAAAAAAGATTAATTTCATCTATGGTGCAAATGGTTGTGGAAAAACCACTTTGTCAAATTTTCTTTTGGATCCTGATAATGAAAAATTTATTGATTGCACGAAAGTATGGGAAAATGATACTCGTCTTAAAATTTTAGTATATAACAAAAAATTTAGAGAACGGAATTTTGGTAATGGAAAATTAAATGGTGTTTTTACTCTTGGTCAGGCTACAACCGAGGAAATTAATGTAATTGAAGACAAAACAGAAGAATTAAAAAAACTAAAAATTGAAGGGGGACAAAAACGTGATGCACGAAATAATCAAATTAAGAGAAAAGAGGCTTTAGAGAAAGAGTTTACAGAAAATTGTTGGAAGAAATTATTTAAAAAATATGAAAAAGAATTTAAAGAAGCTTTTATTGGCTCAATGAAGTCAGGGGAATTGTTCAAAAATAGATTATTACAAGAATTTTCGAATAATACTGCCTCTTTAGAATCAATCGAAGTGATACGAGAGAAAGCAATAACTATTTTTGGAGAAGTCCCACAAAACATAGCATTATTAAATACAATCACATACGATAGAATTTTAGAAATAGAAAATGATTCTATTTGGAAGAAAGTCATTGTAGGTAAAGCTGATGTAGATATTGCAAAACTAATTCAAAAACTGAATATTAACGATTGGGTAAATCAAGGTAGAACTTATATACAGCAAGATGATGAAACCTGTCCTTTTTGTCAACAACAAACTATAACAGAAGATTTCAGAAGTCAATTAGAAAGTTTTTTTGATGAAACTTATATGAACGATTTAGAATCTTTAAAAAAATTAAAACAAGAATATGATTCTTTAATTCAAAATCTTGTTAATGAATTAAATATCATAGAAACAAATCAAAAAAGTTTCAAAGACACTAAATTAGATGTGGATAAATTTTCTGCTTATCTTAAAACTTTGATTAGTCAGAATACTGCAAATAATGAGTTATTGAGTAACAAAACTAAAGAACCGAGCAGAACCATTGAATTAGTATCATTAAAAGAGCAATTGGATTTAATTTCAGATTTAATGACTCTTACAAATACTGAAATTGAAAAGCATAATGATATAGTTGCTAATTTCAATACAGAGAAAAGGAATCTTATTAGTTCAATATGGAAATTTATTATTGAAGAATATAAAACTGATATAACTACATTTAATTCTCAAAAAAGTGGTTTAGAAACAGGTATTCAAGCATTGC
>DJDD01000080.1 GCA_002430925.1 Flavobacteriales bacterium UBA5933
TATCAGACTCTCCAATAAACTTAATTGGTATTTCTTGCAATGCTCCAGCTCTAGAAATAGTTAAATTTTCCATCAATCGTCCTTCTCCATTTCCATATATCTTTAAAGATTTTGGATTAAAACTTGTTGGAATTCCATTTTTTGTAAAAAAGTTTTTATCAAGTTTAAAAACACCATCTTTAGAAACTTTTATTTTATACCAATCACCATTTTGTAAAACACTACTTGTGGAATTATCAGTAGTTGTTCTAGATTGTAAATTTCTACTATTTACTGAAATAGGTTTATCAACTATTGAAAAGGATTCTATTTTATAAATTTTATTATTCTTTTTATAAAATGGAATTAATCGAACAACTATTTTGGTGCTACCATTTTTGTCAATTACTCTAGCTGTAGAATACATTATTTTATCTGGGATAAAATTTATATCAATATCAACTAAATCATTATATACTTCACTTTCGCTAATATTATTTAATTCTATAGATTTTGAATTTGAAGTAATTTCAACCACAAAATTTGGAATATTATAACTTCCTATATCGTAATTATCTTTATTTGAAAAATAAGGTATATTGATTGAATTTCCATTTGTTAAAGAATAACTTTGATTATTTTCCCAATTAATTTTATACGTTTGTCCGAACAAATGTGTAAATTGAAATAATATTGAAGCTAGTATAAAATATTTTTTCATAAAAAGTTAACGCTTTTTTGTTAAATATATTTTTCTAAAATAAAATAAAAAAAGAAATATAACGTTTGATACAACAAATAAAGCATTTTTTCGTTGTTTGATAAGTGTCAAATGCTTTTATTTGCATTAAATTTAATATTTGAAAAACCCGAATTTTCTATGAAAATGAATAAAGGACGTATTTTTTCTCTTGCTATTGCAGCTATTGCTATGAATGCATTTATGGGTTGCGCAAGCAGTTCAGGTAAGAAAAAAGGTGGTGGAACAAAAAATTTCACTAGCCGATCAGGATGGAAACCAAATGATAGTAAAGGTTGGTTTTTCTCTGGTAAAAAGAAAGAAAACATAAAAGCTTGGCCAGGTATGGTTTTCATCGAAGGAGGTTCTTTTACAATGGGAATAACTAAAGATGATGTTTTACATGATTGGAATAACTCTCCAGTTCGCATGCAGGTGAAATCTTTTTTCATTGGTGAAACAGAGGTTACAAACTATGAATATAAAGAATATTTAACATGGTTAAAAGTTGTATTTCCTCCTGAAGAAACTCAGTATAAAGAAATTTACAACGGAGCTTTACCTGATGAAAGTGTTTTTAATAACCAATTATCTCGTGATGATTTTTCTACTGATAATTATTTATTTTCTCCAGAATTTAGTTATTATCCAGTTGTAGGTGTATCTTGGTTACAAGCTGTAAATTACTGTGACTGGTTAACTGACCGTGCGAATGAAAAAGCTTTAATTAATAAAGGTATCTTATCTAGAGATTATTACGATAATGAAGAATACAATTATGGTAATAAAACATTTAACTCAGAACAATATAAGTTAGGTGATACAAATGTTAATGAAGCGATTGATTCTACTAGAATCATGAGATCTAACAGAATAAAAACTCAAAACTCTCGTATTTTACAAGCAAACAGAGCTACAGGATCTTTAGAAGTGCAACCTTTCCGCTTACCAACAGAAGCTGAATGGGAATATGCAGCTTTAGCTTTACCTGGTAATCGTGAGTACAATGAATATAAAGGTAAAGAGACTGCTCAAAATAATTTACGCATAACTAAAGGAAGTCAAAGAGGACAATATTTAGATAATTTTAAACAAGGACGTGGAGATTATTCAGGTATTGGAGGATTTGGTAATGATGGATCATCAATCACAAATGATGTGAAAAAATACCCTTCTAATGACTTTGGTTTATACGGAATGTTAGGAAATGTTGCTGAGTGGGTTTCTGATGTTTACCGCCCTATTATTGATGAAGAAGCAAACGACTTCAATTACTATAGAGGAAATATTCTTAAAAAGAATATCGACAATGGACAAGGTAAATATGAAAAATATGACGAAACAAATATCCAATACGATACTTTAGATAATGGTAAATTAGTATACAGAGGTTTACCTGGTTCATACATTAAAGAAAATGAACATAATTTAACTAATTACAGAGATGGCGATGCTAATTCTTCTTTAAATCCTAATGCAGAAGAAGGTAAATCTGCTGATAGTGCAACAGAAGATATGTACAATGCACCTCAACGTAAGTTTAGAGTTGATGAAAAAGGTCGTGTAATTCTAGAAAAAGATACAAATAAAAGAACTTCTGACATTACAGATGAAACAAGAGTTGTAAAAGGTGGTTCATGGAAAGATCCAATGTATTGGGTTGATCCAGGACAAAGAAGATACTTACACCAAGCGCAAGCTAACAACTGGATTGGATTCCGTGTTGCTCAAGAATACTCTGGAAGTTTCGAGTCAAAACGTAAACGTAGAGGATAAAAAAACTTTTTTATAATAAATGAAAAATCTCAATATATTTTTATTGAGATTTTTTATTTTTGTTACATGAGTATAGAAGAACTATTTAAACAATTTCTTATATCAAAAGAAATTACAACAGATACACGTAAAATATCTAAAAACTGTATCTTTTTTGCATTAAAAGGAGATAATTTTAATGGAAATACTTTTGCACAAACTGCTATAGACCAAGGTGCTTCATTAGCCATAGTTGATGAGAAAGAATTTGAAAATACTTCTTCTAATATACATTATGTAAATAACTCTTTAGAAACATTACAAGAACTTGCAAAACTTTACAGAAAGTATTTGAAGATTCCATTTATTGGCTTAACTGGTTCTAATGGTAAAACAACTACAAAAGAATTAATTTCTGCTGTTCTTAAAGAGAAATTTAGAACTCATTTCACTTTTGGTAATTTAAACAATCATATCGGTGTTCCTTTAACGATATTATCTATTCCTGAAAATACAGAAATCGCTGTAATAGAAATGGGTGCTAATCATCAAAAAGAAATTGAATTATTAGCCTCAATTGCACAACCAGACTATGGCTATATTACTAATTTTGGAAAAGCCCATTTAGAAGGTTTTGGTGGATTTGAAGGTGTAATAAAAGGAAAATCTGAACTTTATAATTTTTTAAGAGAAAATAATAAAACTGCATTTGTCAATTTTAATGATCCCATACAAGTTGAAAAAACAAATGATATTAAAAGAATTACATTCTCAGATCATGAAAACACTGATTATCAAATACAATTAATTAAAAATAATCAAGAATATTTATCTGTATCATGTTTAGATTATGAAATACAGTCTCACTTAACAGGTGATTATAATTTTAGTAATATCTCTTGTGCTATTGCTATTGGATTACATTTCGGAATAGAGATTGATTTAATAAAACAAGGAATAGAAAATTACTATCCAACAAATAATCGTTCTCAAATCATCAAAAAAGATGATTTAAAAATTATCATGGATGCTTATAATGCAAATCCAAGTAGTATGGAAGTTGCATTAAAAAACTTTTCAAAATTCGAAGGTTCTAAATCCATAATTATTGGGGATATGTTTGAACTAGGAGAGGAATCAAAAAAAGAACATCAAAGAATTTTAGATCTTGCTGAAGAGTTAAACTTCGATAAAATTTTTATTTTAGGTAAAAACTTTAAAGAAAC
>DJDD01000198.1:0-4382 GCA_002430925.1 Flavobacteriales bacterium UBA5933
AGTTCATTTAATTCATGCTTATGATTTAATTCTAATAGATTTAATTCATGTTGATATTCTTTTTGTTTAATACGAAAACGTTGTTTTATTTTTAATCTATTATATCTATAAACACTTAAAGTGAAAATTATAATTAATAGAAGATAAACAATAAACATACCATTTGATAAATACCATATTTTTTTAATTCTAAAATCAAACTTATTCAATAATTGAAAATTTCCATCTTTCAAAGTATAAATAGAAAGTATATATTTACCACTTTCTAATTGTTTATAATTAATAATTGATGATTTTAAAGGTTGAATCTTAGAATCATTCAATTGATAGAATAATTGATAATTAGAAAAATCATCATTCAATATCGAAATAAAAAAATCGATGTAGTTGTTTGAATATTCAATATTAGAATCTTCTTTAAGTATATTTTGATTAATCTTGGCTAAGATTTTTACTTTTGGTAATTCTTTACGGATAGAATGTAAATCATATTTTAAAATTCCATTTTCAAGATTTATATAAAGAAAATTATCTTTTATTTTTCCTACTAAATTATCATCAACCAATTTACCATCGTATAATTTTTTAGGAATCAAAAAATGAATTAATTTATTGTTTTCAATTTGGGAATAATATAAAATATTATCAGCTTCTACTAAGAATTTATCATCAGATAAATCTCGGATTCTATAAATATTCTTCAACTTAGAATCTAATCGTAATGATCCAAATTTTTCAGATTTCACATCATAATTAATTAATGTTTGACTATCAATTAAAATATAAATCGTGTTTCCTTCTTGAATTATTTGTGGATTTCTTAAGGGTTTATTCTCATAAAGTACTTCTTTCGCTTTATTTGTTAATGAATTAAATAAGTATAAACCACCATTTTTTCCTATTCCTAAAATTTTATTATCTATCAATACAAAATCTAAGATTGGCACAGAAAGATTAGAGATTCTTTGAGGAGAATCATCTATAGATTCATTGAATTTATATACTCCAGTAAAAGTTGATTGAAAATAATTATTATCTTTTTTAATTAATTTATATCCTCCATTAATTGCAGAAATCTTTTTCATTTGTTTATTATACAAATACGTTCCCCAACCATCAGAAATAAATAATTGTTGATTAATATTAGAAACATTCCATATCAATCCTTTTTCTATTAATTCTTTTGTATCATTTTGAGTTGATGAATAAGAGTAAAAACCATGATTTGTCCCTATGAATAATTGATTATCGAAAAAATCAAAGGCAAACACATTTCCTAAATGCCCACTGTAATCATATAAAAGTTGTGTTTTATTTTTTAGTTCTATTTTAGATATTCCTTTATCAGTTCCTATCCAAGCATTCCCTTTGTGATCAAGTTTTATATTTTGAACTGTATTACTTATTAACCCTTGATTTTGATTATAATTCTTATAAGTATTTGTTTTTAAATTATAAATATATATTCCATTGTTTGATGTACCTATTATCAAATTATCATCCTGAATAATCATTTTGAGAATTAAATTACTTTTAAGAATCTCATTAAATTTAACATCAAAAGGATGGACTACATAATTAGAATCAAGAATAAAAATCCCTTCTGTTAATGTCCCTATCAAAAAGTTATTTTTATACTTCTCTATCCCATGTATAACAACTGATTTATTTTTTATTACATCAAATTCCTTATGAAATGTACCATTAGAAAATGTATAAACCCCTTTGGAAATTGTAGCAACATATAATTTGTTATGAATAGGAAAAACATATGAAGAAAAAGCTGGTAATTTATATCGCTTAACTTGCTTTCCATCATAAACAAACAAATAATTAAATGATTGAAAATAAATAATATTATTCACTGAAAAAATTTTCCAGATTTCTTCTTGTTCTAATCCTAAAAAACTTTTAAATTTATCTGAAATTGAATAATACTTCATTGTATCATTCTCCATTTTCCAATATCCAAAATTCTTTAAAGATCCTGTATAGATAATATTATTAATTGATGCAATAGAACGGATAATCGATAAGTTATTCGTTGTTATTTTATCCCAAAAATTTCCATCATAGACAAGAATATTTCTATTATTAGCAAAGTAAATAGTTCCTGTTTTGATATCTTCTGTTATGTCCCAAATAGGTGATTCTCCTAGATATTCACTTTTAGAATAATTAGTTATAATTGGCGCAAACGATTGCGCATTTATATAAAAGGAAATTAAAAAAAATATATAAAAAAGGTATTTCATGTGTATAAAAAAAGACTACAGAAAAAGTAGTCTTAAAATTAAAATATTTTTTTGAATAATTTTTATACAAATTCTACATCAAAAACCTCAGCAAAATGCTGTTGTGTTTTTTGTTTTACTTCGTTCATATCTAAATCAATACCAAGTTCTTTTTTTAAAGAAGCAACAGCTTTATCTTGTATTCCACAAGGAACTATATATTCAAAATAACGTAAATCTGTATTCACATTTAGCGCAAAACCATGCATAGTAATCCAACGTGAAGCTTTTACGCCCATCGCACATATTTTTCTTGCATAAGGTTTACCTACATCCAACCAAACTCCAGTTTCTCCCTTAGATCTTTCTCCTTTCAATCCATAATCACCAATCGTTTTTATGATTACCTCCTCCAAATTTCTCATGTATAAATGAATATCTGGCTTAAAATTATCTAAGTCCAAAATTGGATACCCCACCAATTGTCCTGGACCATGATAGGTTATATCTCCTCCTCTATTGGTCTTAACAAATGTTGCATTAATATCTTTTAATTGATCGCCAGATGCTAACATGTTTTCTAAATGACCACTTTTACCAAGCGTATATATATGAGGATGCTCTACGAATAATAAATGATTTTTAGTTGATTTAAATTCAGGATTCCCTTCCTTTTCTTGTGCTCTGTTATATTGTTTTGTAGCTATATTTTCTGCTAAAAGACTTTCTTGAAAATCCCATGCTTCTTGATAATCTTTATTGATTCCTAAATCTTGGAATTCGACAATTTGTTTCATTTCGAAAAATTTCAGTAAACAAATTTACAAAGAATCATGGTTATAATTATCTTATATCTTTAAAAGGTTTGCGGTTTTCAAAATTAATCTTTATAAAGCAATTACTGAAAAAACTCATAGAATTTTTCTCATTAATCAAGTCTTTTAAAGTAAATTTGCATTACAAATAGAACAAAAGATCTATCAAAATTATGAAACAATTTACCTCGGTGAATGATGTTGATAACATCGACGAATTACTAAAAACAGCTTTAGAAATTAAAGCAAATCCATTTGCACAACAAGAGATTGGAAAAAATAAAACAATTGGTTTAATTTTCTTTAATCCTAGTTTACGTACGCGTTTAAGTTCATTAAAAGCTGCTTATAATTTAGGAGCTAATACTTGGGTTTTAAATGCTGGCGCAGATTCTTGGACATTGGAAATGGGGGACGGAACTGTAATGGACGGTGACACACAAGAACATATCAATGAAGCTATTCGAGTAATGAGTGCTTATTGTGATGTTTTAGGTGTTCGTACTTTTCCTAAATTAGTTAATCGTGACGAAGATTACCAGGAAATTATGTTCAATAAAGTTAAATCTTTATCATCTGTTCCTGTTGTTTCATTAGAAAGCGCAACTTTACATCCTTTACAATCTTTTGCAGATTTAATTACAATTGCAGAGAAAACAGGATACACTCCTGGTACAAAACCAGAGAAAAAAGTAAAAGTTGTAATGACTTGGGCTCCACATCCTCGTCGATTACCACAAGCTGTTCCTAATTCTTTTGCTGAATGGTTTACAAAAGTTGATTGGGTAGATTTTACAATTGTTCAACCTAAAGGATTTGAACTTGACCCTAAGTTTACTGAAGGTGCTACTATTTCTTATGATCAAGATGAAGCATTAAAAGATGCTGATTTTGTTTATGCAAAAAACTGGTCATCATACGAAAATTATGGTGAAACTAATCCAGGAGATAAAGATTGGGAAGTGACTATGGATAAAATGAATTTAACAAATAATGGTAAATTTATGCACTGTCTTCCAGTTCGTAGAAATGTAGTTGTATCTGACGCTGTTTTAGATTCTGATGTATCTATTGTTATTGATGAAGCTACAAATCGTATATTTTCTGCACAAACTGTATTTCATGAAATTTTAAAGAATAAATAAAATTCTTATCAAGATAAAAAAAAATAGCTTCTGAATTTCAGAAGCTATTTTTTTATTAAAACTATTTCATTTTTTTGGGCAATCCCTACGGATCGTGCTTTTTCGCTATATCTTTTTCGCTTGGTCATTTCGACTGCGCTGAAATCCAATGACCAATCAAAAAAGGATGTCGCTTCAATCACTATTGC
>DJDD01000198.1:4484-5265 GCA_002430925.1 Flavobacteriales bacterium UBA5933
CAATCACTATTGCAAATTACATGCTATTAAAATAATATTAATTATTATGACTTTGTATAAGGAAAATTTCTTGATACTTTTCTCATCATACTTTCAACTAATTGATCTGTAGAAATTGTAATAGTATCATCCATTGTTTTCATAAATCTCCATAATAATTCTCCATTATCACCACTATTTATTGTCATAGTTAGAGTTCCTGAACCTGTTTTACTACCTAGACCACCAAATAACACTGTTGTAACAATAGCACCAGCCTCACTTCTACTTTGTATTTGATCAAATTTTCCACTAATAACAGCATCAACATTCAATACCTTGGCAATCTCATCTTTTGTCATTCCATCAAGTTGATCTTCAACACCAGCTTTTTTTAATAGAATATTCGTTTGATCTACATCTTGAAAACTTACTGAATATTTATCAGCTTTTCTAAGTAAAAAAGTATACATACTAGATTGTATATTTTTTGCCATTTTCAATTCTTGATCATGATTTGCTTCAGCATCATACTTTTTAGGAGTCTTTTTGTAAGTAATAGTTGTTGTAAATGGTAATATTGCAACTGTTTTTTGTGTTCTTATTTTCTCAGATAAATTTGGAGATGAATAAATCTGTTTTTGAGCTAATGTAAATATAGAACACAATAAAAAAATAAAAAAAAGAGTCTTTTTCATAATGAATGGTAGTTTAGATTTATACTCTAATATAAATTTATTTTTTTATAAATTAATTATTAAAACACTAGAATTTTAGATATTAAATTCTAACTAATTTTTCT
>DJDD01000149.1 GCA_002430925.1 Flavobacteriales bacterium UBA5933
GCATCCTTTTTAGATTGGATAAATTTTGACTTGTTCACTGCATTTCGACTTCATTCAATGACCAAGTCGATATGGAATGACCAATCTAAAAAGATATAGCGAAAAGCGCGGTGCGTAGCAATTGCCCTAAAAATAATTTACAACTATTAAAACAGCTTTTATTTATTGATTTTAAATGAATTATAAAAAGTTGAGATTGATTGTTAATTTAAGATGAAGATTGTCTACGAATTTTTGTTGTGAATAGGCTCCTAATCGATAATATAATCCTAAACCAAATGTTTTGAAAAGTATATTATTAACTTCTACTCCAGCTTCATGAAAATAATTATTTAACTTTTTGAAATCCATATTTCCGTGATTTTCTCTATGCTTCATATCTCCCCAAACTCCTCGATAAATAAATTGAGGTAAAATAACTTTATTATTTCCTACTTTTATTCCTGCAAAAATATGTTTTATATTAAAGGAAACATACCTATCGGCATAGAATTCTCCTGCTTTCATTGTTTCAAAACTATTTAGACCACCAACACCAAAATTTAAAAAACCATTGCTTTTAGCATTTCCTTTACCTTCGAACAAATTCATTAAAGGAATATCACCGTTAATCCAATCTGCATTTAAATTGAAACTTGTTTTTCCAAATCGAGTTTCGAACATATCAAAATAAGAGAAGTTGATACGTAAAGGATCATAATCAGAATTAAATATATCCCAATATTTAGCAACTGTTATATAAAATACCGATTTACCACTATTTACTGTAACTCTTCCGTAAGGTGTTTGTATAAATTTATCCTTTGGAGCAAAACGAATAGATAATTGTGTATTATATAATTGGAACCAGCCTCTTTTATTTTTGAAATTGTAATCAAATTCAGCTTTTTGTTTTTCGTAATTTAACGATAGATTAAATGTTAAGTTTTGAAAAATATCCTGCTGATACCCCAATGAATATGTTTTAAAAGAAAAATACTCATTATTGTAAATATTACTAAATGCATTATTTACAAAACTTGTATAATTTGATTGCAATAAAATTGGAGATTTACCTGAGGGAGAAACATCTTGTTTATATCTAAAAAATAGTTTTCCTGAATATTTTTTATTGACGAAATATTCTCCTCCGTAACCAAATTTCATTTTTTTATCCTGAAAACCATAAGCTGAATAAGCATTTAATGTATATTTATCGCTTAACTTTTCGTTTGTACTAAAAGCAGCACCTAAACGAAGTCCTTCATAATCATTATAACCAGCAATATTCGTTAAATCCAAATCAAATTTCCCAACTGGAAATTTCCCACCAGAATTAATAATTCTTAGTAATTTTAATTGCTTTTCTAGCTTATATTTTAGTCCTAAACTATCTACTTTATTGTAGGTATTTTTATCTTTATTTGATAAAGAAGAATCACGATAACCTTCCATTATGTTATCCCACTTTTTCTCAACCATATTCTCAAAAGAGATTTCATCTTCGTAACCTAAAAAATCTTTTCTTTTGAGATGTGCAGGATTTTCTATATTCTTGAACGTTGTTTCCAGATTAACCCAAATTTTTTCTTTTTTATCCGCAAATGAGTTTTCTGTTAATTGTTCTGTAAATTTAAAATTACCTCCCTCCATTCTGTATTTCTGAATATTGGGAATCCATGTACCATTACTAAGTTTCCAGTCAGCTTCTAACTCAGCAATATAATTTGTATTTACATTTTCGGCTTCAATTTTAACTAATGCATTGGTTTTATCGTCAATCCAAACTGTACCTTTTATTTGTCTTTGGTCAGTTTTTACAGAAGGAAAGAAGCTGACAACAGCTGTTTTTCTATTATTTAGATAAACATCTTCCTTGAAACCATAACGATAGCTTAATAAACCTTCTTTACTAACTGGATTAATTATTGCTTTGAAAAAGAAATTTATTTTATCTTGATCAAAATCAAATACGATTGGTTGCATGGCAATATATTCGTATAAAGGAGATTTTATTCCTGAAATTTGAGAAGATTGAATAATATTTTTTAAACCAAATTTCTTAGATATTTTATGATCCATTGCTCTTTCTCCTAAAAACAAATGGTTGTTATCTAATAATTTTTTCCATTTATTATTGACAGAATCATTGTGATTTTTTGGATGATCTATATAAGGAATAGAATCATTATTTACTGTGCTCCAAAATTTGGTATATGATTTAAAAAATAAATTATTTGCTTTTCGGATAGAATTTTTGGATTGATTTTTAATTGCTTTGATGATAATATTTCTTCCAACAGAATCATTTGTAGTAAACATAACCTCATCTAAACTAATAAATGATGGTTTCATTTTAACATCAATAATAGCTTTACTTTCTATATTAACAACTTCAGAAAAGTATCCGTTTTTTATTATATTGATTG
The DNA here is from genome assembly GCA_002430925.1 of Flavobacteriales bacterium UBA5933. Taxonomy (GTDB): domain Bacteria; phylum Bacteroidota; class Bacteroidia; order Flavobacteriales; family Weeksellaceae; genus Empedobacter. The sequence goes on from DJDD01000149.1 coordinate 2,409, forward strand.
TTGGAGAAGATGTATTAATTTCTAATTCTCCTATTTCATTCGTTTCACCTAAAAATTCTTTAGCTTCATTATAAATATTAGCTCCAATAACTCTAAAATCGTCTTGAGCATCAAAAACTCTAATTTTAACCTGAGAAAAAGCAAAAAATGATAAGAAAAAATTAAACAAGAATATATAATATTTCATTCTTTTGAATTGAGTATGCAAATAAATAAAAAAAGCAGCGAAATGCTGCCCTAAAAATTATTTTTTTATAGATAAAATATTGTATTTATTACTTTTAATAAAAAAGTAGTATTGATTCAAAAAATTATTAAAGCGTTTTTCTGTAGATATAATCATCCATTACATAGCCATTGCCAATCTCAAACACTTTAGATTCCACATTACGAAATCCATTTTTCTCATAAAAACGAATAGCTTTTTGATTATTTTTATTTACAGTTAATTGAATAAATTTCGCTTGATTTTTCTGTGCAAAATCAATTACTCTGTTCATCATCATCTGCCCAATTCCTTTCGTTTGATTATTTGATTTTAGATATATTTTAGATAAATACACTATATTTTCTTCTTTATTAAAATAATAATGTAAATAACCAGAAGGGATATTATCTATTTTTAATATTTCCCATGTTTCTCCATTAGCAATACCTTCATTTACTTTATTAGGATTGTACATCATATCAATCATATAGTTGATTTGATCTTTATCTAAAATATCTTTATAACATTCATTCCATATTTCTCTTGCCAAAGGTTGAACTAAGTGAATATTTTTTTCATTTACTGTATGAAAATGTAAATAAACATCAAGTTTAGGCTGTTTAAAAACAGTTGTTTCAGCTTCATTTAAGACTACTTCTTGCTGTAAAGCAATTTCTTGTTGTAAAGCTTGGAATGCCCATTTTCTTTTTAAATACGAAAAATATACAATTCCAATTAATATAAATATAAGAACTTCTATTATGACAGATATTTTGCTATGCATTAAGTAATCTTGCATTGCTTCGCTATAACTATTCATCGCATCTGGCGATGGATTTTTTGGGAAATCTATACCAATATCAATTGTTTTGGTCATAAATAAAATAACTAAAACAAAACCAAAAAATATACTACATGCAAAATATAACCCAATAACAGTAAGTATCGTTTTAAGTTTATCTTTTTTGAAAATTCTTGCTAAAAAATAAAATTGTAAACTAAATAATAAGACTAAATACACTTTTTATGACTTTAATTCTATACAAAGTTAATCAAAACTAAGGGAAACAATTATATTTGTACAAAACAAAAGTAATTTATTTATGTACAGTAATAAATTCCAAGAACACTTACAAACACAACTAAATGATTTAGAAGAACAAGGATTGTTCAAAAAAGAAAGAATCATTGCTTCTCCACAAAGTGCAGAGATTACATTAGAAAATGGTAAAAAATTATTAAATTTTTGTGCCAATAACTACCTTGGCTTATCTGATAATAAAGAAGTTGTAAACGCTTCTCAACAAATGTTAGATCATCGTGGTTATGGAATGTCTTCGGTTCGTTTTATTTGTGGAACACAAGATATACACAAGCAATTAGAAGAAAAAATATCTTCTTTTGTAGGAATGGAAGATACTATTTTATACGCTGCAGCATTTGATGCGAATGGAGGAGTTTTTGAACCTTTATTTACAGAAGAAGATGCGATAATTTCTGACGAATTAAATCATGCTTCAATTATTGACGGAGTTCGTTTATGTAAAGCTGCTCGTTACCGTTACAAAAACAATAACATGCAGGATTTAGAAGCCCAATTAATTGCTGCTTCAGAAAAAAATCATCGTTTCAAAATTATTGTAACCGATGGTGTTTTCTCTATGGATGGTATTGTTGCTGACTTAAAAGGTGTATGTGACTTAGCTGATAAATATGATGCTTTGGTGATGGTAGATGATTCTCATGCGACAGGTTTTATTGGAAAAACTGGTCGTGGTACACATGAACACAATGAAGTAATGGGACGTGTAGACATTATTACTTCTACTTTAGGTAAAGCTTTAGGTGGTGCTATGGGAGGATTTACAGCTGGTAAAAAAGAAGTAATAGAAATGTTACGTCAAAAATCTCGTCCTTATTTATTTTCTAATTCTTTAGCTCCTGGAATTGTTGGTGCTGCATTACAAGTATTGGAAATGTTAGAGAAAGATACATCTTTACGTGATAAAGTAATGTGGAATGCTGACTATTTCCGTAAAGGAATGGTTGATGCTGGATTTGATATTCCTGATGGAAATGCTGCAATTGTTCCTGTAATGTTATATGATGCTAAATTATCACAGATAATGGCTGATAAATTACTTGAAGAAGGTGTGTATGTCATCGGATTTTTCTTCCCTGTTGTTCCTAGAGATAAAGCTAGAATTCGTGTACAATTATCTGCTGCACATACAAAAGAACAATTAGACCATACTATTGCTGCTTTTACAAAAGTTGGAAAAGAATTAGGGGTTATTAAAAAATAATTTCTTTCTCAAAATATTTTTAAAACCGATTTTTATAAAATCGGTTTTATTTTATTTATAAGCCTTTTTATTCAATAAGATTATATTCTAGAATCTGCAATAGTGATTGAAGCGGCATCCTTTTTAGATTGGCATTTCAACTTCGATCAATGACCAAGTCTTTATGTAATATCCTAGTAAAAATACAATAACCAATCTAAAAAGATACAGCGTAAAAGCACGACCCGAAGGGATTGCCCTAATTCTAATAAATATTATTTTAAAAAATTAAACTAACATCGTTTTTAAAAATTAGAATTATGTTATTCAAATCTAAAAATTATCAAATAATAACTCATCTAACCAAAGATGAAGCAATAAAAATACTTGAAGAAAATACAACGAAAAAAAAGTTTTTTACTCTTGGATCTTTAAAATCAGAATTTGAGGGTTTTATAAAAGATGATTACTTTGAAATTGAAAAATCTATTTCGGGTAGAAACTCTTTCAATCCACATATAAAAGGTAATTTTATAAAAATTGATGATGTAACCACTCAAATTAATTTCAGTCTGAAAATGAATTGGTTTGTTTCTGTATTCATTGTTTTCTTTACTACATTTATTATAATTTTTGCAATTAGTTCACTATTTCTATTAAAAGAATGGTATTTAGGAATTGGAGGAAGTTTGTTATTTTTATGCTTTATATACTTTTTTTATTTTATTTTTTCCTCTATTGCTTTGAACAATATTCTTGATTCTTTTAAAAAATTATACCATTCAAATCCAAAACAACAAGATTATAATACCAATAGATAATTCCTCTAAATTCATAGCTGTGCGTTTATTTTACTTTATATTTGTAGAACTAAACCACAAATTTCACAAAGAATATTTTTTATAATCTTACCCGTAGTGCATTATCAT
>DJDD01000136.1:0-562 GCA_002430925.1 Flavobacteriales bacterium UBA5933
TAAAAAACTTGCTAGAACAAGCATTATTAAGCATCGTTTTAAGATGTTTAATAATTCTTCAAAGATACTCTCTTTTTCGTTTATCTTGTGTATTATTTCAACTTATCAATTAAAAAAATAAAAATGAAAAATAGTTAATTTCTGTCTTAATAATTTTATCAAAATAGAAATATCAAATAATCGATTAAAAATAAAAAAAACAATATTATTTTTAAAAATGTTTGAGTATTTTTAAAAATAATATGAAAGATGATTTTATTAATAAATTACCCATAAGAATTGTTTACTCTTTAGAATCTTTAATCAGTGAATTAGAAGACTCTGATTATAATTATGGCGAATTTAAAGCGTTTTTGGATTATTTAAAGGAAGTAAAACCTGAATTAATCAATGGATTAGAGAACTTTGAAAGTTTTGAAAATTCTCTAAAAGATGTAGAACTTATTATAGATAAAATTATCCCTAAACCTTTAATGAAATATGACTTAAAGGCTATTACTGTTCCTTTTTCTGATAAATTTATTTTTACAACAACTCAATTAAAAGAATTATTAGATAATAA
>DJDD01000136.1:679-4086 GCA_002430925.1 Flavobacteriales bacterium UBA5933
AAGAATTATTAGATAATAATAAAACTCGTTTAAAATTTGATTATAAAAACATTGACTATAATACGAGATATAAATTTTGTTGCTATTTTATTTTGTCTAAATATTATAATGTTAACTTAGATTTCAATATATCCAATCAATTAGAAATCGAGACAAAATATGGATATAAAACCTATCTTGGTGCTGATATTAATAGTGATTATTTTAGAATTTTTCCTTCTGATGAAAAATATGAACTATCTGAAAATGAAATTGACGAATTATTAAATAATTATGAAAATACAGCTCTATGGTTTCAAAAAATGCCTATTGGTTCGTGGATAGCAAAAGGATTTAATATTGTTTCTTTCTTTGATAATACTACAGAAATAGCTTTATCGAATTTAAAATCTAAATTAATTACTTATGGAGAACCTTTTGATGAAGTAAAAAACAATATAATTTCTTCGTTAAAGTCTATCTTCAGAAATGGAGATCTTAACGTTGGTTTATCTGCCTATCTTGAAAATAAAAATACAATAGAAAGTAAAACTCTTTTTGATAGTATTCTTGATCAAAATAGATTCTTAAAATTAAGAAATTCAGTTTGTTTTAATAATATTAATAATGATTTTACAGAATCAAATTTTTATGTCATCTCAGATTTAGAGAAATTTTTAATACAATATCCTCATGATGAAACACTAATTTTTTTCAAAGAAAATGGAATAAAAAGTACAATACTTTGTCCTTTGAAAAAAGGTGAACAATTTTTAGGAATTTTAGAATTAACATCTAAAGAAACACAAGTTTTTAATCGTGTCAATGCTAATATTTTAAAAGAAATTATACCTCTTTTTGTAGAATCTTTAAATAGATATAACATTGAATTTGAAAATCAAATCAATGCCTATATACAAACAGAATACACTTCTTTACATCCTAGTGTAAATTGGAAATTTAGAGAAAAAGCGATTAAACATTTTACTGATTCTTCTCAATCAAAACAAAAATCTGAAATTTCTTTTCAAAATCTTTATCCAATGTATGGAGAAATAGATGTAAGAAATTCATCTATAATTAGAAACCAAGCTGTAAAAATTGATTATCAAAATCAAATTAATTATCTTATAAAAATTTGTAAAGAACTTTATAAAAGAAGTAATGATGATAAATTTGTATCACATATTGATGTTTTGAATCATTTTCTTTCTGAGATTGATAATGTAGATAAAATCTATTTTGAAAATGAAATGTTTGATTACATTACCAAAAATATACATACCGAAATACCAAACTACGTTATTCAAGAAGAAAAATCTATAATAACAAAGTATTTAAAAAAATTAGATAAAACGACAGGATTATTTTATAAAGAAAGAAAAAAGTTTGATAAATCAATACAAACTATAAATGCTTTACTTTCTAACAAATTAGACACATATCAATACAATGCACAAGAAATTTTCCCACATTATTACGAACGTTTCAAAACTGATGGCATTGATTATAATTTGTATGTAGGAAAAAGTATTTCTCCCCTACTTAAATTTAATTATAAAAACATAAAAAAAATCAGATTTTGGCAATTAGAAACAATGGTTAATTTAGAGGAATTATATAAGACAATACAAAAAAACATTCCTTTAGAAATTCAAGTTTGTTCTTTAATTTTCACAACCAATATCACTTTAGACATCACTTTTAAATTAGATGAAAAACGCTTTGATGTAAATGGTTATAACAACGCTAAATATGAAATAATTAAAAAAAGAATTAGTAAAGCTACTGTTAAAGGCAGCCTAGAAAGAATTAGCCAACCTGGAAAAATTTGCATTGTATATACTGATGATTCTTTAAAAGAAGAATATATAGATTATATAAACAAATTAATTCATGAAAAGCGATTAAAAGATGATATAGAATATTTGGAAATTGACGATTTACAAGGTATAAGTGGATTATATGCTTTAAGAGTTGCTGTAAACTATCACAAATAATTGATTAATTATATTTATTTTTAGGGCAATCCCTGCGGGGCGTGCTTTTTCGCTATATCTTTTTTGATTAGTCTTAGCATTTAAGATTGGTCATTGAGCAAAATCGAAATGCAATAACCAATTCGAAATGAACAATCAAAAAAGGATGTCGCTTCAATCACTATTGCAAATTAATTTAATATTCAAAAGATTATTGAAAAATAATTTAGAAATAAAAAATAACCTTCTAAATCATAGAAGGTTATTTTTTTTTATATTTAAAATCCGAAATTAAATCCAAATACAACTCTACCAGGATCATCTCCTTTAAAATATGAAATTGTTGCTGTGATTGTATTAACTCCATTTAACCAAATACCTCCTCCCGTAGAAGAATGCCATTTTTTAGAATTTTCACCGTCTAACCATACTCTTCCATAATCAGCTCCAACAAAAACACCTAAACGCAAAGGTACAATAGCTTTAAAACGGAATGCATCAAAACGTAAATCGGATGTTTGTAAAAATACTTTGTTGGCTGCAAATCGACCAGGTCTATAACCTCTAAAATCTTGGTCACCACCTAAAGTAGCCATTTGATAAAATTCTATATTTTCATTTTTACCCCAAACAGCTTTTCCTTTAAGCATAGAGGCAATTGTTAGTCTACCATTTGCAGAAATTTTATGAGTAAAACCAAGATTCATTTCCGTAAAAAAGAAATTTCTATCAACTTCCTCTAAATTAGTTACCCATTTAGCATGTGTTAAAAATATCATACCTGATTCTGGCATCGATTCATTATCATAATTTTTAAAAAGATATTTAGCACCTATTTCACCAAAATTTTGTCCTTTAAAAACCTTTTCACTTATTCCAATTCCTGGTTGTTTTACAACTCTATCAAAATTTTCTTGAACTGTTTTGTGACTATATTCTCCAAAGAAATCTATACGACCATTGTTGTCTGTAACTTTAAAAACTGAAGCTCCTACAGCATAGTTTCTTAAGCGAACACGGTTATAGTTCATTCCTAAATCTTTTTGATTATTTTTTGTTTCATTACCCAAACCAAAATAGTTTGTACTATAAGTTGGAGTTGTATAAATAGCATTTACATCTAAATTCCAATTGCCAATAGTTTTAATAAAAGTACCTTTATACTTTAATTCTAATGCTTGGGTTGCAAAAAAGTAATTTGCTTGTAAAGTATGCTTTTGAGAATAAGGCTCTTTGTAAAAACCATTTACGGTATAAGTTGGAGAAATTCCAATTTTTAAACCATCATCAGGATTAAATCCAAAATTAGGTAAAGCTGAATAATAGTTATACTTTGGTTGTTTATATAAGTATGTATTTACTTCATATTCGTATTTACTTTTTTTATTATCAGCTACTGTATCAGATGAATAACCATTTAATGTATTTTCATAAACTTTTATTTTATTT
>DJDD01000090.1 GCA_002430925.1 Flavobacteriales bacterium UBA5933
TTATACTGGAAAATTTAGGGGCATATCCATATATCTGATTGGAATAATATCGATATTACTAACATAAATTCTTGGAATGAATTATATAATTCAGATACAACATGGAATAATGGAGCTTTTAGTAATGGAAGTGCACAATATGGTTGGGGAGAATATAATATGGCTAACCATGTAGTTTATGGAACTGTAATATTTGTTCTTAAATACAGTGACAACAGTTATATTAAATTAAAAATAAACAACTTAACTTATGGTGTTTATAATCTAACATATTCTGAATGGGATGCTACCAACAAAGTATGGTTAGATGATGTCACGAGATCTGTTGATAGTTCATCATCATCAAATACTGATTTTACATATTATAACTTTATAGATGATGAAAAAGTAACAAGCGAGCCTGCAAAAGATGAATGGGATTTAAAATTTACTAAATACACAACACCTATTCAAGCTGGGCCACAAATTGTACCTTATACAGTAACTGGTGTATTACAAAGCGATTTAATAAAGGTTGCAAAAACTGAAACAGGTAATCCAGCTAAGTGATAACGATTATTCATCAGATATAAATAGTATAGGTTACAATTGGAAAACAGGTTCTGGTAATTATACTATGGTACAAAGAAACCATTTCATCAAAAACACATCCACAAATAAAATTTATAAATTAATATTCAAATCTTATGAAGGCGGATCTGTGCTAACCAATCTAAAACAGTAACTATTGTTTATAATTCACAAGCTACCTCAGCTTCAAACATAGATGTTGCTATTTATTCAATAAATGGACAATTGGTTCATCAAGAAAATTATAAGCCTACGGGTTCATTTACAAATAAATCGATTAATTTGTCACGATTACCAGCTGGTGTTTACATTGTTAAAATTCAATCAGCAGATAAGACTGAATCGAAGAAGATCGTTTTACGATAAAGTTTCTAAGTTAACTTTATTTTTGTCTCTTTGTGTAGGTTGCCCAACATTTGTTGGGCAACCATTTTTATTTATTATAAATTATTTAAATAATGTTTTTTTAGGGCAATCCCTTCGGGGCGTGCTTTTTCGCTATATCTTTTTAAATTGTATACATTTTGGCTTGGTCATTCAATGAAGTTGAAATGTATACAATCTAAAAAGGATGTCGCTTCAATCACTATTGCAAATGAATCACTAAAATAGTTAAGTTAGAAACAACTTTTATTTTAGTTCAGGATTGATATCAAGAATATTTTCTTTTCGGTATTTATTAATAAATTCATCTGTGAAATTTTCACTTCCCATTAATTTATTATCCTGTAAAACTTTTTTTACATCAAGTTTTTCATAGGCTTCAAGCATTGGTTTAGAAATAGGTTTATAACTAAAATGCCAAGGTTCATATTTAAAGCCTTTTCTTTTAGCATCATTCGTATAAACTAAATAAAAACCAAATTTCGATGCATTCTCATCAAGCCAAAGTTTAAATTGATGCATAGATCCACCTTCATTAAAATGTTTCTCGTTTAATGGATCAGCTGGTACTCCGTGTGTACCATCAATAATATCCATGTCAGTTCCCCAATGGTGGCGAGAAGTTCCAGGAATAGTAGAATATTCAATAATTCTCTCAACACTTTGTAAAGAAGACATTTTTTTTACCTTATTTGCTTTGTATTTACGTTCCCAAATACCATTTTGATAACCAAATGTTCTATAACTAGAAACAACGTGAATATTAAACCCTGCTTTTTTAGCTTCAGCTTTCATTAACTCAAACTGTTTAGCAACTTCTGGAAGTAATTTATATTCTTTTCCAACAATGGTAGGATTTCCTTTACCTATAAGTTCTGCTGTGGTAAATGTAGGAGGAGTAACATTCTCAATGCTATCATTTACATTTTCGTTTTCATTATTTTTATCATTGCTACCAAATACACAACTTGTATTTAACATAAAAAAAGGAATAGCTATGTATGTATAATTAATTATTTTTTTAATGTTCATAGTTTCATATTTTATTCAACCCAATCTTTAACAATCATTGCATTTGCAGCTGTTTCATAAAAAAGAATAGCTAATAATTGTAAAAATTCAGCATGATTTAATTTACCTTTTACAACATCATCAATAGAAGTTTCGTAATATTCTTCAATAATATTTGTGATTAAAGCTTTAAAATCATCTTTAGTAATTGATTTATCTTTAATTTCTTTCAATAAATAATTATCAGAAACTAAAAAATCTGGTCGAGTTCTAGCTATTGGTGATTTTCGAATTTCTAACGCATTATGTACAGTTTGTGAAATTAAAACCCCTCGATTTCCTTCTTCAAATTCCCATTCTTTTCTAACTTTTCTAGGGTTTGGTTCATAAAAAACATGATTATGAAAAGCATGAATGTGTTTTGCTATATCAGTATTTGTATGTAAATATAAAAATTGTAAGATGGAGCTAAATAAATGATTAGCATTCAAATTATTTGGATAATATACATATAATAATGGATAGTGGAATAGAGTAGAGTATAATGGAGAAAAACTATCTATTATATTTAAATTTAAAAGATTAATTCCTTCAAAATCTATTTTTTGATTGGTTTGATAATAATTTATTCCAGCTAAATAGATTTCTTGATAACTTAATTCAAACCCATTTAAATATTCACCTATTTTTCTAAAAAAGTAAGTATTTAATTTTTGATTCGTAATTAATTTATAATCAGAATCTTTAAATAAATCAAAAAATTCTTGATCTATATCTGTAATTAATTCTTGATTGATTACTTTCTTGAAATCAAAATTCTTTTTTCTTATTGCATTTACATACACTTCATTATAAGTGTAGATTATTTCTTTTATTGGTTGTATATCTAATTCCTCAATAGAATTGTAAGCATTTGTTGGCGTAGCATATAAAGAAAATAAACGTTGAAATTCTTGATGAATTTTTTGTTCTTCTGTAAACATATTCATCAATTGATTTGTGTTAGCTGATATAATGCTTTCTCCAAGGAAAAATATAATTCCAGCTTTTAAATTTTCATCAAAACCACATCTTTCTAAAGTTGCATCAAAATATTTTTTAAATGGGTTTTCTATTAATTGGTTCATTTTCGTAGTCTTTATTCTAAATTATAAAAAGTAAAAGTATTGATTTTTTATTGTTAGAGAGGAAAAAAAACAAGCTGTTTTTCGTAATTAGCTGTTTTTAAGACAAATTAAAATTATTTTAAGATGAATACTTATTTTTTGTTATAAAAGTTAATTTTATTGTTAA
>DJDD01000081.1:0-4856 GCA_002430925.1 Flavobacteriales bacterium UBA5933
CAATTTTTCTACATTTTATTCTTAAAATTACTAGAACTGGCGAACTTTTATTCAAAATGCAGAAGAAGTTAATATGTACCTATTTCAGTAATACTATTAATTTATTATTAGGATATTATAATTTATATATGAACCTATTATTTTATTTCAAAATAAATTACTTATCTAAATATTATGCATAAAAAAATTACAATAATATAATTATATTTCTAAAAATTAAACAAAATAAAAAGAGCAACATTCATGTTGCTCTTAAATATGTAGAAAATTTTCCTTATAAAATTTCTTTTAAATTGTCTAAATTGTCCATCTTAATAAACTAGCTCCCCAAGAAAAACCTGCACCAAATGCTGTAAGCATCAATAAATCTCCTTTTTTCAATTTAGAAGTATTTTCCCAAATACACAATGGTATTGTAGCAGCAATAGTATTACCGTAATGTTCTATATTAATAAGAGTTTTATTTTCCTCTATATTAATTTCTTTACCGACAGCGTCTATAATTCTTTTATTAGCTTGATGTGGCACTAACCAATTAATATCAGATACTGATAAATGATTTTTAGCTAAAACATCTAGACAAGTATGACTCATTGCATTAATAGCATTCTTAAATACAACTTTACCGTCTTGTTTTATGTATGTTTTTTCTTTTTCTAAAGAATCTTGACTTGGTGGATAAAGAGAACCTCCTCCTTCAATATTTAGAAACTCTTTACCTGTTCCATTACTTAATAATAAAGCATCAATTACACCAACTTCTTTTGTTGGCTCTAGCCATACTACACCAGCTCCATCACCAAAAAGAATATTTGTTGAACGATCGTTAATATTTACGTAAGCACTAATTTTATCGGCTCCTACAACTAAAACATTTTTATAACGATTTGTTTCAACCAAAGACGCTCCCATATCTAATGCATATAAGAAACCTGAACAAGCTGCATTTATATCAAAAGCCCAAACATTTTCTATACCCAATTTACCACAAATTATATTTGCTGTAGAAGGCATTAACATATCAGGTGTAGACGTTGCCACAATAATAGCATCTACATCGTTAATATCTTTATTATATGTTTCAATTAAGTTTTTGATAGCATTAACAGCCATATCAGAAGTAGCTAATCCTTCATCAAGAATCCTCCTTTCTTTAATCCCTGTTCTTTTAACAATCCATTCATCAGAAGTATCAGTAATCAATTCAAGATCATGATTAGTTCTTTTATTTTCTGGAACATATCCACCTATAGCAGAGATGTTCGCATATATCTTCTTTGTTAAATTTATATCCATAAGTCCCTTAAATTCAATATTACAAAACATGAATTATAAAAAAGACGCATGTTTCATAAATTGAGAGGCAAAGTTCAGTCCATTTTTTTTATTTGGCTAGTAAAAACAACGGAATAATTTGTCGAAAAGACGCATAAAGTTTACGTTTTTTTTTTACTACTTTGAAATGAATGCTGTAGGTGAAACTCCTGCATAATTTTTGAAAAATTTACTAAATACAGATGAATCTACAAAATTAAGATCTGTTACAACATCAGAAACACTATAATCAGGATTTTTCAATAAAACCTTAGCTTCCAGTATTATAGCTTCTGATATAATTTGTTTTGGAGATTTATTAAATACTTCAACTATAATTTTTGTTAAATGTTTTCTACTAATATACATTTCATCTGCATAAAAGCTTACGCTTCTTTCTCGTTTAAAATGAGTTGAAACTAAATACAAAAATTTCTTAGCTAATTCCTCCTTTCTTACCTCTTTAGTTGTACTTTGTTCAGTTACAGATTTATTATAAAAATTCCCCATTTCGTACATCAAAACAGAAAAATGATGTAAAACTAAATCTTTAGAAAAAATATTATCATTTTTCACAAGATACATACTAATCTTATTTAAGTTATATTTCATATCCCTTACAATCTTTCTATCAAGAGAAATGATTTTAGGATATTTTGAAGATAAAAAGTCAATAAGGTTATTAGATTTCACATGGAAACCTGCTTCTATAATTAAATTAGAATCAATAAAAATAGCTTTAACTGCAAAATCTTTTGAATGCTCTATAATTTCAAATAACTGACCAGGTAAAACAATTATTATATCATTTGACTTAATTAAATTTGGTTTCAAGTTAACTGTAATTTCACATGTTCCTGCAGTCACAAGAATTAAACCTAAAGAAGTAAATTTATATGGTTTTCCTTCTACAAAATAATAACTATTACTTGGACCAACATCAAAAATAGCTAAACGTCTATCCACAACTTGCTCTCTATATGTACGTAATATATTATCAATAGAATAAACTTGTATATAATCTCTCATTTTTATACGTCTAATTTGCAAATACAATAATAATTGATTTTATTGACAAGTCAATAATTAAAAACGTCTTTTAAACAAAAAAAGACTAATTTAGATTACAAAAAGTTCCTTTTTTACATTAGTATTTTTTTGATTTTAAACCTAATTATTTGTATTACTATTAGTTTAAAAAATCTTTATTAAGATTAAGACTTTTTGGCAGTTTATAAAGATTTGGATTGGATTTTGAGCTAAAAAAAGTTACATAATTTTTAATTAAAAAAATACCATATAAATGAATAATCCTTTATTAGAAAAATTTAATACACCATTTGATAGTGCTCCATTTTCTAAGTTTAAAAATGAAGACTATAAACCTGCTTTTGAAGAAGCTATAAAAATTGCAAAAAATGAAATTGATACAATTGTAAATAATCCTGAAAGTCCAACTTTTGAAAATACAATTGAAGCAATGGAACTTTCTGGTGAATTATTAGGAAGAATTTCTTCTATTTTCTTCAACTTAAATTCAGCTGAAACAAATGACGATATTCAAAAAATTGCTCAAGAAGTTTCTCCTTTATTATCTGATTTTGGAAATGATGTTAGATTAAATCAACAACTTTTTGAACGAATAAAGGTTGTTTATAATCAAAAAGATTCTTTAAACTTAACAGAAGAACAAGCTTATTTATTAGAAAAAAAATACAAAGGTTTTTCTAGAAACGGAGCTAATTTAAATGATGAAGATAAAAACAAATTAAGAGAAATCGATAAACAATTATCTTTACTATCATTACAATTCGGACAAAATGTATTAGCTGAAACAAATAATTTTGAATTGGTTATTACTGATGAGAAAGATTTGGATGGTTTACCACATTATGCAAAAGAACAAGCAAAAGCTGACGCAGAGCAAAAAAATATTGACGGTTGGTTAATTACTTTACAAGCTCCAAGTTTTATTCCTTTTATGCAATATGCAAAAAATAGAACATTAAGAGAAAAACTATTCAGAGCAAATGGAACAAAAGCATTTCAAGAAAATGAGTTTAATAACGAAGAAAATGTAAAACAAATTGTAAAACTTCGTCATGAACGCGCAAAAATTTTAGGTTATACTACACATGCAAATTATGTATTAGAAGAAAGAATGGCTAAATCTCCTAAAACAGTCATTGATTTCTTGAATGATTTACTTATAAAAGCAAAACCATTTGCTGAAAAAGAAATTGAAGAACTTTCTGCTTTTGCGAAAGAATTAGATGGTATTGATAAATTACAACGTTGGGATCATGGTTATTATGCTGAGTTATTAAAGCAAAAAAAATTCAGTTTTTCTGATGAAGAATTAAAACCTTATTTTCAATTAGAAAATGTTACGCAAGGTGCATTTGATGTTGCCACAAAATTATACGGAATTACATTCAAAGAAATTAATAACATCGATAAATACAATGAAGATGTAACAACTTATGAAGTTATTGATAAAGATGGAAACTTTCTAAGTTTATTATATGCTGATTTTTTCCCAAGAGCTGGTAAACGACCTGGTGCATGGATGACAAGTTTCCGCGAAGCTTCTAACGTAAATGGAAATAATAAACGTCCACATATCTCTATTGTTTGTAATTTTACTAAACCAACACAAGATACACCATCGTTGCTTACTTTCCAAGAAGTAACTACTCTTTTCCATGAGTTTGGACATGCATTACATGGTATGCTACCAAATACAACTTACGAAAGTTTAGCAGGTACAAATGTTTACTGGGATTTTGTTGAATTACCTTCGCAATTTTATGAAAATTTTTGTTATGAACCAGAAGCTTTAAAGCTTTTTGCGAAACATTATAAAACAAACGAAATTATTCCACAAGATTTAATAGAAAAAGTAAAAGCTTCTTCTACGTTTATGGAAGGATATCAAACTGTACGTCAGTTAAGTTTTGGATTGTTAGATATGGCCTATCATGCCAATGATTTAAAAACAATTGATAATTTACAGAAATTTGAAAAAGAAACTTTTAAACAAACAGAATTGTATCCAGAAATTGAAAATAATATGATGAGTACATCTTTCTCTCATATTTTTCAAGGAGGATATTCATCTGGTTACTATTCATATAAATGGGCAGAAGTTTTAGATGCTGATGCGTTTGCTCTTTTCAAAGAAACTGGAATTTTTAATCCAGTTACAGCTCAGAAATTTTATAAATTACTATCATCTGGAGGAACTGTTGAACCAATGAAACTTTACGAAGAATTTAGAGGTCAAAAACCAAATGCTGATGCTTTATTAAAAAGAGCTGGACTTAGTGTTTAGCAGTTTGCTGTTTGCGAGATTAGTTTATAATTAAACCTCAACAAAAATTATAAAATTAAGATTGTTTATATTTTTTGGGCAATTGCTTCGCATCGTGCTTTCACGCTATATCTTTTTAGCTTTTTCATTTCTATTTGGTCTTTGCATTTCGACTCCGATCAATGAGCAATTAGAAATGCAATGACTAAGCTAAAAAGGATGTCGCTTC
>DJDD01000081.1:5005-20736 GCA_002430925.1 Flavobacteriales bacterium UBA5933
TCAATCACTATTGCAAATTACCTACTAATAAAAAATGAAGTATATTCTATTAGAAATAATTTGATTACGACAAGATAGTGTTTATCAAAAAAATGATTAGCTAGTAATTGCAACCTTGAAAAGTTGCTATTGCTAGATACTTTGAGAGAAGGACTCGTGAAAAAGAAACCATTTATGGTTACGATTCATTCAAATAAAATAAAAAATCCTGATACTTTTACTTGTATCAGGATTTATATTTTAGTGATTAATTATATCTTGCTCCCCAAGGGTTATCCAAATCGAACCCAAGGCTGAATAACATTCCATTTTTTCGTCCGTAGACTTGATAATCTGATAATCCAATGTCATAAGAAATTCCTGCTTTTAATGTTCCTACTTTAAATTTAAGGATAGGTGAAATATACAAAGGATTACTGTATTTAGCACTCATACCTTGTTTATAACCAAGTCCAAAATCTACTCCTTGATTTCTATCTCCAAAAGAGAAATGCGACATTAAGTTGATATCTAAATTACGCTGTGATATTGAGTTTACATTGTAAACCATTGACGGCTCTAAAGCTATTCCTTCTGCTACTTGCCATGTGTAACCAAAGTTAAAATAATACCATGTTGGCAATGGTTCTACATTGTTTACATAATATACGTTTTCGGTTAATGGAATATTAAGCACCGATGCTCCTCCAGAAAAACCTGCATATTTGAATGACAAACCTACATTTGCAAAAAACACAGAGTATTTATCTTGTTGTAATGCTGGATCATTAGGATCTTCTGCAACTAATTTAGAATAATCAAATCGTTGCGCAACATTTGATGCTCCTACCCCAAAAGAAAAAACGCTAGGATTATTTTCTTCATTGTACGAATTATCTTCTATTGGAATGTGGTAAGCTGCATTAACTCCAAATCCTGTCATTTTTACAGCTCCATTTCTATCATTAAAAAATTGCATCCCTAATGCTAAACGATCTACAATAACACCATGCGCACTAATTGTTTGTGTACTTGGACTATCTGCCATATCATCCCATTGATTGCGATGTGTTGCTGTAATAGAAATTACAGTTGGATCTTGACCTGCGTATGATGGATTAATAAGCATTTTATCGCTTACTAAATAATGATTATAAAATGGTAAACCTTGTTGTGCTTTAACCTTAGAGATAGAAAATAACACGAGAAAAATAAATGATAATTTTTTCATAATTTTTTATTCAATCGTTGAATTAAATTTTACGTTTCAATAATATACTTCCAGAATATTGTACTTTAATAACACCTGTTCTTTTTGATGATTCTAATAAATACCAATATGAATCATCTGGTAAAATAATTCCGTTTTGTGTTCCGTCCCACTCAATTATATTTATTCCCTCTTTAGAAATTATTTGCCTTCCGTATCGATCAAAAATAATTAATTTGTAAGAATGCGTTATATCATTGGCTTGACCATTTTTCGTCATTGGTTTCCATAAATCATTTTTACCGTCTCCATTTGGAGTAATAACGTTTGGTAAATCAAGATAAATAATGTCTGATTCCTCTGAAATTCCACAATTATCTAAACTAACTTTTACAACAAAATTAGAGTTTGTTAAATTAGCTGGAATGATTAGTGTGTTACTTCGTTGCCAATTTATAATTACATTTCCACTGTTATCATACAATGCATATTGCAATACTCCACTTCCTTTTGCTGAAACAATTATACTTTTTTGATTGATTACAATTTTTTCTATCGTTGGCACTGGAGAATTTTCTACAACCAACGTTTTTACAATACTACAACCTGTCGATTTGTTTTCTATAGTTACTTTATAAGTTCCTATTTCTAAATCGTATTTATCAATTCCAGTAACTCTAGTTCCATTTGCTTTTTCTACAATATAAGTATAATCGTTGTAATTGGTTTGCGATGTAAAATCTAATACATACAATTCTCCTGTACAAACATATCCTTTCTCAGGAACTGTAATTGGTGGTAATTCATTTTGTTGGTAATAAAATTTAATATCAACTTGTCCACAATAGTTTGGATCTTCAAATGTTATTGATGTATTTCCTTGTCCTAAACCAATTTTTGCAAAAATCTCATCCACAGTAGATAAAGATTCTAATGTTGCATATTGTGTTTTAATATAATCTAACAAAGTTTGAATTTGATTTTTTGCTCCCGTTTCATCATCAGCACAAAAAACAATTTCATGAGATTGATTATAGCTATTCAAAGAAGCTGCATCTACAACTAAACCTGGCTTTTTAGTTACTGTAATTATTTTTTCTACAAAACATGTATTATCAATTTTATTTTTGAATAACACACTAATTTTTGCTTTTCCTGATGAGTCAAAAGTTAAAGCTGTAGAATTGTTATGTAGTATTTCATAATCATAATTCGTGGTAGAAGCAGAACCGAATAAATCATTTAAAACACTTTGATTGATTATAATTAAATTATTACAATCTGCTTGTAATGTTGTTGTGGTATCAGACACATTTGGCTTCGTAATGACTTGTAATTTTAATTGCATTTCATCTGACCAACATGATTCTCCATTCAATTGAATTTTAAAAGATATTGTTGTTGATTGATCATCAGAAAGAGTAACATCTGAAATACCACTAAAAGCAGCTATATTATTTCCTAATTTAGATTTTAAATAAGTTTCTATTGCTGTTTTTGTGAATGTAAACCCCGCACCAACTGCTGAACATGTAGAATTATAATTTGCTATATTATCAACTTTTACAAATGATGATTGATTAAGCGCAAATGTTAAATTAACACTTGTATCACAAATTGTATTCGAATTATCAGAAGCTAATGCTTTAACTATTATTTGTCCATTTTTGTTGGTTCTGATATAATTTGCTAACTCAGTAATTGCTATTTCTGTTGTTCCATCAGCCTGATAAAATCTTAATTGGTAAGCACTACCATTCTGAATTGTATTAATAGCCGTATCTACATTTGTTTGAGAAAAATCATCTAAACAAATACCAGAAATTGATGCATTAACAATATTTGCAGGAGAAGTTCTAGTCACAGTGAAATTTACTGGATCACTTTCGCAACTAGAAGATTTAGAAACAATTTTTACTTGATATTCTAACGGAGTTCCTACAGCAATAGAATTAGAAGAACCATCATATATTGAATTTCCTCCCAATGTTACAATTAAATCAAACTGATTTTTATCGACTCCTAATTTAGAATAAATTGTATCAAAATTAATCGTGTACGAAGAATTACATGTTGTATCACTTGATCCCGAAGATAAAGTTGGTTTTCCTTGTTTTAGTGGAATAGATTTTTCTTCGGAAATTATAGGACAACTTCCTCCATAATTTACTTTTACTTTTATAGCTGTTTCTTCACCAGCAGATAATGTTACATTATCTCCTGAGTTATATGAATTACCATTAATTGATATAGAAGATATTGTATAATTAGAATCAACAGTATCAAAAAGTTGACTTAATAAAATCGATTGATTTGGAACAGTAAAAGTTGTAGTACAAGCATATTCTGTAGCAAAAGATGATTTAAAATTAAATATATGTTCTGCTATAAATTGAATTGGAATGGTGTAAATGTATTTTAATTTACCTGCATTATCAAATACTTTTGCTATGTAAGTTTGATTGAGTTGAATGTTCCCTCCTACGGAAGAAGTAATATCATTTGTTATTTCCGAAGAAGAAGTTTCATTTTGATAAATTTTAATATTACTTACATTGATTGAAGAATCAGAATATTCCGTTGCAATTTTAGATTTTACATCTGATTTAATCGTTGAAAGTAAAATTGTATTATTTAAACATAAATTACTATAAGAAACTGTACCTCTATTTGGTTCTGGTTCACAAACCGTAGCTGTTCCTCCTGGAGTAATTGAAAAAGTTATATTTTGATTAGCTCCTAAAACACCAATAACTATATATTGCCCAGCTGTTACAGTTATTGGTTTTAATTTACCATCTGCAGTTCCATAAAATTCACATTCATCTGTTGCAGAATCAAATAATCCTTTTTCTGTAGTTACAGAACTATATGAAGATCTTATTGCATCATATCTAGATTCTTCATTCAAAAAAAAATTATTTAGTTGATTATCTGTCAAAACCCAAACATGGTAATTTACTAAACCATTTGCTTGTAAAGTAAATTTAAAAGTTCCATCAGTTACAACTTTATAATAGTTTATACTTTTATAGCTATCATTTAAATCTTGAGAACATCCCGTAGCTGTTTTAAATTTATACGTAAAATAGGTATTATTTAAAGTTAGATTAGAATTGTTACCACATAAATTATTAAATGAGCCTATTTGCCCATAAGCAAAGCTATTTAATAGTAGTAGTAAAAAGTAAAAAATCTTTTTCATAGTTCTTTTTCATCTCTATTTAGTAACGCAATTTAAGATAGATTATTCTATTGAAGAATAATGTTTCTATTTTTCTACAGATAAACTATCTTTGCAACCTGAAATTTGATTACAATGTCTTTAGAAAAAGAAATAAATAAAAGAAAAACCTTTGGTATTATTGCCCATCCAGATGCTGGTAAAACAACTCTTACAGAAAAGTTATTATTATTTGGAGGTGCTATACAAGAGGCAGGAGCAGTAAAAAGTAATAAAATAAAAAAAGGAGCTACTTCCGATTTTATGGAGATAGAACGTCAACGTGGAATATCTGTTGCGACATCTGTTTTAGCTTTTGAATACAAAGGAAAAAAAATTAATATCCTAGATACTCCTGGTCACAAAGATTTTGCTGAAGATACTTTCCGTACACTTACTGCTGTTGATTCTGCTATTGTAGTAATAGATGTTGCAAAAGGGGTTGAGGAACAAACAATCAAATTAGTAGAAGTTTGTCGTATGCGTAAAATTCCTATGTTGGTTTTCATTAATAAAATGGACCGTGAAGGTAAAGATGCATTTGATTTAATGGATGAAGTAGAACAAAACTTAGGCTTACAAGTTACTCCACTTTCTTGGCCAATTGGTATTGGTGCTACTTTCAAAGGGATTTACAATATTTGGGAAAAAAATATCAATATTTTTTCTGGAGACAACAAACAAAAAATTTCAGAAACAACAAAAATTGAAGATTTAGCTAATCCTGAGTTAGATGAATTAATAGGAGAAAACTATGCTGAAAATCTTCGTAACGAAATTGATTTAATCGATGGTGTTTACCCAAAATTTGACATGCAAGAATATATGAACGGAAACTTACAACCTGTATTTTTTGGTTCTGCATTAAACAATTTTGGTGTACGCGAATTATTAGATGCCTTCGTAGATATAGCTCCTACTCCACAAGCAAAAGAAACAGATTTAAGAGAAATAGAACCTTACGAAAATAAATTCTCTGGTTTTGTATTCAAAATTCACGCGAATATGGATCCAAAACACCGAGATCGTTTAGCATTCGTAAAAATAGTTTCTGGAAAATTTGAACGTAATAAAAACTATTTCCATGTTCGCCAAGGTAAAAACATGAAATTCCCTGCTCCAAATGCTTTTTTTGCCGACAAAAAAGAAGTTGTAGACGAATCATATGCTGGTGATATTGTTGGTTTACATGATACAGGAAATTTCAGAATTGGAGACACTTTAACAGAAGGAGAAAAATTCACTTTCAAAGGAATTCCTGCTTTCTCTCCAGAACATTTCCGTTATATCAATAATGCTGATCCAATGAAAGCAAAACAATTGGAAAAAGGTATCGATCAATTAATGGACGAAGGTGTTGCTCAGTTATTTACATTAGAAATGAATAACCGTAAAGTCATTGGTACTGTTGGTGCATTACAATATGAGGTTATTCAATACCGTTTAGAACACGAATATGGAGCCAAAGCAACTTACGAACCATTCGCTGTACACAAAGCATGTTGGGTAGAAGTTGATGATGAAAACACAGAAGAATTTAAAGAGTTTAAACGTGTAAAACAACGTTACCTTGCAAGAGACAAATTCAACCAATTAGTTTTCTTGGCAGATTCTGCATTCACTATTCAAATGACACAAGACAAATTCCCTTCTATTAAATTACACTTTGTAAGTGAATTTTAATAGAAAAATAAAAACATATTTTCTATGAAAAAAATTAGTTTAGGCATCATATTCCTTACAGCATTTTCTTTTCAAGCCAAAGCTCAAGATTTAAAATCTATCTTGGATTCAATAAAAAATGAAGTAGAAAAAGCTGAAAGTACTAAAGAAAATAAAAAAACAAAGAAAAAATCTACAACAACTGCTCAAACTGCAACAGTTGATAGTGGAACGTCAACTACAGCAAGTAGTTTGTCTTCTTTGTCAAATTCTACAATTGCATCTGGATTAAAAGAAGCTTTATCTATTGGATTAAATGATGGAATAAAATCATTAAGCCAAAAAAATGGATTCTATAACAATCCTATTGCAAAAATTGTAATGCCAGAAGAATTACAACAAGTAGAAAAAACATTAAGAACATTAGGTTTAGGAAGTTTAGCAGATAAAGGTGTGAAATTAATTAATTCTGCTGCTGAAGATGCTGTTTCTGATGCTGCTCCAATTTTTGTAAATGCACTTACGTCAATGACTATTACAGATGCTAAAAATATCTTATTAGGAGGTAATAATGCAGCTACAACTTATCTTAAAACTAAAACGAATACCGATTTAACTAAAGCTTTTGAGCCTAAAATTGAAGCTTCATTAAGTAAAGTAGGAGCTGATAAAGTTTGGAATCAAATGATTACAAAATACAATACTTTAACAGGAAATAATGTAGAACCTAATCTTGATACCTACGTAACTCAACAAGCTATTAATGGAGTTTTTAATATGGTTGCTGAAAAAGAGGAAGGTATTCGTAGCAATACAGCATTAAGAACTACATCATTATTACAACAAGTTTTTGGAGCACAAGATTCTAAATAAATTAGTGATTGCAATAGTGATTGAAGCGGCATCCTTTTTAGATTGTTCATTTCGACTTGGTATTACATTTCGACTTTGCTCAATGTGACAATTCGAAATGCAAGAACCAATCTAAAAAGATATAGCGAGAAAGCACGCCCGAAGGGATTGCCCTAACAACAAATATAAAATTAAAAAGCTGGTTCAATATATGAACCAGCTTTTTGTCAAAAATACAAAACCTCTATAAATATGAGTTAATCTATGCTCTCATTGTGTTGAGAGATATCCAAACCTTCAAATTCCGCTCTATCACTTACTCTTAAATGAATAATACAATCTGTTAATTTATATATAACTAACGATCCAAAAAAAGTAAATACTGATACTAATAATAATGCTGCCATGTGATGTCCAAAAACACCGAAACCACCATGTAATAAACTTGCGTTTTCTCCGTGAGCAAAAATGGCTGTTAAAATCATTCCCATAATTCCTCCCATACCATGACAAGCAAAAACATCTAATGTATCATCAATTTTTTTCAATAATTTACAATTCATCAAATAATTTGAAACTATTGATGTTATAAAACCTATAAACAAACTTTCTGGCACTGTAACAAAACCACATGCTGGAGTTATTGCAACCAACCCAACAACAGCACCTATACATGCTCCCATTGCTGACACGCTTCTACCATTAATTCTATCAAATAAAATCCATGTCATCATTGCAGATGCAGATGCAATTGTTGTAGTTCCAAAAGCAAGTGCTGCAGTAGAATTTGCACCTAAAGCAGAACCTGCGTTAAAACCGAACCAACCGAACCAAAGCATTCCAGTACCTAACAAAACAAAAGGTATATTCGCTGGTTTATGTTCTCTATTTTTTCTTTTACCTAAAACTAAAGCACCTGCTAAAGCAGCAAAACCAGCACTCATATGAACAACTGTACCACCAGCAAAATCTTTTACTCCGAAATATTTGTTTAATAATCCTTCTGGATGCCAAACCATATGACAAAGTGGTGTGTATATAATTAAAGAAAATAAAATCATGAATAACAAGTAAGAAATAAATCTTACTCTTTCTGCAAAAGAACCAGTTATTAAAGCTGGCGTAATTACAGCAAACTTCATTTGAAATAAAGCAAATAAAATAAATGGAATTGTTGAAGCCATTTCTTTGTGAGGAAACGCACCAACGTGATTAAAAAATGGATAAGTTAAAGGATTCCCTATTAATCCATAATGTTCTCCATCTATCGAAAAACCTATTGAATCTCCAAATGAAAGTGAAAAACCAACAACCACCCAAAGAATAGAAATTACTCCTAAGGCAATAAAACTTTGTAGCATTGTAGAAATAACATTTTTTTTACCAACCATTCCGCCATAAAAGAATGATAAACCAGGAGTCATTAACAAAACTAAACCAGCTGCAGCTAATATCCACGCCACGTCTGATCCAACAATATTTTCTTCTCCTAAAAATTCTCCTGTTCCTGGAACATCTACAACTGGTTTCCAAAATAAACCAGCAATTGCTATTATTGTAATGATTGCGAAAGCTACCTTCCATTTCAATCCAACCTTCATAAGTTTTATTTTCATCAAAAATATAAAAAAAAATTACTTTTTTAAACTTTACCCCTATTATTTTAAAACTTTTTTAAAAATATATTAATTAAAAACACAAGACACCCTCACAAAACATAGCTTATAAGTTATTTTTTTTAAATTTTATGTAAAAAAAATAGCGAACAATAAATGTTCGCTATAATAAATTAATAAAGGGAAAAAAATTAACTCAAAAATTGATGTACTTGTTCAGCACACTCTCTTCCTTCATGAATTGCCCAAACTACAAGACTTTGCCCTCGTCTGGCATCACCACAAGAAAAAACTTTTGATAAATTTGTTTTATATTCTTTATCATTTCCTATAAGATTTC
Source organism: Flavobacteriales bacterium UBA5933 (assembly GCA_002430925.1). GTDB lineage: Bacteria > Bacteroidota > Bacteroidia > Flavobacteriales > Weeksellaceae > Empedobacter. The sequence goes on from DJDD01000081.1 coordinate 13,888, forward strand.
CTTTAGGATCTAAATTAATGTCTAAATTTTCTACCAAACCTTTATGTTGAACATGGTTATAACCTAAGGCAATAAAAGCAACATCACATTCAACAATAAATTCAGAATTAGGTTTTTCATAATAAGAAGTGTATTTTCCTGTTTCTTCATCTTTTGTCCAGTCAACTTCTATCAATTTCAATCCAATAAGTTGGCCATTATCATCAGTTATAAATTCTTTTGAATTAACTGCCCATTTTCTTTCACAACCCTCTTCATGAGAAGAAGTAATTTGTAATGTCATAGGAAAAGTTGGCCATGGCATTGTTTGATCCCTTTCTGTAGGAAGAATTGGTTTGTAATAAATTTGAGAAATAACATCCGCCCCTTGTCGGTTAGATGTTCCTATACAATCAGAACCAGTATCACCTCCACCAATAACAACAACTTTTTTACCTTTTACATTGATTTCTTCTTCCGAAAAAGGAATATTACTTACTTTCTTATTCGCTTGTGATAAAAAATCCATTGCATAATGAACTCCTTTTGCATTTTTACCAGGAATATTTAATTCTCTAGGGACAGTACTTCCTAATGCAAGCACTATTGCATCAAAATTTCTATTTAATTCTTCCACAGAATAATCAATACCCACATTACAATTTGTACGAAAACGAATCCCTTCATCTTCCATCCAAGTTCTTCTTCTTTCGATTACAGTTTTTTCTAGTTTAAAATCAGGAATACCAAAACGCAATAAACCACCAATTTCTTCATCTCGTTCAAAAACTGTTACATAATGCCCCTTTTGATTTAACTGATAAGCTGCTGCTAATCCTGCTGGACCAGAACCAATCACAGCTATTTTTTTTCCTGTTCTTAAATTAGGAACTTTAGGTTTAGCAAAACCTTGTTCAAAAGCTATTTCTATAATATTCTTTTCAATTTCTTCTATAGTTACAGGTAAATTATTAATTCCTAGAACACAAGCTCCTTCACAGGGTGCAGGACAAATTCTTCCAGTAAACTCTGGGAAATTATTAGTAGAAATTAAAATATCATATGCTTTCTCCCAATGTTGTTTATATACAGCATCATTAAATTCTGGAATGACATTTCCTAACGGACAACCACTCTGACAAAAAGGAACACCACAATTCATACATCTTGCCGATTGTTCATTAAGAAGTTCTGAAGAAGGCTTTGTTGAAAATTCTTTAAAGTTTTTTATTCTATCTTCTACTTTTAGTTTTTTAGGAGTTTTCCTTTCAAACAATAAAAATCCATCTGCTCTTCCCATTATTTTAATAAATTTATTTTTTTCTCAATTGCTTTTTTATATTCTCTTGGATAAACCTTTGTAAAATACTGAAAATTAGTTTCCAAATCGGCTAAAAGATATTCGGCTAAAGAACTATTTGTCGTTTGAAAATGTTCTTTTACTAATGTTTCAATAATTGATTTATCATTTTCTGTTATTTCTTCAAGATTAGCCATATCAGGATTAAAATTATCTTTTAATGAATTATTAATATCCCATATATAAGCTATTCCACCACTCATTCCAGCACCAAAATTTCGTCCAACTCCACCTAAAATAACTACAGTACCTCCTGTCATGTACTCACAACCGTGATCTCCAATTCCTTCAACAACAGCCGTTGCTCCAGAATTACGTACTGCAAAACGCTCACCAGCCATTCCATTAATAAAAACTTTACCTGAAGTTGCTCCATATAAAGCTACATTTCCTATAATACTGTTTTCATTCGCGTTGATTACTGCATTATTATCTGGATACACACCTAGTTTAGCACCAGAGAGACCTTTACCGAAATAATCATTTGCATCACCTTCCAATAAAAGCTCCATACCATTTGTACAAAACGCACCAAAACTTTGCCCGGCTGTCCCTTTAAATTTGAACTGAAGAGAACTTGGTTTCATTCCTTCTGATTTATAAATTTTAGTTATTTCATGAGAAAGAATTGTACCTACCGTCCTATCTGTATTTTTTATTGGTAAACAAGCCTGCATCGTTCCATTATTTTTTAAGGCTTCAAGTGATAAATCTAACATTTCCCATGAAAGTGAATCCGATAACCCATGATCTTGTTCTTCTACCTTAATAATTGGTAAATCAGTTTCAACTTTATGCAATAAAGGTTCTAAATCTATTTGAGTATGTTTCCAAAAATTAACATCATGTTTACGTTCTAAACATTGAGATTGACCAACCATTTCATCAATTGTTTTAAAACCTAAACTTGCCATTAATTCACGAACCTCCATCGCCAAAAATGTAAAATAATTAACTAAATGTTCAACTTTTCCAGTAAATTTTTGACGTAATTTCTCGTCTTGTGTTGCTACACCAACTGGACAAGTATTTAAATGACACTTTCTCATCAGGATACATCCTTCAACAACCAATGCAGAAGTTCCAATTCCCCATTCTTCAGCTCCAAGTAAAGTAGCTATAACTATATCTCTACCTGTTTTTAATTGTCCATCAACTTGTAATCTAACACGCTGTCTAAGCTTATTTTTAATTAATGTTTGATGAGATTCAACTATTCCTAATTCCCAAGGTAAACCTGTATGACGAGTTGAGCTAATTGGAGAAGCTCCCGTACCACCATCATAACCAGAAATCAAAATATGATCTGCTTTAGCTTTTGCTACACCTGAAGCTATAGTTCCTACACCAGCTTTGGAAACTAATTTCACAGAAATACCAGCATGTCTATTTGCATTCTTCAAATCAAAAATTAACTGAGCTAAATCTTCAATAGAATAAATATCATGATGTGGAGGAGGAGAAATTAAACCTACCCCTGGTGTTGAATGGCGTGTTTTACCAATCCAATTATCAACTTTATGCCCTGGTAATTGACCTCCTTCTCCAGGTTTTGCACCTTGAGCCATTTTAATTTGAATTTCATCAGCCTCAGCTAAATATCGAGCAGTAACACCAAATCGACCAGACGCAACTTGCTTTATAGCTGAACGAAGATTATCTCCATTTTCTTTAATTATATATCTATTTTCATCTTCACCTCCTTCTCCGGAATTACTTTTCGCACCTATTCTATTCATAGCAATAGCAAGTGTTGTATGCGCTTCCCAAGAAATTGATCCAAATGACATCGCTCCAGTAACAAAGCGTTTTAATATTGATTCTAACGATTCAACCTCATCAATTGAGATCGGTTCACGATCATTTTTAAAATCTAATAACCCTCTCAGAGTTGTTGCATTTTCTGAAACTTGATTTACTACACGAGAATATTTTTTGAAAATATCATATTTATTATTCCATGTAGCCTGTTGTAACAAATGAATTGACTGAGGATTGTACTGATGATATTCGTTATCTTTTTTCCATTGGTAAATACCTCCTGCATCTAAAAGAGTTGATTCATCATTACCAAATGCTTTAAAATGTTTTGCTAAAGCTTCTTTAGCTATTTCATCAAAGCCAATCCCACTAATTCTTGACACAGAGCCAGTAAAACATGTGTTTACAACTAACTTATTTAACCCTATAATTTCAAAAATTTGGGCACCATGATATGATTGTAACGTGGAAATCCCCATTTTAGAAAAAATCTTTAACAATCCATCTCCAACAGCTTTTTTATAATTGTATTTTAATTGTTCTAGCTCTTCTAATTGATCAAGTTCACCTTCATTATACATTTGTCTTATTGAAGCTAAAGCCAAATAAGGATTAATAGCTGTAGCTCCATATCCTAAAAGAGTCGCAAAATGATGAACTTCCCATACATCTCCAGCTTCCATTACAATCCCAATTTTTTTACGAACGCCTTTACGTATTAAATGATGATGAACAGCAGAACAAGCTAATAATGATGGAATTGCAGCATGCTGAGAATCTAAAGAACGATCAGAAAGAACAATAACCTGAAAACCATCATCAACAGCATCTATTGCATAACGACAAATTCTATCAATTGCTTTCTTTAAACCCCCATCTTTTCCATCCGTTTTAAAATAAGTATATATTGTTTTCGATTGAAACTTACCAGTATCAACACTTCGTAACTTTTCCAATTGCTCATTACTCAAAATTGGAGAATCTAATCGAATAGAATGAGCAAAACTTTTATCTTCCTCTAATAAATTACCATTTCCACCAATTATAGTTGTTAAAGACATTACCATTCTTTCACGAATTGGATCAATTGGAGGATTAGTTACTTGCGCAAAAAGTTGCTTAAAATATGAACTTAAATGTTGAGGTTTCTCACTAAGTACTGCCAAAGGAGCATCAAATCCCATTGAACCGATTGATTCTTTACCAGTTGCACACATTTCTTTAAGCAGCACATTCAAATCTTCTCGAGAATAACCGAATGCTTTTTGATATTTTACAATATCATCAGATTCCAAACGATTAAACCTTACTCTTGGTCTTGGAAGTTCTTTAATATTAATATTCATATTATCCAACCAATCACGGTATGGTTTTGAAGAGCAAATATCTTTTTTCAATTCTTCATCACTCACAACCTTACCTTTTTTCATATCAACCAAAAACATTTTTCCTGGTTGTAATCGACCCCTTTCAATTACTTTTTCAGGATCTACAGGAAGTGCTCCAGATTCAGATGCCATTATAACAATATCATCAGATGTAATACAATATCTTGATGGACGTAATCCATTTCTATCCAAGGTTGCTCCAATGATATCTCCATCAGTAAATGATATTGAAGCTGGCCCATCCCATGGCTCCATCATACAAGCATGAAACTCATAAAAACCTTTTTTGTACTCTTCCATTTGTTCGTTTCCATCCCATGCTTCAGGAATGAGCATCATCATAACATGAGGAAGTGAGCGACCAGAATGATAAAGCAACTCTACCATATTATCTAAATAAGATGAATCCGATTGCCCTGGCTTAGTCAAAGGTAAAATCATTTCCATTTCTTGTGGAGTAAAATACTGACTTTGAAATGTTTTTTCTGATGATTTTAACCAATTTAAGTTACCTCCGATTGTATTAATTTCTCCATTATGAGCTATAAATCTAAAAGGTTGAGCCAAACTCCATGTAGGTGATGTGTTCGTAGCAAATCGAGAATGTATCATTCCAAATGCAGATCGAGTACGAGGGTCTGTTAAATCTTTAAAATAATCCCTTACTTGCAAAGAACGTAATTGTCCTTTGTAAATAATTTTTTTACAAGAAAAAGATGCTGCGTAAAAACCAATAGGATCATTATTTGTAACACTTGTAACTTGATGAGAAATATAGTTTTTGAAAATAAACAACTTTCTTTCAAAATCTTTTTCACTATCAACATCATAAGGTCTTTCAATAAAAAGCATTTCCATAACAGGCTCAACACTTTTTGCTAAATCTCCTAAATCTAAATTATTTACAGGAACAGGTCTGTACCCTAAAACTTTTATATTTAATTTATCAGCTGATTGTTGAATGATTTCTTTACACTCTTCTCTAATAAATTTATTTTGAGGAAAAAATAACATTCCTACACCATAAAAACCTGGATCTGGAAGATCTATTCCATAATTTAAACCTTCATCGAAAAGCAATTCGTGAGGAATTTGAATTTGAATTCCAGCACCATCCCCTGTATTACTTTCGTATCCTGTTGCACCACGATGTTCCATATTTTCTAACATCGTAATTGCATCACTTACTATTTTAAAACTTTTGACCCCTTTGGTATTGGCAACAAAGCCAACACCACAAGAATCAAACTCAAAATCAGGTTGATATAAACCAAAATTCTTCGACATATTTATAAACTTTTGTATTTTGTTTACTAAATATGCAAAAAATAAATTCAATTTTATTATAAAATTTACTTAAAACACTCATTATTTACATTATCGTCAAATAAATTAACATTTATTTGAATTAATAATATTTAAAATTTAAAATGATTATTAAATTAAATTCAAAAATAGAAGATTGGTCTATAATTTGATTATTGACATAAAACAAAATTTAAAAAACTGTAAAACAACAATATAAATCAATCAATTATCTACCTCTACTACCATGAACAAAATGATTACCAAAAATTTTGAGAAAATCAATTTTTCTAAAATTTGCTTACCGATTGTATTATTATTTTTACTATTTACATATTTTTATATGAATAATGCGTTAAGTATTAGTAATAGTTTAGAATTACAAAAAGAATTATTTTTAAAGATTAATCATCGTTTTTCTAATCATCCAAATATTTTAAATAATCTAGCATTAGATAATTTCACACAATTTGGTGATGCATTTACTTTGATGTCTTTTTTAACAATATTTATCCTATATGCTTCTAGGTTATGGAAGGGTTTAATCACCTCATCTCTAGTATCTTTTGTATTTTGCTTTAGTTTAAAAAAACTTTTTAAATACCCTAGACCTGCAACAGTATTTGATAATGATAGTTTTACTATTGTAGGAAAAACCTTAACAGCGCAGAACAGCTTACCTTCAGGACATTCTATAACTGTGTTTGTAATTTTTACGATTATTTTATACGCATTTATGCCACAAAATCAATTAAAAAAAATTGTCTGGACACTCTTTATTCTATTTTTTGGATTATTTCTTGCTAGTACACGTATTGGTGTAGGTGCTCATTTTCCTTTAGATGTTGCAGTAGGTAGTATAGTAGGTTATATCTGTGGAGTAATGGGTATAATTATTAATAACAAATTTAATCTTTGGAGATGTATAAGTAATCAAAAACATTACCCGTATATTATTTTAATTCTACTTATTTCAATTATAATAACATCAATAAAAATTATTCATCAAGGACTATTTGTATATTACCTATCATTAATTAGTTTATTTATTTCTTT
>DJDD01000082.1:0-2119 GCA_002430925.1 Flavobacteriales bacterium UBA5933
TTGAAATGATTTTTTCTGATGCTAAAACGAAATTATTGAAATCAGAATCTGATCCAGAATAACTCTGGAAAGTTAATATTCTCGCTCTTGCTTTTGATAAAGTTCGAATAGATTCTCCTACACCTGTATTTGCTGCAGCTGTTGACCCTACTGCAATAACAATATTTGTCTCATCTGGAACATTTCTAAGTAAATTGCCTGCTGTAGCAATAGCATTTTGATAAGGTTGTCCAGAAGGCCCATTACATTTCATTTCTTTAGATTTATCATCAATATATTTAGAAATAACATCAATGTCTGTAGAAAGTTCAGAAACAGCTATGTTATTACCGCAACGGTTATTTTTATATAAAACAACACCATATTTTATATTTTTATAATAATCTAATTTATTTAATTTAAGTTGAAAATCTTGAAAAATAGATTTAGCTATTGCTGCACTTTTTGTACTCTGTCCACTTATATCTAATGCAAATACAATGTTTAGATTTTTGCTCCCATTTACGATTTCTTTGTATCGATCAAAATAAATAGGCTGACCTGCTACATTGTATACAAAGTTTTTGCTATAGTCTAAAATATTAGTATAATACTTTAAATTATTTTGTTCAGCAGTTTGCGTATCTTTTAGTTTAATTGGAATTAATTTTTCTAATGCGTTATCTGAAAAATTATTTATTAATGATTTATTATTTAAAGTATCTTGATAATTTTTTGTTAGAGATATTTTATTGATAATAAAATCATAATTTTCTTTATTAGGTAATTTTATGGCATATTTTTCCCCCCAATAAGAAATCATATTGGCACTTACCCAGCCATAAACACGGTCTTGATAGCCATCTATTTTAATTTCTGGAGAACGTCCAATTAGATAACGTTTACCATTTTCAGCTTGTTTGTATATATAAACTAATTGTCCTATTGGTAGCTTTTTTTTAGTCGTATGAGTTAATGTTGGTGATGTATAAACCAATACAGAATCGTTTTGCAGATATTTATCTCCTGCTTTCATTACATCAATATTGTTTGGTACTAATGCAGCTTTAATTGTGAATCCATTTTCTTGATTTTTTAAAGCATTGGTCCATAATAATAATTGATCTTCAGGAATCCAACCGTAAGATTTAATAGAATTTTTAGGTGTTTTTTTCATTAAAGCATCCGAAACATATTCGCCAACTTTTACTAATCCTGTTGATTTCTTATAATTTAATACAAATAAAGGTTCTAAAAACTTAATTTCTTTTAGTGATTTTTGATCATTTTTATCCACATAAACAGTATTATTTTCTCGATCAGAAAAAACAACCCATGGGCCATTTTTCTTCGGATAACCATTTATTAATTTTGTGTCTTCAATAAAACCATAATAAGCTTGATCTGGTGTTTTTTGGGCAGGTAGTTTTACACTACAACTTATAATTGTACTTGACGCAATAAGTACAAGTGATAGAGGTAATATATATTTTTTCATAGGTAGTTATTTAGTTTGTTTTACTTCTAATCTGTTTACACAATTTTGATTGTTATCCAATGTAACTTTTACTTCATTAATAGTATTATTCTTGTCAAATTGTAAACCAGTTGTATAATAATAGAAATTATTAATTTTGTCGTTGCTGACTACTTGAGCATTATCTTTGTTGCATAGATATGTTTTTAATAAATAATTGTAATTATCATTAAAATTATTTCCATTAGCGATTTGCTGAAGATGATATTTGAAATCATTGTTAATTTTGATTGTAGGATCTTCTTCTATCTTAGGAATAACAGGTTTATCTTCAAGTTTATCAAATGATTTTGTTATAGTAATACGATGAGTAATAGGAGCTAATTGTTCGTCAGTGTACAATGTTACTAAATACACTCCTGGTTTTTTGTAGCTATAGGAAGGATTACGTTCAAAAGAATCTATATTCCCACTTTCTCCAAATTTCCATCGAAATTCTTTAGCAGTAGTATTATTTGTAGAAAATAAGACATTTGCAAATTGCATACCAGTTGTTGGAGCATCAATTGTTGTAATAACACTATCCTTAATTTCCTTTACAACTTCTGGAGAAACAAGAATTGGAAATGTTTTAGGATACTTATTGTTGATTAAAACAGTTAC
>DJDD01000082.1:2226-21766 GCA_002430925.1 Flavobacteriales bacterium UBA5933
TTAAAACAGTTACTTGATAATAACCTGGTTTTTTAAAGAAATGAACTCCACTTTTATCATCAGAGGTTATTCCATCTCCAAAATGCCATCTCAAAGTTTTTACATCTTTTGTATTATCTTTATAAATCAAAGAGTCTCCAACATTTATTGTATTTGGATAAGCTTGAGCGTTAATTTCATCTGCATTTAGGTCATTTTTACTTTTAAACCATAAATACAATAAAATAGTAATTACGGATAAAGCCGTAATACCAATAATAATATTGGTTTTGTTTTTCTGAATATAATTCATGGTTAGGTAGATTTAGTTGATTATGTTTTAATTATTATTTTTTTGTCAATTGTAGTATTTGTTGTTGTTTTGTTTGATAACCAATAGAACAATCCTCAAATTGTTTTTTGTAAATCATAACATTTTCTTTTATGTTAGAATTATTTTTTTTGTCATCTAGGTACATTTTATAAAATTTGGCTATTTTTAGATATGAATCTTTTCGTGAATCTTTTAAATTTCCCAATTCAAAAAAATTAGCAATATCACTTATACTATTTTCTAATTCATATCCTTTTACAGAATTTCTTTTTTCTAATTTTAATTTGTCAATTTTTACAAAAGTACTGTCCAAAATAGGTTGAATTAAAGATTGTTGTTCGTCAAATTTATTTTTTTCGTTTAAAGTTTGAATTGATATTACATCATGATTATTAAAAGGAGAATTAAAATTTTTAATAAAAATGACTGAGAATAAAACAGATACTAATAGCAACATTCCTAATAAATAAGAAAAATAATATCGTTTTTCTTTTTTAGATAAAGTAATTTGTACTTGCATAGGTTATTTTTTAATTGATTATTTAGTTAGTTGGTCAATAGCTTTATTTAGTTGATCAACTTTTCGTTGACATTCGTTTAAATCTCTAAGTGCAATTTGTTCTTCATGATTTGTCATCATCATATCGTCTTTAAATTGTATCGATTTCTTTAAGCTATTCATTAATGAAGCATATTGTTTAAATTCCTTAATACTATCTTCTCCCATAACAATTTGGCATTCTTTGATATCTCGAACAATAGAATTTCTTAAAAAAATTTCATTACCAACTTGATTCTTTGATAATTTGCTCATTTTAAAATAAATAGTATCAAGTTTGGTCTGTAAAATATTATTACGACTAATGATTGTTTTATAATGTTCTACATCTTGCTGTATAGTATCTTTTTGAACTTCCGAACTTTTAAAGAATAAGAAAATTGCTAAAAATGAAAAGCAGCACAAAATAATAAATGAAAAAATAAAGTTAAAAGTTCCTTTCTGAACATCTTTTTTATTTAATTTTTGTTGTCCTGAGGTTTTTGTTATCATAGGTAGGTAGATTGTTTTAAATTTATATTTTTTAAATGCTTGAGTTATAATAGCCATACTCGACACAAAAACGAACTAAATCTATTTTATTTTTTAGCCCCAATCTGTCTGTTAATCGAGTGATATAAGTATCTATTGTTCTTGTACTTAAATTTATTCTGTCACCAATTTCTTTGTTACTAAATCCTTCATAACAGAGTTTCATAATCTGAATTTCTGTAACAGTCAAATCAATTTTACTTTCTTCTTCTCGGTGACGATAATCTTTAACTGCTAGAGATTGACTTTGCCATTCTTTCTTATAATTTTCGTAATTATTTTTTTTAGATAAAATACAATTACTTAGTATATCTTTTATGATAATACTATTTTTTTGGCAATAATAAGTATTCGGGATATTTTCAAGTATATCAGAAATATCATCTTGAAAAGTAGAAGAATAGGCTAAAATAGGTGTGTTTAAATCAGTTTTTCTAATAATTTTTATTGCTTCTATTCCACTTAGAATAGGCATGAAAAGATTAATTAAAAAAACATCTTCTTGTTTTCTATAAAGTCGATTTATTAATTCACTTCCATTGTTACAAATATTTGTGATTTGATAAAATGGATTTTCTAAAAGCATTTTTTTTAAAAATTGCTTAAAATAAATATCATTTTCAGCAATAGAAAATCTAGTTGTTAAGTAAGTATTTGTATTCATAATAGGTATAGAGATTAGGTAGTGCTAATATAGAAATTTATTTTTAATTATACATAATTGTTTTTTGATAAATTTTATTTTAAAATTTTGAATAAAAAAAATAAATAAAAAAACATTTTTTAATTTAAATGCCTATATTTGTTATGTTTAAAAAATAAATTAAACAGAAAACCTTAACTTATCTACTAACCTAAACCTACAATAATGAGTATCCTAATTACTAACGATACGACTAAAGACGTTTTCCATATTGCGCAATCAATCGCAAAAGAAAATTATAATTCTACTTACGGTGCGTCACACGTTTTGATGGCTCTTATGCACAAAGATATTGGGCTAAGAGATTTTTTAACTTCTATTGATAAAGATTTTAATTATATCTATGATTGGGCTGATGTAAGAATTGAAGAATATACAAAAACAGCACATTTGCCAGATCAAGTTCTTCCAGATAATCAAATGAATTTGATTCTAGAAGAAGCAGATGAAATTAGAATAAAATTAGGCTTAGATGAAATCACAGCGATTTGTTTATTAGCTAGTATTACAAAGCCAAATGTAGCATATAATGTACAAGAATTAAAATCTTTACCTTTAAGGGAATATGAAATTTTAAATCTTTTTAGAGGAAATGAAAATGATATCTCAATTACAGAAGAGAGATTATTAGGTAAAACAGTCTCAGATGATAATAAGTATCCATCTATAAATAGCTATTGTATAAATAAAACACAAGAAGCGAAAGATGGAAAATTGGATAATATTGTTGGACGCGATAAAGAACTTCGTAATTTGGTTGAAATTCTTTGTAGAAGAACTAAACCAAATGTTATTGTTGTTGGTGAGCCAGGTGTTGGAAAAACGGCTTTAATAGAAGGTTTTGCTAATGAAATTAATAAAAGTAATGTTCCTGAAATGTTACAAGGAGCAACATTATTAGAGCTTGATACAGGTTCTCTATTAGCTGGTACATCCTATAAAGGAGAGATAGAAGATCGTTTAAAAAAGGTGATTAATGAATGTAAACAAATGAATAAGACTGTCCTATTTATTGATGAAATCCATTCACTTCTAGATCCTAAAGGGGCCGCAGGTAATGTTGCTAATCTTTTAAAACCAGAATTAGCTCGAGGAGAAATTACTGTTATAGGAGCTACTACACAAGAAGAATATCGTAAAATTATTGAACCTGAACGTGCCTTTGACAGACGATTTGAGGTTCTTATAATCGAGGAACCAGATGATGTAACTTGTGCAAAAATGATTGAAGTTATACTTGACGGTTATACTAAACATCATAAGATAGAAGTTGATAAACTTGCTTTACCTGAATGCATTCGATTAGCAAAGCGTTATTCAAAAGGTAGAAAGCTTCCTGATTCTGCAATAGATTTATTAGACCGTACAATGGCTTCTATAAAAATGTTGGATGAACTTTCAGAAAAAGAATTAACCGAGTGGAAAAGCATTTATGATGATTTAAAGAACGATCAAACAAATAATGATTTTAAAGTTCAAGAATTTATTTGGCAATTAAACCTTCTTAAAAATAAATTGAGTCCAATTTTGTGGGGTTCTCTTTCTGAACAACATATTCTTGATGATAAAATGTCATTAGAAGAAATTGAAAAAATTATAGATTCTACTTACAAAGAACTTCTTCAACATGCAGCAATAAAAAGAGAAAAAATTGGAAAAATGGAGATGGCAGCTGTAATGGCAGCTAAAACAAATATACCAATTGGTAAAATACAAGCGCAAGAGAAAGAAAAACTATTAAACATGGAAACTCTTTTGATGAACCGTGTTGTAGGGCAGAATCATGCACTAAAAATTTTAGCTGATGCAATCATTGAAAATAGAAGCGGTTTAAATAAACCTGGACAACCTATTGGTTCTTTCTTTTTATTAGGACCTACAGGGACAGGAAAAACAGAATTAGCTAAATCTATAGCAGAACTGCTATTCAATGATGAGAAAGCTATGATTCGATTCGACATGTCTGAATTCAAAGAAGAACATTCTGCAGCATTACTTTATGGTGCGCCTCCTGGCTATGTTGGTTATGAAGAGGGAGGAATGCTTGTAAATAAAATAAGACAACAGCCTTATACAGTTGTTTTGTTTGATGAAATAGAAAAAGCACATAGTTCTGTTTTTGATGTTTTTCTTCAAATAATGGATGAAGGAAAAGTACATGATAAATTAGGAAAAGAAGGTGATTTTAGTAATTCATTAATCCTTTTTACTTCTAATATTGGAAGTGATGAAATAGTTAAACATTTTGAACGAAAAGAAATTCCTGATTCATCTAATTTAATGAAAATAATGACTAATTCAGGACGCTTTAGACCAGAATTCTTAGCACGTATTACAGAAATAATTCCTTTTGCTCCAATTACAGAAGAAATAGCGGATAAAATTTTCGTAATTCAACTGAAAACATTAATTAATTCATTGTCAAGAATGAATATAAACCTGGAAATATCAAAAGATGCAATAAATTATCTTGCAACAACAGGTTTTAGCAGCAAATATGGTGCTCGACAAATTTCTGGAGTAATTAGAACTCAAATAGCTCGACCTATTTCTAAAATGATTGTTCGCGAAGAGGTAAAAGCTGGTCAAAAAATAAAAATTGATTTAAGCAAAAATGGACAAGAAATAGAGTGGAAAGTAATAGAAGAAAAATAATCATTAACATTATTAAATTAGCCAACCAACTATGCTAAAATTTGTAATAATATTTTCGTTAATAGCTCTTCCTAAATATGGCAATGCACAAACTTTAGGAGCTACAGACACTTCTGACAAAAGTGTACAACAATATAAAAGTGTCATCCAAAATAATAGAGATATTGTAGATTTTATTGAATATTCTCTTCAAGAAAAGGGACTTCCTAGGCATTTAAAGAATTTAGCTTTAATAGAATCAGGATTTAATTCCGGAACGATTTCTTCTGCAGGAGCAAAAGGAGTTTGGCAGTTTATGGTACCTCATGCAAATCAGTATGGTCTAACGGAGAAAGACCGATCTGATATTTATAGAAGTACAAAAGCTGCTGTAAATTCACTTGGTAACCTTTATAAGAAGTATGGTAACTGGATAACAGTTGTTGCTGCGTATAATTGTGGAGAAGGGAATATTCAAAAAGCAATGAATAAAGCTGGATCTAAAAAATATACTGATTTTTACCCTTATTTATCAAATGAGACTATAAACCATGTTCAAAAATACTTAAATGCAAGTTATGCAAGTGGTGAATTATCAGAAGTTTTAAGTGATTATTATGGTATGGAAGATTCAAATAATTTAGAAACAAGCTATAAAGAATTTGTTCCAGAGATAATAGATTTTAATATTTCCACAACACAAATTAATTCAGGATATAATCTTGGTGTAATAGCGAAATTTTTAAAAATTCCAACAGAAGAATTACTTGAATTGAATGAAAACTTAATAACGGAATTGAATGAAACTGGAGAGGGAACATTGCATCTATCAAATGATTTAATGACAACCTTTACATTAAATCAGGATGAAATTTTAAATCAATCGTTAAAAAATTCAAATTAAGAATTTTTTAGTTCCAAAAAAAAGTCTTAAATTAAGACAACCAATCTATTACCAATCATTTTATGGAAAACTCTAACTACAAATTACCTTTTAGACCATTAAATCTAATGGCAAGCAATGGACAAGTAGAAACTTGTGATCCTTTTGAGAGTATTGCACAAAACATAATGCTACTTATCACTACAAAAAAAGGAGAAAATAGATACGACGAAGATTATGGAAATGACGTTTGGGACATAGAGTTTGATAACGGAATTAGTACACCTACTTGGGAAAATATTTTTGTTAAAAGTCTTATAAGACAAATTAATAATTATGAATCCCGATTACTAAATCCTAAAGTACAAGCTCATATATCTTACGTGGAACATAATTATAATACAAGAGGGTTTACGGAAGTAAAAAAGAAAGTAAGCATAGGAATTAATGCTAAACTTGAGTCGACAGGAGAAAATTTTAATTTTTCTACAGAACTATATCTTAGCCCAATGTCTATCTATTAATAAAATAAAGAATGAACCTAAACCAACAAACCTATTCTAAAGAATCAATAAAAGCAAGAATGTTGCAAAATGCAACAAGGATTTGGGGTGTAAAAAATATACAATCTTTAGACCCTTTAGTCAAACTTTTAATTGAAGCTTTTAGCACAGAAGTTTTTAAAGCCAATAATGAAATACAAAACGTAAATGGACGTATTGTTGAAAAATTAGCACGTTTATTAACTCCTACAAAATATACACATCCAAGTCCTGCTCACGCTATTGCATTTTCTATACCTGATGAAAATGAAGAGTTGCTTTTAGAACATACGGAATTTATTTACAAAAAAACAGTAAACTCATTTCGTAAATTACAATCAAATAAGCAAGTAGATATTCCTTTTACACCAATTTATGATGTAGAATTGATAAATGCCCAAACAGTATTGATGGTTGCGGGAAATACAGTGTATGAGATTGATGAAAAATTAAATAAATTTCCTATTGGCAGATTTTCAAATTCTCTTGAAAGTTATAGAAAAATTAAAATCGGAATTGATTTTACAAATTATATTTCTGAAATTTTTCCAGATAAATTGAGTTTTTATTTTTCTAATCCAACTTTTGAACACATTGATTTTGTTTATAATTTATTACCACATGTTAAAATAACATGTAATGGTAAATTACTGGATGTTTCACCAGGTAAATCTTATCCAAAAGTTGAGAATGTTCAGGGATACGAAGGTCTTTTTAGAGACCAATCAGTTTATTTCAAGCTGAAAGAGGATATTGAAAATATCTATTCAGATAAATTTATTGAAATAAGCAATTTTAGTAAAAAACTTGAAGAAAATATTACCAATTGGCCAGAAGATTTATCTGATCAAAAACATTTAATTGAACAATATAAAGAGCGCAAAATTATTTGGTTGACATTAGAATTTCCTCCTCAATACAATCAAGATATTTTAGAGAATTTTTTATGTGTTTTAAATGCATTTCCAATATACAATAGAGGTTGGAAAAAAACGGAATATAGCCTAGATATTATGGGAAATAATATTCCGTTGCAAACAACAGATAACCAATATTTTCTTTATGTCGATGAAGTAATTGACGAGCAAGGTAAAAAATATACAGAAATCCCATTTACACCTACAAACGATTTAGAACGCGGTTTATATACTGTTCGAAAAGGTGGGATGGAACGTTTTAATGAACGTAATGCTGTCGATTTATTATCTAATGTTATGGAGCTTTTGAGAGATGAAGTTGCAGCATTTTCAATTTATAATCGTGATCAAGTAAAAGATGTACTGGGTGAAATATCATTAAAGATGAAAGGCTTGATGATAAAAACAGATCAAGTAAATAGAGAATTGAAAGATGATGTTAATTATGTTATTATAGAACCGGTTGAAAATTCTGGACATACCTATGCTACTTTTTGGATTACAAATTGTGATATGGCAAATAGTTTAAGACCATCTACAGAACTAAAATCTCACGAAGAAAAGCAGATGATTACTTTGTTGACTGAAACAACTGGTGGATTTGAAGCTCAAAAAAGATCTGATAATATTTTGGCTTATAAATATGCTTTGACAACACGAGATAAAATTATATCAAAAGAAGATGTTAAAAATTATTGTAAAATGGAACTTCGTGACGAAGTAAAGAAAATAAATGTAAAAAGAGGAACAATGATTAGTGATCGACCAAAAGAAGGATTTATTCGAACAGTCGACATTGAAATTATTCCTCAAGATTATTCATTTTATGGACAAAAATATTGGGATAATATTGCTGAGGTATTAAAAAATAATATAAAACTAAAAGCAATAGATGGTATTGAGTATCGTGTAAATATTATTGAAAATTAAGTTTTAATAAAATGAAAATTGTAGAAAAAGAGTTATATAATGTAACGAAATTGAAGTACAATAAGTTACATACTGATTTTAAAGCAGAAGCTGTAGCTGCAAATTTATTGAAATTTTATAATGCGAATGCTTTAGTATTTATTAATCGAATAGGAAGTAATGAGCGTCCATATTTAAAAGATATTAAAAGTGTTTCTGCAACTTATTACGATTTTGATGAAGAAAATATACTGATTGAATCTTACCGTGAGAGTATTTATGATTATTTACCTGAAGGGCTCTTTCATCAACCATCATTAGGAATTAGTAATACAAACATAGAAAAAATTGTTGCCGAAATTAAAAAACAAAAGGTAATAGAAGAAAATGCACGTAAGTTTTTTCAACCTTTTGAATTAGAGTTTTTTAACACAGGTATTTTAGCTTTGTTAAAGGAAACAGAATTTGATATTTCTCATAAATTTGAAAGTGTAATTGAGATTATTTCAGAATTCTGGCCCTTATTAAAGCAAGTAGATTCAGAAACTGCTAAAATCTTTTTTTACATTCTTCCTTTTTTACATGAAGTAAGAGGAAATGCAAAATGGATTAGTGATTTTTTGAGTGCATTTAATAATGTACCAGTTTGTATTTCTTTCAGTGCAAATGAAATTGATGAACAAGACGATCTTGAAAAAAATACTGTTTTAGGAACTGCAAAATTAGGAATTACATTGATTCCAAATGGAAAACATCATGATGGTGAACGTAATTGGGTAGTCAATATAGGGCCAATTCCTTATAATAAAATTTATCGTTACGTCGAAGGTCATCCATTTCGAAAATTATTACAAAATATTTACGATTATTTGATGCCAATATCAGTAAAAATTTTTGAAAATTTTATCACGCAAAGAAATGAAAACTCCTTTGTTTTAGGAGATAATAAAAATAACAGCCGATTAGGCTATTCAACATTTATATAGAAAAGAGATGTTTATATTTTTAACAACGACAAATATAGAAATGGAACCAGCTTCTATTAAAACAATATTTTTTAAATATTTATTAATGCCAATAATCGTTGCGATTATGGTATTTATAATGTCTTTAATCAGAAAAGCACAGCCTGCTATACAAGTAAAACATATTATTGTCTATGTACTTGTAAGTGGACTTTGTCTTGCTTTACCAGGATTTTTTGGTTTTTCCGGAAATTTGTTTAGTCCATATTGGTATTTAATTTCTCAAATTATCTATTTAATATTAGGAATCTTGCATGTCAATTTATTACATCAATATTTTCGTAAACATATAGATAAAATTTGGTTAGCTATCTTATTTGAAAGCGTCTTAACAATAACTTGTCTTGTCTTTGGTGGATTTTTATTTACTCTAATTTTTAAATCAATAGGAAATGGATTAGGGAACCCATACATGGCTGCAACTAGTATTTTTACATTTACAATTCCATTGGTTTTTTATTATTGTTATGTTCAATTTATAAGTATTCCATTTGATATTTACAAAACATGGCGATATGATCCAGATCAGAAACCATTTAATTTTGAAGGAATTGATTTTGATAAATTAATGGTTCTGAATGTTGAATTAAGTAAAAATATTGATGAAAATAAACGATTTTTAATTAAAGCAAAAACATTACCAACAGAGATTACTTTCGGTGATTGGTTTTTTAGAGTTGTAGATGACTATAATTTTAAAAATCCAAATACAGTTATCGAATTACTAGATAGTAATAAAGAGTCCTACTACTGGATATTTTACGTTAAAAAGTCTTTTTTTAGCGTAAGAAAATATATTGATTTCGAAAAAGATGTTTCAACAAATCAAATTTCAGAAAACCAAACCATTATTTGTAAACGTGTTATTCGTCATCAAGAAGAAGGTAAATCATACTTAAAACAATAATAAAATCAAATAAACCTATGATACAGACAATTAAACATTACCCTGTCAATTGGGTTGACGGAATGAAAATTTCTCAACAGCATTTGGTTGATCAAGAAAACTTTGTTATTGATAACATTAGAGATTCTAATTCGGTATTAATCAATAATTTTAATTATGGTTTATTACCTATTTCTGATCAAGATACAAACAAATCTGTATATGAAATTTTGAGTACGGCAACCAACGATGCTCAATTAATTATTAGACATTGTTCAGCTATCACAAAAGCTGGCTATAGAATAGAATTGAAAAATTATAACGTAAATGTTAGGACGTTAATAAATCAAAGTGAAGATGAACAAAATGGAGAATATTTTATCATTGCTTCAGTTAATTTGTTTGAAAAAGTTCCATTTGGAGAAATAGATGCTGAAGAAATTCCTCCAAGACATCCTTTTACTTCTCCAAAATATAGTATAGAATTAATTAATTCATTAACTATTAACAGTAGTCATTCCGGTGGAAATTATTTAGTACTAGGAAAAATTTTATTGAAATCAAATTTCACACAAATTGATACAAATTTTATCCCTCCATGTGTATCTGTTCAGAGCTATCCAAAATTAATAGAATATTACAATAATTTTACTATTATTTGGGGTAATATACGTAAGTATGCTCACGAGATTATTCGTAAATCAGCACATAAAAATCAGAATACAACTTTAGCACAAAATGTTAAAACATTATGTTGTACAGTGATTAGAACCATCGGAGATAATTATTTTAAGTATAAAAATATAATACCAAATCAACCACCCATTTATATGATCAACATATTTTCAAAATTCGCACTTCATTTATACAATGATATGCAAATGATGGGAAATGGTGAGGTTGAAGAATTATTAAATTATAGTTTGGAATGGAGTGAAGTTTCTCCTTCAACAATTCAGAATAATTTAAAAAATGTTGCAGAAATCAACTACGATCATCATAACTCTGGAGAAGATTTTGTACAGATCAATTTGCTATTAAAGAACTTAGAAATTGTTTTCGGAAAGTTAAGCGAATTAGACTACATAGGTCAACATAAAGAAAGTATAATTGTTAACGAACAAGAAGTTAAATCTAATATTGATCCTAAAAAAGGGTGGAGTATAATTGATTAATCCATTTTTTAGGGTATGATTAGCCAATTATTCAATATAAATAAAAAGATAAAAGAATTTCTTGAAGATAAAATTTTTAATAAAAAAACAAAGAACGTTTATCAACAAAATATTAATCAAAAACCAAACACTATGGCAGTATATAATTACGGAGTTGGAGGTAACGAAGTAAAAGTAGATTCTAACGAAGCAATCCAAAACATACAAGAGAATAGAACATTACTTGTAAGTCAATTAACATCTGATGAACCATTTATACCAGAAGTTGTAAAAGGTCTAAAAACTGTAGAAGACGTTTTTCGTCATTTTGAACCTTCTGTATCTGTACAACACGAAACAGAAGACGGAACAATTGTAGATGAAGAATTTAGATTTCAGAATTTAGGTGATTTTACACCTAAAACATTAACCAATAAATCTGAATACTTACAGCAATTAAACATTGAAAAAGAGCAATACAATAAAATTTTAAGACAATTAAAGAGCAATAAAATTCTTAAAAAAATTGTTGAAAATGATGAAACAAAAGAGGCTTTGATTGATGTATTAAGAGAAATTGCTCAAGAATTAGAAAAAAAATAATTTTCTATTAAAATTTTACAATTATGGATAATAAACTACAACAAATACAAGGACAAGAACAGGAACAAAACCAACAACAATTTGCTCAAAAAAAAGCAAATTCGCTAGAGGTCTTAAATAAAGTAGGCGGATTTAATTTTGTAGAAACTGTCGTAGATGGTGTTGCGAACATGAATCCAACGAGAAAGGCAAGAAAAGAAATTTTTCTGAATGATCAGAATAAAGAGGATGAACGAAAAGAATTATTGAAAAAAATTAATCTTTGGGTCAATTTATTAGAAAATAATTCTTCGATTGATCAAATGACTAATTTTTCTAAGGATAAAGCTTTATCAGCAGAAAACAATCTAAAAAGTAATCTAAAAAATACCTTGGATACTGTTAGAGACTTAGAAACATCATATCGTACAATTGCTCAATTCTATAAAAATACAGAATTAGATAAAGTAAATAATGTAAGTATTGTAAATGCAACTTTAGAACAATTACAAGATTTGGATAATCCTTTATTTATTGATGCAATTGGAGAAGAATTTAAACAAAGCTACGACCGTTTAGATTTGCGTGACAACTATTCAATATTAGCTTTACCAGGTTATTTAGGATCAAATAAAGTCGTTGAAAAATGGGCTAAAATTTGTAATGAAAACAAAGTGATGTTGGTAACTGATTTCGCTAATTTAGATAAACCAGATGATGTTGTTGATTTATTTGATTCAGCAAATTTAACTGGCGGAGATTTATACCGAAGTAATGTTATCATGACTTGTAACTGGTTAGTAGGACGTGGTAGAGCAGAAGAAGTAGGAGAAGAAGAAAATGTAGATCTTCCACCTTCAACATCTTTGGCAGGTAAAATCTACAAAACATTAATGTCGCAAGTTGCTGCTGGTAAAAAACACGGAAATATAAATGAAGTTGATGCTGTAAAATTTGACTTAAAAAAGAGCGAAATTTCTCAGTTAGAAAAAATGGGATTAGTTCCTATGGTTAATGAGTATGGTAAAATTATGGCTTTCTCTGCAAAAACATTATTTAATGGAGATAATATTGGTTTACAAACTTACTCTGTAGTTCGTGTATTTGATTATGTAACAAAAGTATTGTTAGATTTCTTAAATAGACGTGCTTTTGAAAACTGGAATCCACGTAACGAAGATGATTTAAGAAGAGAAATCGTAAAATTCTTAGATGAAATAAAAGGTCCAGATAAATTAATTGAGAAATTTAAAATTGTACGTTTTGAACAAGATCGTGTAAACAAAGATCGCGTATGGTTAGATATTCGTATGACACCATATTTTCCAACAAAAAGTTTTGTTATAAAATTAGATGGTCATAAAGGTGATGATGGTAACGAGTGGGAAGCTGAATACCAACAAGAATAACAAAATATCATTTATATTAAAAATTATCTTTTGGGAATTTACAATGCATGTAAATTCCCATTTTTTAAACATTAGAGTCATGAATATAAATAAGTACATGCTGAAAATTATTTTTCCCCTTTGTTTTATATTACTTATCAGTTGTAAAAAGAAATATGAAAGACCTGATCAATTTCAAATTGATTTATTTGAAAATGAGCGAAAAAAAGAGGATTCAATACAATTATTAACGAAAGAAGAAGAATTAAAATTAGCTGAAGTTATTATAAAAGTAGATTCTATAAAATTATTAGATCATAATAACAACAAGATTTATGTTTATCAAATCATTTCTGGAAAAGTAGGCAAAGGAAATATTGATAGCATTTCTTTTCCATTAAATATTCTCTCAACAAAAGAAATTCAATTCAATCAAAAAACAAAAGATCTTTATTTAGAAAATATAAAATCATACAAATTGCTTGTAAAAGATTTTAACATCAATTATCAAGTAATTAATTGAACTAATTAGTTCAATAATTCATTTTTCTTCATTCTAGTACAAAATTCTGAACCTAAATATAGAGGATTTCCATGCTTTTCTGACCAAAAACCATCAAGAATATCTTTACTAAGACAACGATAAACAGCAACTCCTTTATAAATTTCATCATCTTCTGTTCTATACTTGAAGTTAATAACTAAAATTTGATCTTTATAAAATCCTGTTCCATTTTGTATAGCATCACCAATTATCCATTCAGCAACAATACGCTTATTTTCATCAAGAGATAAATTCAGAATACCATGATAAGTTGCATTACTTTCATCTTGATTACTTCCTTCTATAAAATAACTTCCTATTAAATCTTCTATATTCATCTCCATTATGCGTTATACAAATTTAAAAATTATAAAAAAAACTAACAAATTAGCAGCAAACGATATTCGTTATCATTTTCTTTCGGCGCTCTATGTACACAAGGCAAAACACTCTGATTAGGATGATCTACAGCCAATCGCCAAAGATGACCTAATCCCAAATTTAGTGGTTTTGCATTAGGTTTTGGTTGATAATGAAGATCAAAAAAATTATCTTTTAAAAATGATTCAAAATCTTCATTAGCATCATGGTGTAATTTCTTAAGTTCAGTTCTAATTTCTGGAATTAATATTTTTTGTTCAACTTCATCGTTTGGAATTATATCACTCGCAGCGCCGTAATACGTACATAAATATGTGTCTGTGCCAATAGGAGAGCGGTCTACATGAAAAGAATAAACATCTGTAGAAATAAAATCAAATTCATCATCGCGCTCATATTCCTTTAATAAATTAAGTGAAGGTAATGCACCAAAATCAGCCAAATAATTCATGTCACTCAGGATAATTTCTCTTGCTAAATTACCTTTTTCAGATAAATCCAATTGTTGTAAATCATCAATCGTAATCTCAGTAATATTATCTTTTAATTGTAGTTGAGATACAATTTCAAAAAAATCTCCATCCAAATTTCTTTCCCAACAAATTGCATTTGCATCGCCCTTAAAATTAGTTGTAATAAGTTCAGAGAAGGAGGAAACGGTTTTTACTTGTTTATAACCAGAGAATTGATGAGACATACTTTTTATACTTCAATTAGCGAACGAAAATAAGGATAATTTTTTATTTGGGCGTTCCCTTCGGTCGGGCAATTCGTTACAATCTTTGCTCATCGCAAAGGATTTCCACTACTTTCCCTAACGCAATTTTCTCAAAATTTTATAATTCATCCAATGCAGTTAATATGGTCTGATAGATATATTCTAAATCTTCTTTTGAAATACAATAAGGAGGAACTAAATAAATAATATTACCAAGAGGACGCAATAATATCCCTTTTTCTAAAAAATAAGGATATAATTTTTTATGCATACTACTAAAATAAGAAGTTTCTTCGTTTGTATTCCATTCCAAAGCTAAAATTGTCCCACATTGTCGAACATCTTTAACTTTTTGATGAAATTTTAATTTATTATAAAATTCTTCATGCTGTGAAATAATTCTTGAGATGTTATTTTGGGTTGTTTTTTTTAATAATAAATCAAGACTAGCAAGTGCAGCAGTGCATGCTAATGGACTTGCCGTAAAAGAATGTCCATGGTACAAAGCCTTATTCATATCATCTGAATAAAAAGAATCATAAATAATTTGTGTACAAGTAGTAAGTCCTAAAGGCATTGTACCACCAGTTAATCCTTTAGAAAAACACATAATATCACCTTTTTCAGTTAAATGATTAGCAGCAAAAAGTTTCCCAGTTCTACCAAATCCAACAAAAATTTCATCTTGTATTAAAATTATTTCTTTTTGACGGCAGAATTTCATAAGTTCACTTAAATATTTTGCCTCATGCATTAGCATTCCTGCGGCACCTTGTACCAGAGGTTCATAAATAAAACAAACAATATCATTTCCGTAAGAATTAATTTGTTGCTGAATAGATTTTAAATTGTCTACATTAGGGACGTCAATAAAAATAACTTCAAATAATCGCTCTTTAAATGGATCTGTCCAAACGCCTCGACCACTCACAGACATGGCTCCAAATGTATCTCCATGATATGAATTTTTGAAGGCAAGTATTTTTTTACGAGATTCTTTTTCATTATAGTGAAATTGCATACTCATTTTCAGTGCAACTTCTATTGCTGTAGAACCATTATCACTATAAAATACTTTTTTTTGGTTTGAAGGTAAAATTCTTAATAAACGTTCAGATAGTTCAATAGCTGGTCGGTGCGTAAAACCTGCAAAAATAACTTGTTCTAATGTAAGGAGTTGTTCGTGCATTTTTTTTGCTATATATGGGTGCGAATGACCATGTAAAGTAACCCACCAAGAAGAAACAGCATCGATATATTTTTTGTTATTTTCATCGAAAATATAAGCACCTTCACCTTTTACAATAGGTATAATTTCTTTTTCTGTCTTCATTTGTGTGTAAGGATGCCAATTGACATCCAAATCACGATTTTTTAATGTTGGCATGTGGTACTTTCTTTTTCTTTTTTCTTCATCGGAATTAATCCAAGATTTTGAAACATTTGCATATCTTCAGAAACGCCTGGGTTTGGAGTTACTAATAAAGTTTCTCGCTCTCCTGTAAAAATTGAATTAGCTCCAGCCATAAAACACCATGCTTGTTCTGTTTCACTCATTTCTATTCGTCCTGCACTTAATCTTACAACAGAAGCTGGCATCACAATACGTGCTGTAGCTATAATGCGTACCATTTCCCAAATATCTACTTTAGGATTGTTTTCTAGCGGAGTTCCTTTAACACGGGCAAGAGCATTGATAGGAACTGATTCTGGATGTTTTTCCATTGTCGCTAAAGTTAATAACATGGATATTCTATCTTTGTGTGTTTCTCCTAAACCAATAATTCCCCCAGAACAAACTGTTATTCCTGCTTTACGAACATTTTCTATAGTTTTAATTCTATGGTCAAATTTTCGAGTAGAAATAATCTCATCATAGTAATTTTCTGAAGTATCCAAATTATGATTGTAAGCATATAAACCTGCTTCTTGTAAACGAATAGCTTGTTCTTCAGTAATCATTCCTAATGTACAACAAACTTCTAGTCCAAGATTTTTTACACCTTTAACCATTTCAATAACACGATCAAAATCCTTGTTGTCACGAACTTCACGCCATGCAGCAGCCATACAAAATCTAGATGAACCAGATTCTTTTGCTTTTTTCGCATGTGCTAATACAGTTGCTGTAGGTAGTAGAGCTTGTACTTTTATATTGGTATGGTAGCGAGCTGCTTGTCCACAATATGAACAGTCTTCTGGACATCCTCCAGTTTTTATAGAAAGTAAAGTAGAAACTTGTATTTCTCGTGGATTATGCCATTCTCTATGTATGCTCGATGCTTGAAATATTAATTCTAATAAAGGTTGATTGTATATTTTTTCTATTTCTTCTTTCGTCCAATTATGACGTAATTGTTTGAATATTTTCATTTTTAGATTGATTTATGTATTTTTTTTGCAATTTCTTTAATTTTGTCCTTTGATAATTTTGTTAGTTCAGGTATATAGATTTTCTTCAATTCTTTTGGTAAGTAATTATAAATTATTCTATGTATATCTTCATCAAAATTTCCATTGAAAACAAATAAATCGATAGAAATCTCTCTTTGTATTAATGCCTCTATAGATAGAATAGTATGATTTATGCATCCTAAATAATTATTTGCCACAAGAACAACTTTTAAATCAAGATGTTGAATAAGATCAATAATAAAATCTTTTTCATTAAGAGGAACAAAAAGACCTCCAGCTCCTTCTACAAGTAAATGATTTTTAGTTTTTGGTAATGAAAATTTAGATAATTCTATTTCAATATTTTCAGATAATGCAGATTTATGTGGTGATGCTGCTAATTCTAGACGATATTGCTCATGATGTATCTGAGTAGTATTTGTTGTTAAAACTTGAATGATTTTACTATCCGAGTTTTGTAGATCTCCCGATTGTATAGGTTTCCAATAATCAGCTTTTAAAGCTTCTGTTAATATTGCTGCAACAGTTGTTTTTCCAATTCCAGTTCCTATACCGGTAATAAACCATTTTTTATACATATTGATTTATAATTTTACAAAGTTTATCTATTTCTTTTCTTGTGTTATAAGCATGAATGCAAATACGTATTCTTTCCTTTTTAACAGTTGGGGGAAGAACAGTAAATGTTTGTATATTTTGTTGTATAAAATCCTTTTGAATCTGCTTATAATCTTCTTTATTATTGAGCTCAATAATCTGTATAGGACTTCTATAATCTGATGAAAGATTATGACATTTTGATTTAAAATATTGAATGTTTTCGTTTAATTTTTGAGATAAATATGGTCTGTTTTTTAAATATTCATAGGCAATTTTAATACTAGAAACTTGAGTATTGGGTTGAGCAGTGCTATAAATAAATGGTGAAGCAAAATTGATTAAATATTCAATTAATTCTTTATTTCCAAGAATAGCAGCTCCATGTATACCTAATGCTTTACCATAAGTTACTATAGTTGTGAAAATTTTATTCTGTAATTTTTTTTGATGGGTTATACCATAGCCCAAAACTCCAAAAGCATGTGCTTCATCAATAATTAATACTGCATTATACTTTTTTGCTAATACACATAATTCTTCTATAGGTGCAAAATCACCATCCATAGAATATAAGCTTTCAACAGCTATAAAACATTTTTCAGAAGATTTTTTTAATAATCTTTCTAAATGAATAATATCATTGTGTTTAAACTTCCATTTTTTAGCAAAGGATAGTTTACAACCGTCATAAATAGAACGATGAACATTTTCATCAACTAGAATTAAATCATTTTTTTGTAATATAGAAGAAAATAAAGCAAGGTTTGCATTATATCCAGAAGGAAATAATAATGCTGATTCTACATTATGTTCTCTTGCTATATATTTTTCTGTCTCTATAATATATTCAGAATTTCCACTTATTAATCTAGAACCAGTAGAACCATGTAATAATTGTGGATTTTTTATCCAATGGTTTAATATCTTATAATGTAACTCATCATTTTTAGCAAAGCCTAAATAATCATTGCTAAAAAAATCTATTGATCCTGAATATGTTTTTAAAGTTCTTTTTAATTCATTTTTATCACGTTGGTTTATTTTTTCTTTTAATGAATCAATTAACGTCTTCATAATTTAACTCATTTTCTATTGCTTTTATCCAACTATTGAATAAATCGTTTTCAATTTCAAGAATTTTAAGAACGTATTTTTTCCAATCTTGATGAAACTTTTGTAGTTGGCTTAACATTTCTTCCAAATGCCCTTCTTCTTCTAAAATAATAGATTTCACCATTACTTTTTGTTTATTTTTGGTTAGTATATCTTGATAGATAGGATACAATTTATCCGCTCTAACTTCAATTGTATAGGTGACAAAAAGATACGCAGCATATTTTAACTCATTTCCAGAGATATTAAATTGATTTTTTAATAACGACAAGTTTCAATATCCAATCGATTTAAATATTGTTGAGTTGAGTATGGAGCCAATAAGTAATTGGATTCATAATTTGGACATGAATTTTCGGATATTTTTAGAATTTGTTTTTTTAGATAAAAAGCATGGCGATGTTCTTCTGCAGCGTGTTTTAATTGTATTAAATCAACTTCTGTTTTATGCTCACAGGCTGATATTTTTCGAGCACCAGCATTTTCTAAATAAGATAAGGTATTTAGCCATTTGGCATGTATGGATGGATTTTTGACGATATAATTTATTAAATGATTCATTTTTTAAATTTTCATCAAAATTATATCTCAATCTGGATTACTTAATGTTCCAAATGTCAAATAATAGATAGTCCGGATGTTGCTATTATGTTTAATTCATTAAATTGTAGTTGGTTATAGTTGAGGTTATACTTTTAAAAATTTTATTAAATTAATTCTTTTTTTATATGACGAAATAAAAT
>DJDD01000005.1 GCA_002430925.1 Flavobacteriales bacterium UBA5933
GCTCTTCCGATCTTAATTGATTGATGATTTTTGTTTATATATAAATTAATTCAATAATTATTTGTATGTGTAATATTTTATTATTATATTCTATAAAGATTTTTTAGAATTAGAGAAAAAATTAAATAGTTATAAATAAGATGTTTATATTTTCTATTTGATAAATTCTTAGACTAATAATTAATAATAAACCAAATATTTTACCTTTTATGAATTTTTTAGATGATATTTTTAATTCTTTTTCTCCTCCAACAGAGAAAATTTCTAAAATGTTAGAAGAAGATTTTTTTTGGCAAATAATAGAAGATTCTTTAGATGAATCTAATAATCTTCAAGAACAAAAATACAGTGTTGCTAAACAATTAAATAATTTAGTAGCAGAAGATATTATTGGCTTTCAACTACGTTTAGAAAATTACTTATGCTCTTTACACACACCAGAAATTTGGTGTGCTGCATGCATAATGAATGATGATACAGATCCTAAACATTTTTACTACTTTAAAAATTGGATTGTTTCTCAAGGAAGGGAATTATACGAAAAAGCAGTTAACAATCCTGATGATTTATCATTTTACTTTGAAGAAGGCTTCAATGATGATGATTTATATGAATTTGAGGGTTTTAATGAAATAACTGATGAGATATTTCGTGTAAAAATAAATAAACCTATACAAGAATATGTCAATGATTCTTCATTAGTTATTTTTACAGAAAATTCTCCAAAACCTGAATTTGAATGGGATGATGAAAATATGATGAATTTACAAATATTTTGTCCTCGCCTTTACAAAATTTTTATCGAAGATTATTTTAATCATGACGATGACGATGAATAAATTAGTTACACTAATTTATTCAAAGCCTTGTCTAAATTTGGATAAGAAAATTTAAAACCTATTTCTTCAATTTTTTTAGAACTCATACGTGAACCTTTTAATACCAAAAGACTCATTTCTCCTAAAAACAAATGCAGTAAAAAAGAAGGAACATTTGGCATAAAAAAAGGTTTCTTCATTTTTTTTGCTAATTTGTGATTAAATTCATCATAATCTATCATTTCTGGAGCAGCAGCATTATAACTTCCTTCCATATTATTATTTTGTACAGCAAAAGCATAAATATTTACCAGATCATCTATATAAATCCAAGGCATCCATTGTTTCCCATTTCCTAAATTAGCTCCCAAACCTAATTGAATAGGCTTTTTCATCAATTCTAATGCACCACCAGATTTAGATAAAACTACTGATGTTCTAATACATACAACTCTACTCCCAAAATCCTGAAATTTATAGGCTGCATTCTCCCATTCTACACAAACATTTCCTAAAAAATCATTTCCTGGTTTATCATTTTCATTAAAAATTTTATCCGATGTTATTTGCCCATAATAACCTGTTCCAGAAGCAGAAATAAAAAATTTTAAATCAACATTATTCTTTTTTACATATTTATATAATAATTGGGCAGAACAAACTCTACTATCAAGAATCTCTTTTTTATAAGAAGCTGTCCATCTTTTAGATATTGTTGCACCTGCTAAATGAATAATTCCATCTAAATCTTTAAAAGCATCATTATCAATAGAATTTTTATCCCAATTATAAAAAGGCGCTTCAACATCCTTTTCTCTTGTCAAAATTCTAATCGTGTGTCCTTCATCAATTAATTTTTCGGCTAATCGTGAACCAATTAAACCACTTCCGCCTGTAAGTAGAATATTCATAACTATTTTTTTTCTAATTTAGCTCTTTAGAAAATAATAAACAATGTTTAAAGGTAGAATTCCTTTCATAAAAAAAATGACTCCTGATGAAGAAAATAAATTGAAAAATAAACTTTTTGATATTATTTTTGAAGCTGATACACCTTATGGTAAATTATTTGATATTGCTTTACTCCTACTCATACTTGTAAGTGTTGGATTAGTCATGTTAGAGTCAATTCCTGCAATCAATGCAAGATATCATTTAGTTTTAATCATCTCTGAGTGGACTCTTACAAGTCTTTTTACTGTAGAATATATACTAAGGTTATATTGTGTAAAAAATAGATGGAAGTATTTTTTTAGTTTCTATGGTATAATCGATTTATTATCTATTTTACCTTTCTATTTAGGTTTATTCTTTGAGACGAGTAAATATTTCTCAAGCATTAGAATTTTACGTTTGTTAAGGATTTTCAGAATATTTAATTTAACTCGATTTACAAGAGGAAAAAATATTCTCGTTGTAGGACTCAAAGAGAGTAGAGATAAAATCATCGTATTTCTATCCTTTGTGGTATTAATAGTTGTCGTTATAGGTTCTATAATGTATATGGTAGAACATGATCACCCTGAATCAGGATTTACAAGTATTCCTATTAGTATATATTGGGCAATTGTTACACTAACCACCGTTGGATATGGAGATGTTTCTCCAGTTACTGGTTTAGGTCAATTTCTTGCATCTTTAGTTATGATTATTGGTTATGGTATAATTGCAGTTCCAACAGGAATAGTTACAATGGAAATGAACAAAGCATCAAATAATATACCTACAAACACAGAAAGATGTAGATATTGTGGAGACGAAAACCATTTAGATGGATCAATCTATTGTAAAACATGTGGTCATAAACTAAATGACTAATAAATATTTTTGGGCAATTCCTACGGACCTGGCTTTCCGCTATATCTTTTTAGATTGTAAATATCAAATTTCAAATGAACACAATCAAAAAAGGATGCCGCTTCAATCCATATTGCAAATATTATTTTTAATTAAAAAGCATAAAAAAAGGTTTCGAAATTCGAAACCTTTTTCATTATATTATAGAATAGTAATTATCCTAAAACTTTTGCAACTGTAGCACCTATATCAGCAGGAGAAGCAACAACGTGGATACCACATTCTTCCATGATAGCCATCTTAGCTTGAGCAGTATCATCTGCACCACCAACGATTGCACCAGCATGTCCCATTGTACGACCTTTAGGAGCTGTTTGACCAGCAATAAATCCTACAACTGGTTTAGTTCCATTAGCTTTAATCCAACGAGCAGCCTCAGCTTCTAATTGTCCACCAATTTCCCCAATCATAACGATACATTCTGTTTCAGGGTCATTCATAAATAACTCTACAGCTTCTTTAGTTGTAGTTCCGATAATTGGATCACCTCCAATACCGATAGCAGTAGAAATACCATAACCAGCTTTAACAACTTGGTCAGCAGCTTCATAAGTTAAAGTACCTGATTTAGATACAATACCTACTTTACCTTTTTTGAAGATAAAACCTGGCATAATACCAACTTTAGCCTCTTCTGAAGTAATAACTCCTGGACAGTTAGGTCCAATTAATGTAACATCTCTTTGATCTACATATGCTTGAACTTTTACCATATCTTCAACTGGAATACCTTCAGTAATACAAATAATTACTTTAATTCCAGCTTCAGCAGCTTCCATAACAGCATCACCTGCGAATGCTGGTGGAACAAATATGATAGAAACATCTGCACCTGCCTTATCAACAGCATCTTTTACTGTATTGAAAATAGGTAAACCTAAATGTGTTTGACCTCCTTTACCTGGTGTCACTCCACCTACTACTTGAGTTCCGTACTCAATCATTTGTTCAGCATGAAAAGTTCCTTCTTTTCCTGTGAAACCCTGAACAATTATCTTTGAATCTTTATTAACTAATACAGACATTGTGATTGATTTATTTATTTACACAAATATAAAAGGACTTTCTCGTTTTAAAAAATAATATGAATAAAAAAATAATTAAAAAAAATCTAAATCATTATGGTACAAATAAAAAAAAGATCAATATAAAATTGATCTTTTTTTACAAATAGTAAATAATTTATCTTTTTCTATATTCATTTATAATTATATCAGTAATAGCCATCTTCTTATATAATTCTCTTGACTCAGCAGCAGGATAACCAAAATAAGTTTTTCCTCCTTCTAAAGATTTACTTACTCCAGCTTGAGCCAATAAAACAGCCTTTTCTCCAATAGTTACACCGCTTGTAATACCAACTTGCCCCCAGATAGAAACTTCATCTTCTACAGTAACACACCCTGCAATCCCTGTTTGTGAAGCTATTAAACATTTTTTACCAATTATTGTATCATGCCCTATTTGAATTAGATTATCCAATATAGAACCTTCTCCAATTATTGTTGATGCAGAAACACCTCTATCTATAGTACAATTAGCACCTATTTCTACATTATTTTCTATAATTACATTACCAACAGATTTTAAACGATCAAAACCAGTTTCTCTTTTTTTATAGTAAAACGCATCAGCTCCTAATACAGTTCCTGAACGAATAATTACGTTATCACCTATAATTGCATAATCATTAATAGAAACATTAGAGTGTATTACACAATTTTTACCAATCTTTACATGGTTACCTATAAATGCTCCCGGTTGTATTATTGTATTCTCTCCTATTTCTGCTGATGGAGAAATATGTTTTGTTGCTGGTTCAAATGGCGTAAAATACTGACCTATTTTCACAAAATCTCGAAATGGATCATCAGAAATTAATAAAGCCTTACCTTCAGGACATTCTACTTCTTTATTAATAAGAATAATTGTAGCTGCAGAATTTAATGCTTTATCGTAATATTTTGGATGATCTACAAAAACTATATCTCCAGGTTCTACTCTGTGAATCTCATTTATACCCTCTACAACAAAATTTTCATCACCTATATACTTAGCATCAATAATAGCTGCTATATCTTTTAATTCATATGATTTAGGAAACTTCATATTTCTTCTTCTAAAAAGTTTATAATTACAAAAATAAAAAAAAACTGCCTTTATAAAATAGGCAGCTTAAAATTTTCTATGCAAGAATAATAAATTTTTATTTCTTTTTGAAAACCATTGTTTTAATGTCGTTTGCAAAAAGAATTAATTTTCCATCTTTTATTTCGTACTTATTAATATTATCAAATCTTTCCATAAATACATCAGATTCTACTCCCTCGCATGCCATTGCTGTAACTGCAACATCTTTCATCTTCAATGAATTTCCTATTGCTAAATAAGCTCCATTAATATTATTACATCCATTATTTCCTGAAATAATATTTTTTGTAAATGTTAATGTAGGTTTTTCGTTTGGAAAACGATCATTTACAGTTTTTAAACTACGATCTTTTCCAATAAACTCTTCTAAAACCCAAGATCCTTCTATTTTAGATGGACGAATAAAAGTAAGTATCGTTTTATCTCCCTGTAATAATTCTAATTTATCATCAGATAATTTATATTGTAATGTCCCTTGTAATTTTGAAGCAAAATTTTGATCCTCTACACTATCACAAGCTTTCATTGTGGAAATAAGATTTCCAAAAGTAATATTGTTTCCTGAAACAGTTATTCCTCCATTCAATAAATTACAACCATCTGAAGCAGAAACCATTTTATTAGAAATAAAATTAATTGTAGGTACACCTTCCGAATAAGCTTCGGATAAAGATGAAGCTTTTATATCTGCTATATCATTTAATTCCCATTTTCCTAAAAGAGAAGTTTTTTCTGATTTTTCTGATTTTTCTGATTGTGTATTAGCTGTAGAACAAGAAGTTAATCCTCCTATGATTAAAGTAGTAGCTAAAAAGATTTTTAAAAAAGCTAATTTCATAATTAGTTGAAGTTTTGATTATTTTATAACTTGATAATGTACTTATACCAATACCATACCATTTTTATTTATAAAAAAATAAACCGATAAAATAACTTCAAATAATTCATGTAAATTATTTATATTAATTTTGGAATAAATTTATTGATTTTGATTTCTCAAAGAACTATAGATATTATATTCGAAACCGCTCGTGTAGAAGAAGTTGTTGGTGATTTTGTTAATCTAAAAAGGGCTGGATCAAGTTTAAAAGGTTTGTCTCCTTTTGGGAACGAAAAAACACCATCATTTGTTGTTTCTCCTGCTAAACAAATATGGAAAGATTTTTCATCTGGTCGCGGAGGAAATGTCGTAACATTTTTAATGGAAGTAGAACAATTTACTTATCCAGAAGCTCTTCGTTGGTTAGCAAAACGTTATAATATAGAAATTGAAGAAGATAGAGAATATTCTTTTGAACAACAACAAGAAGAAAAAGAAAGGGAAAGTCTTTTTATAATCACAGAATTTGCTAAAAAATTCTTTATTAATCAATTAAACAATTCTGAAGAAGGTAATCTAATAGGTTTAAGCTACTTTAAGGAAAGAGGTTTTTCTAAAGAAATTATTGACCGATTTGAATTAGGATATTCGCCAAAACAATGGGATGCATTTGCTGAATATGCATTAAAAAATGGTTATTCTAAAGAAATTATTGAAGAAGCTGGTTTAGCAACCTTTAGAGAAGACAATAAACAATATGATAAGTTTAGAGAACGTGTAATGTTCCCTATATTCAGCTTTTCTGGACGAACACTAGGTTTTGGAGGAAGGATTCTGAGGAATGATGTAAAAGCGGCTAAATACCTTAACTCTCCTGAAAATAAAATTTATCATAAAAGTAAAACTTTATACGGTTTATTTCAGGCAAAACAAGAAATTATAAAATCTGACCAATGTTTTTTGGTTGAAGGTTATACAGATGTTCTTTCCATGCATCAAGCAGGAATACAGAATACTGTTGCTAGTTCTGGTACCGCACTTACCAACGAACAGATTAGGTTAATAAAACGTCTTACAGAAAACATTACTGTAATGTATGACGGAGACAATGCTGGAATTAAAGCTTCTTTTAGAGGAATTGATATGATTTTAGAACAGGAAATGAATGTAAAAGTTCTTTTACTTCCTGAAGGTGAAGATCCTGATTCATTTGCTAAAAAACATTCTTCTCAAGAAATAGAAAATTACATAAAAGAAAATGCTACTGATTTTATTCGCTTTAAAGTTAATGTTCTTTTAGAAGAGGCTAATAATGATCCTATTAAAAAAGCTGAATTAATTCGCGAGATTGTAAAATCTATTTCTTTAATTCCTAATAGTATTAAACAAGAAGTTTATATTGCTGAAACTTCTAAAATAATGGGAATAAGAGAAGAAGTTTTATTTAAAGAATTAGCTCAGCTTAAAAATTCTGGATCTAAAAATAGTACTTCTCATATAACTGATAAAGCAAGAGAAAAAAAACCAGAAATTTCTATTGTTACGACAAACAAAGAAGTTTTAAATATTCAATTAACTATAGAAACTGAAATCATAAAACTTATTTTACAAAATGGTGATTTAGAAGTTGAATTGAAAGATGAAAATAACGAATTATACAAAACAACTGTTATAGAAGAAATCATTTCTCAGTTTAATGAAAATGAACTAACATTATCTACTCCTCTTTACCAAAAAATTCTTGAAGATGTAAAAGTAGGTCTAGAAAATAATGAGCTAAGAACAGGTTCTTATTTTTCAAGATCTTCGGACTCGGAAGTTGTAAATCTTGCAACAGAAATGATGTTAGAAAAGTATAGTTTAAGCGAAAACTGGACTGTTAAACAAGGAATAAATATTAAGAAAAAGGAAGAGTTTGTTCATAAGGATTTATTTGATGTTTTACTGAGATTTAAAATCATTTATATTGATAATTTTATTAAAAACTTAATGGATAAAACAAAAAATAAAGATATAACTCAAGAAGAACTAAATGATATTCTGAAACAAATAATGCATTTTACAAGTTTGAAAAAAATATTAAATGAACATTTAAACCGTGTTATTTAAACCAAAAGCTTCTTAATAAA
>DJDD01000057.1:0-147 GCA_002430925.1 Flavobacteriales bacterium UBA5933
TTAGCCAAAGTAATTACAACAGTTACAGAAAATAAAAGTATTAATATATCGTTGTGAGTTCCTTTCAAATTTGGTAATTTAGCCAAAGTAATTACAACTCAAGTAACTGCTGGAACTGGTGTTGGTTCGTTGTGAGTTCCTTTCAAA
>DJDD01000057.1:396-28614 GCA_002430925.1 Flavobacteriales bacterium UBA5933
AGCCAAAGTAATTACAACTAAAAGATGTTTTAAATACACTTCTAATATGTTGTGAGTTCCTTTCAAATTTGGTAATTTAGCCAAAGTAATTACAACCTCATTTAGTAATCCTTCTGTAGTAAAGGGATTTGATTAAAAATTAGGATTGAAAAAAATAAAAAATCCGATAGAAAAATAATTATTTCTATCGGATTTTTTCATTCTATTTTATATTAAAACAACTCTAATTGTTGTGGTCCAGTAGGTAAATCTGTTTCTTTTTTAGAAAAGAAAATTTCCATTTGTCCAAATTGTTTATCAGTTATACAGAGAATTCCAACTTTTCCATGCTCAGGAAGTTTTGCTTTGGCACGTTTTATATGTACTTCTGCATTCTCTCTGCTAGGGCAATGGCGTAAATAAATAGAGAATTGGAACATTGTAAAACCATCGTCTATTAATTCTTTCCTAAACCGAGAAGCTTGGCTTCGCTGTTTCTTGGTTTCTGTTGGTAAATCAAATAATACTAAAACCCACATAATTCTATACGCATTGTACCGACTAAAATTCATGACATTTCTGGATATCTAATCAAGCGTTGTTCACCAATCATACACTTATACAACGAGCTTGTTGTATGGCTAACAGCAACCAATAAAGGACGAGTTAAACCATCTATCTTTACATCTTTTGTTGCAATTTTTAGAAGATGTACTTTTGCTTCTTTACTCATTTCTGTAGGTCGAAAAGGTTTGTTTATCCATTCCAAAACCAATTCATCTACATAGGCACGATAAGGTTCCATAATATCATCAGCCAGGCAATAAGGATTATATTTGTTTCGATGAAAAATACCGATAGTAGGGTTTAAGCCAGAGCAAACTAATGCTCTGGCAACAATACTTCTTAAAATAGCATAACCAAAATTCAGAAAATTATTAGGTACATCGCCATCTCTTTCTCTTGTGAAATTATCAAACAATTGTCGCCAATAATATTGTGCTGCAATTCCCTCCATATTTGTACTATCGCCAACTTTTACATTGGTCAAATAATCTTGCATTGGTTCAGCTAGATAACCATATTTTTGGAGTAATGTTTTTTGTTGAAAAATTTTAACTTCTACCGTTTGCTTCCACAATTGTTTTCGTAAAGGTTCGGAACAATTTATTTGGTTTTTCAATCGTTCACTATGTTCTACGTGACCATTCATAGGTAACATTAACCCCAGCGGCAAATGACTTTCATCACAACTAAAAATTGCTACATTGTTTTGTTGTAAGGCTAAAATTAGTTGGTGACTAATGGTTATTTGGTAATGATCCAAAACTAAAAAAGCGATATCTTCTATAGGCACAGAACCTTTTGTTTCTTTGGTTATTGCATCTTCAATTTTTAATTGATTGTCTTTTAGTTTTAGGTAAGTAGGAGTACCAATGTAAATGGTACGTTTTAACATAGTTATTACTTTTTAATATTCTCCGATAGCTATAATTTCTCCTAAATGATTTGTACGGACTTTTATAATATTTGAAATAGATTTAGGATTTCTTTTTCTTATGAAAGTTATTTCGTTTAATTCTTTTAAATCTAAAATTTTACTTTCTAGGTGATGTCTAAACCAATAGTCTTTTTCAGAAAATTTTTGTACTCGAAATAAATGTTTACTAATTATAGTTTGATTTTCTCTGTCTAATAAGTCAATCTCATTTGGATTGAAATCATTTGAAGGGAAAATGAACATTTCATTTTGTTTCATTGTAAATAAAAATTTCCAACCTAAATGTTTATTATGATTTTGATCTACAATTGGTAAGTCTTCATTTACTCTTGCCACAGCTTCATAAAAAGAAACTACATTTTCTTGTAAATTACCTTTTTCGTCTTCGTAAATCGCTACATGATGATTATTTCCTGTACTTACAAAGTCAACAGGAATTTTTTTACCATCATTATCTAAAATTTCATTTCCTAGATGATCTTTTTTATGATGTAATGCTTCTACATTATTTACACCAGAAATAGTAACACGTTTTATTGCAATACCTTTTTCTTCATTTAACCAGATAGGATTTTGTTCTAAATCAGAAAATGCTTTTTTAGAATCACTATTAAATTTATTTAAACGGTCTTGTAGAATACGTTTTACACCTTCGTCTATAACTTTATCAATTTTCAAATCTGGTCCAACTTCTTTACGGATAACATAATTATCTTCAAACCATATTAATTTTATTTTTTCTGGCAAAGGAGTTCTATCGTTTAATAAAATAGGATTTTTAATCAAAGAATTTTTCCCAGTAAAGGCTTTTTTAGGATCTCCATCATTTTCTTGTAAACGTTGTAATAGTAATGATCTAAATTCTGGATTAGCAACTTTTTGTATGGTTTCTACATCAAATTTTGCAGAAATTTTTTCGTCTTTGAATACCGGTTGTTTTATTTTTCCATAAACCGTTTCTTTATGCATTTGTCCTCTCGGAGTTAGTCCTAATTGTAGTTTGTCAGTTCCTTTTATTTTATTTATATTTCTTGTTACAACTTTATTTTTAGCCTTATGAGAAACTAAAATTGCTTCTAAGTGTTGTTTAGCTAATTGTCTAAAATTAGAAATAGGTTCATTAAAAACACGTTTGTAATTTCCTTTACCATCTTTTACTTTATGTGTTTCCTTTTCCTCAATATCCAATGCATCTTTACTTGATATTTTTAGATTATTAGTTTCAATAGATTTTTTATCATTAGAGTTAGAAATACCTTCATATTCATCGTTTCTACGCGCATTCAAGTTATTTAAGTATTGTATAAAACTCCTTTTAGTAAAAGCAACAGTTAATGCATCCATTGCATGATGACGATGATCGTTACGTTTTGTCCAATCTTTTATAACTTTTTTGGGTTGACCATTTTTATCTTCCTGAATTTCGACTAATCCAGCAATTTCATATTTTTCTAAATTCAATTCTTTCATAATATTTACTAAACCCCAATCTTGGCGTAAACGATCTGTAATAGAACCGGAAGTAGAAACAATAGATTTGGTAATTTGGAATAAAATTTCTTTAGCTTTTTTAGCTATATATTGTGAATCTCGTAAATCTCTTTCTATGAAACCTTCTCCAATTTCAGAACCTTTTATCAATAATTTTTTATATTTAGCTTTTGAGATTCCTTCTTCTTTATATAATGATTCTATTTTTGTTTCAAATTCATTTAATTTATCTTCTCCATAATCACTAAGAATATAATCATAGGCTGTTCTGTTTCCTTTTTTTAAATTAACATCTCTTGGAACTAATGTTTTATTAGAAAAACTATCGTCAAACAAGCGAGATTGTGGTATAATATGATCGATATCGTATTCTTTAGTAAAAATATCTTTGCGTTTTACAGCAGTATTAGTATATAAGTTTTTATAACCATTATTTTTCAATTCTTGATAAAGTTTATATCGAATAATATCATTTCTTGTGGGATACTTTATACCATCTTCGTTTTGTAAAATTTTTATAATTTTTTCATGCTCAATTTTACTAGAATTAATAGCTTTAGTTAGTTCCTCACGTTCTTTAGCATTTTTCTTAAGTTCTCTTGCTAACTCTATTCTGATTTCATCAAATTTAAAATCTCTAGGTTTTCCTTCTTTTTCTAATTTATCATTTTCAGTATCTATAATCGTATTCACAACATTAATCATCTGATTAAGAATTTTCTCTACAACAGGATTTCTTAAACTATTTTTTGGTAGAATATCTAATTTATCTTTTGTAATTCGTTTTTCTAATTCTTCTCTTGTTAACGAATTTTTAGAATGACGATAATGAGCGTATTCACAAGCTACACTATATTCATGCTCTTTGATGAAAGGATATATTTTGCGAATAGCTTTAGTGCTTAAATTTCCATAATCTGGTTGAAAAGCTACATTTCCTAAAATTTTTGCTTGTTCTGTTGTAAAGCCAAATTTTTCGCTCAACAAACGATACAAAGAATCCATTCCTGTTGGTGAATCATCTTCTTCATAAGAATATAATAAATGCCATAATTTATAAGAAGATTGTTGTTCGAATGCTTTACCATCTAGTTGAGCATCAAAATCAAGAATTTTAGTGTCAATTTTAAGATGATTAAAAATTGTATGAATTATTTTTTTAATTTTATTGGCTGATTTATCTATATCTGACAATGAAATATCATCTTTATTTAATTTCAACTTTAGTTCTTTACGAATATCATAGCCTTCTATATCTAGAATAGATAAATAGACATTGTATAAGTTTTGATTAGTGCGATTTCCTTCTAGTTCTTTATAATTTAATTCCCAATTTTTAGGTTTATCATACAATAATTTTAAAACTTCTGTAGCTGATAAATTTCCTTTTAAATTTAATTCTTCAAAAAGCATTTGTTTATCTTCTTGATTTAGAGAATAAACTTCTTTTGTTTCTTTATTTTGAAGTTTAACATTATGAAGAATTTGCCAAATTTTAAATTCCCATAAAAGAGGAGAAGATTTTGGAGAAACACGTAAACCAATCGTTTTCTTTTTTCCGTTAATTTCAATTTCCTGTTGTTCAAATTCGCAAAAAGAAATTAATCCTTTTTGAGATTTTAATTTACGTTGATAAAAAATTATAATATCACGAATTTCTTCTTTTAAATTTGTTGTTAACTCTTGATGAAATTCAGTTTGTTTTTCCCAAATTGTTTCAAATTCATTCATGTAATCTTGACGATAAAATACTTGATTTTTTAATCGTGCATGTGGATTTTTTTGTAACTGCTCGTATTGAAATTGACCAACTGTTTGATTATTAAAAACTAATTCTTTACTTCTATCAGATATTGCTCCTAAATAACCTGATGAATTATAAATTTGACTATTAATTTCTTGTAAAACAATAGCTAATTGTTCTAAATTTAATTGTTTTGATAATGCCTCAACTCTCCATTTGTAATTTTCTAATTTTTGCTCATCTCGTTTTCCTTCACGCTTAATTCCAATTAAATTAAAAGGTGTTTTAAGAATAGCCCAAGTTGTAACTTTACTTTTGTTATGGATTTCTTCTTTTAAGTTATTGGTGAAAATATCTGAATAAAAAGTTTGTTGAAAATTCCAAATATCATCCAATTCTTTTTGCAAATCCGAACGATAAAAATCAGGAACTTTCTTTTTACCTTCACTTAGTAATTGATAAACATATTGCCCAGGAGTTAATTGATCTATATATAGTTTTTTTGCAATATCCATTCCATCGATCAATTGACCTTCTTCTGTGTTATTTACCTTACGAGAACTTTTATAACCACGTTTTTTATTTATCATTAATAATACTCTAGCCAATTCATTAATTTCAATTCTTTGTTCAGCAGCTAAAGCTCTCAATCGGAATGTTTCAAAAGTTGTATGATTTCCATTTTCAGCTAAAATGTTTTCTTTTGTAATCCATTTATTTTTTAAGAGAATTTGTATAAGATTTTCTCTTCGTAGTTTATAGCGTTGTAAATTTCGTCGAGCAGAACGAGCAAGAGTTCTTCCTGCATTAGTTGTAATAGGTTTTCCTTTTTCAAAATTAGTTTGTTCGTCAGTAGTTAATGGATTTACACGAACTCCAATTTTTTCGATAGAAGATTGTGCTTTATCATTAGAATTTTCTTTTACGAAAGCCCAACCAATTGAATTTGTTCCTAAATCTAAACCAAGTATATTTTTTGTCATAAATGTGTCTTTATAATTAGGCCTATAATTTACCATTAATAAAAATATTAACCTTACGGTTTTCCGTAATGTAGGATAAAAAAAATAATTGTATATTTGTTGTTGAAAGGAACTCACAATAAGGATTATTCCGTTGTGAAAACATTTAGTGCCTCGACTATCTTCGGGGCTTTTTTTATTCTCATTCCCTTATAAAACCCCACTTCGCAATAACGATAGTAGTGAAAATCCTTTTGTAATTGGATGCATTTCTACTTCAGCTTAATGACCAATTACAAAAGATTGTAACGGATAGCGTGGTCCGAAGGAATTGCCATAAAACTTTATAATTACTTTATTTTAACAATTAAAATTAGGAATATTTAGATTTTTTTTATCTTTAGGATCAATAACTCAATTCATTTATAAGAATGACTAAATCTTTTGATCCCAATAGTGAATCGTTTAATCGATTATTAAAACATGCCATATCACCACGTCCAATATGTTTTGCGAGTACAATAGATAATGACGGAAATGTAAACCTAAGCCCATTTTCATTTTTTAATTTGATGGGACAAACACCGCCAATTTGTGTTTTTTCTCCTGTAAATAAAATGAGAGATGGCTCAAAAAAACATACTTTAGATAACGTTTTAGAGCATCCAGAATGTGTTATTAATATTGTCAATTATGATATTGTACAACAACAATCGCTAGCAAGTGTAGAGTTTAAAAAAGGCGTTAATGAATTTGAAAAAGCAGGTTTAACACCAATTCCATCAGAGATAGTAAAACCTCCTCGCGTAAAGGAAAGCCCAATACAGATGGAGTGTAAAGTAAGAAATGTAGTTTCTATTTCTGATGAACCAGGTGCTGCAAATTTGGTGATAGCAGAAATTTTGAGGATTCATGTTGAAGAAAATTTTTTAGATGAACAAAATCATGTATCTCCTTATACATTAGATTTAGTTGCTCGATTGGGGGATGATTATTATTGCCGAATTATTCCTGAATCTATTTTTGAAGTGGCAAGACCAGCAACTAAAGCATTCGGAATCGGGATTGATAGTTTACCAAATGACGTTAAACTGTCTAAGTTTTTAACGGGAAATCATTTGGGACAATTGGGTACACAAGAAAAAATTCCAACCAAAGAAATGGTTGATAATTTTATTGTACAATTGAAAGAGCGTGTAGAAATAGAAAAATTTAAACCAATAGAGATTA
Organism: Flavobacteriales bacterium UBA5933; assembly: GCA_002430925.1. Taxonomy (GTDB): domain Bacteria; phylum Bacteroidota; class Bacteroidia; order Flavobacteriales; family Weeksellaceae; genus Empedobacter. The sequence goes on from DJDD01000057.1 coordinate 7,304, forward strand.
GACATCAAATTGCTGCCAAATTATTGGATCAAGGAGATGTTAATGGGGCATGGTTTTGGTTGTTAATGGAATTATAATGGAAAAAACAGTTTTATTATTAGGAAGTACAGGTCTAATTGGTTCTATGATATTGAATCAACTTTTGGGCGACACATCATATTCTAAAATAATAGTTTTAGTCAGAAAAAAGCAAGAATTTCAACATCCAAAAATTGTTGAGATTGTCACAGATTTTGAGTCAGTAATAGATTTAAGTTCTTTTAATAAAATAGACAGTGTTTTTTCTTGTTTAGGAACTACAAGGAAGAAAACACCAGATTTGAAACTCTATAAAAAAATAGAAGTTGACATTCCTCTTGAAATTGCAAAACGATGTTTGAATAAAGGGCTAGAGAAATTTCATTACATATCTGCTATTGGAGCAAATGAGAATTCGTCTAATTTTTACTTGAAAATGAAAGGTGAAGCAGAAGTTGCTTTAAAACAATCCGCTGTTCCAGTGCTTAACATTTACCAACCGTCTTTGTTGATAGGGAATAGGAAAGAAAAAAGATTAGCAGAAGATTTAGGTGCAAAAATATATCCGTTTATTAATTTATTTTTATTAGGGTCTTTATCAAAATATAAGGCAATAAAAGCAAATAAACTGGCAGAAGCAATGATAGAAATTGATAAACAAATTGTTCAAAATTCTGTCAATATTTTTACGTATGACAATATCCTTAAAAACACAAAATAACCCATGATTTTAATAGCCGTGTTATTTCCATGTTTATCATTTTTTTTGAGAGGTAAACTATTTCAAGGAATCTTGTGTTTAATTTTACAAATAACACTTATTGCTTGGTTGCCAGCGGCTATTTGGGCTGTAGCCTCTTTGCTTGATAGTAGAAACAAAAAGCGAATGAAAGAATTTTCGAGAAGATAATATTTTATTATATCTATAATTTTAGGGTGTTCCCTATGGTCGGAATTTTCATTACTATTATTATTGAAAATATGTGTCAAATAATTAAAAAAGTACATAACATTTATGATTGATAAATTAATTATAAATAATTCTGTGAAGCAACACTCATTACATGTAATTAATCAATTTGAGAAAATAAGATTTGATTTTAAAAATGTTTATTTTAAAAATAATTTAAGTGAAACTGATTATAAAGGACATGTGTTAAATAGAATTGATAAAACAATAATTTTCTTGAATTTAAATCTTCAAAATTTTCATGATAATCTTACAGATAAATTAAAATTTGATAAAATTTTACCAACAGCTTCAGAATATGATTATAATGAAGTTTTAAATAATTATTTTTTGCAAACTAAAACTTCTTTTATTTATAATTTATCTTCAATGATTGAAACATTTTTTAGGGAAGTTCATAAAGAATTATTTCCTGAGAAAAATATAGAAAAAAAAAGTCTTTATGATATATTAAGTCAAATTTTTAAAAAATTAGAATTCAAAAAAAATGAAAATTGGACTGCAATGATGGTTTTATCTAATATCCGCAATACAATTCATAATAATGGAATTCATATTTCAGAAGATAGAATTTTATTTTATCATAATTATGAAATCAATTTTGTACATAACTCTCCTCAAAATATTGCACATTATGAAATTTTAGCTTTAATATTATATGATTTTTTGAATTTATTTAAGGAGATTAATTCTAAAACTAAAAATAAATAAAATATATAGCTTTTTTAAATCTTTTAAATTAGTGGCGCGGCATCCTTTTATAAACAATTTTTTCTTTAAAAAAATAGATTTTATTGTTTGTAAAAATATAGCAAAAAGCACACCTCGAAGTGATTGCCAAAAAAATAAATATAATTTTTAAAAAGTTTAAAATAACTTAAAGATAAAAACCCAGTAAACATTATTTACTGGGTTTTAATATATAGATTTTTTATCTTCTATTAAGAGTGGATAGCTCTATTGTCTGTAGCAGCTAAAGCAGCTTCTTTAATTGCTTCAGAGAATGTTGGGTGAGCATGAGACATTCTTGTTAAGTCTTCTGCAGATGCACGGAATTCCATTGCTGTAACACCTTCTGCGATTAAATCTGCAGCACGAGCACCAATAATATGCATACCTAAGATTTCGTCAGTATTTTTATCGGCTAAGATTTTAGCAAAACCATCAGTATCCATAGAAGCACGAGCACGTCCTAAAGCTTTGAATGGGAAAGAACCAACTTTATATTCTACACCTTCTTCTTTTAATTGCTCTTCAGTTTTTCCAACTCCAGCAACTTCTGGCCAAGTATAAACAACACCAGGAATTAAGTTATAGTTAATGTGAGGTTTTTGTCCTGCTAATTGCTCAGCAACTAAAACACCTTCTTCTTCTGCTTTGTGAGCTAACATTGCACCAGCAACAACATCACCAATAGCATAAATATTAGGAACGTTTGTTTGTAAATGGTTGTTTGTTTTGATACGACCTCTTTCGTCAACTTCAACACCAACAGCATCTAAACCTAAAGAACCAGTAAATGCACGACGACCAACAGCAACTAATGCATAATCACCAGTGATTTCTAATTCTTCACCTTTTTTAGATGTAGCTTTTAATGTAACATTATCTCCATTATTTACAACAGAAGTAACACCAGTAGAAGTATGGAATTTCATTCCTTGTTTTTTCAATACTTTAGTTAATTCTTTAGATAAAGCACCATCCATTCCAGGAATAACACGATCTGCGTACTCAATAACAGTAACATCAGAACCTAAACGTAAATAAACAGAACCTAATTCTAATCCAATAACTCCACCACCAATAACAATTAAGTGTTTAGGAACTTCTGGTAAAGCTAAAGCTTCTGTAGAAGTGATAATTCTTTTTCCATCAGTTGGAGCGAAAGGTAATTCAGAAGAAACAGATCCAGTAGCTATAATTGTATTCTTAGCTTCGATTTCTTGTGTAGAACCGTCCTGAGCTGTAACAACAATATGAGTAGCATCTTTAAAAGCACCAGTACCTTCTACTACATCAATATTATTTTTGCTCATTAAGTATTTTATACCAGCTACGTTTGTATCAACAACTCCAGCTTTGCGAGCAATCATTTGAGCAAAATTAACTTTAGGAGCATCAATCTCAATTCCATGCTCTTTAAAGTGATTAACAGCGTCGTAATAGTGGTGAGAAGAATCTAATAAAGCTTTAGAAGGGATACATCCAACATTAAGACAAGTACCACCTAAATTAGCTTTTTCTATAATTGCAGTTTTAAATCCTAATTGCGCACAACGGATTGCAGCAACATATCCTCCAGGTCCAGCACCTATTACGGCTACATCATAAGAACTCATATCGTTTTTATTTTGATTTAATAATTTATTTTATATCTCACAAATATAACGAAACTCATCAATACAAACATTAATTTTAGACAATGAATTTTGTTAGTTTTTTAATCTTTTTATTCACTTGTTTTTATTGAGATTAAATAGAATGAAATATGAAATGTTAATCAATTAATTCTTTGTTTTTAATTGAATAGTTTTTGTAAACTTTGCCTTTAATAAACCATTAATAATTATAGAAGATAGCATAACAGCTGTTGCAATATAAAAAACAATATTCATGTGTTCTGCATCACCAAAAATGATGCAAGCTAAAATGATTCCATAAATAGGTTCCAAATTAACGTTTAACATTAACGTAAATGCACTTACATGTTTTAGAAGATCTACTGATTCTATTTGAGCAAACGCAGTAAATACAACACCAAGTAAAGTAAGCCAACCTAAGTTAGCCCAACTAACATTTATGATTTCTGTTATGGCATCATGTTGAATAGATACAATAATAAGTGATAATGTAATTAATCCGCCAATCATTTCATAGAAAGTAACTTTTGTCGGTTTTATAGCTCTGGCTAATTTCGAATTTAGTACAGCAAATAATGCCGATAGAAAACTACATAAAACACCAATGATGATTCCCATTTTATATTCTGGTGTGGCATTAAATATTACAATCACACAAGTAGAAACAACAATAGCTAATATAATTTCTAGTAAATTGATTCGCTTTCTGAAGAAAATGGGTTCTAATATTGCACTAAACAAAGCTCCCATAGATAGTGTACTAAGAGCAACTGAAATATTGGATAATTTAATTGATAAATAGAACGTAAACCAATGTAACCCTACAATTCCTCCAATCCCCAAAAGTATGTAAAGTTCTTTTTTAGTTACTTTAAGGTTTTCTTTCTTAAATTTTATATAGATAAAAACGGCAATAGCAGCAATTAGTAAACGAAACCAAACCATCGGTAAGGCACTCATAGTAACTAGTTTTCCAAAAACTCCCGTAAACCCCCAAAGTAATACAAGAAATTGTAATCTAAATTGAACTTTTGATAGCATTCATTTTTTTAACAAAAATATACTTTAATTTCATTCAATGATTAAAATTCGTAATTTCTTTTAAATGATTGTTTATCAATTATAAAAACAATTAAAATTCTAAAGAGCTTTAATTTTGAAATTAAAACTATATTAGAATTATGAAAAATAGTAAGATTAATAGAAAATTTAGGCTCTTGAAATCTAAATTTAACTACCTTTAAAACTTTATTTAGACAAAACCTAATTATGCAAAATATAAAAATGATTGTAACTGATATGGACGGTACTTTACTTCGTTCAGATCATACATTAAGCCCAAAATTCAAAGAAATATATAATAAATTAAAAGAGCTTGATATACTTTTTGTTCCAGCAAGTGGAAGACAATATTATAGTATTATCAATTATTTTGAAGATATAAAGAACGAGTTAGCAATTATCGCTGAAAATGGAACCTATGTGACATACAAAGGAGAAGAAATATTTGTTGATGAATTAGATACTATTTTAGTAAATAAAATAATAGAGCGTGTTAGAAAAATAGAAGGTGCAAATATTGTTTTGGCAAGTAAAAATGCAGCATATGTAGAATCTACTGACCCTGTCTTTCTAGAATTTTTTAAAAATTATTACAATAAGAGTATTCAAGTTGATGATTTAACAAAAATAAAAGATGAAAAATTTATTAAAATAGCTATAAATCATCCTGAAGGTTCAGAAAAAAATGTATATCCAAAACTTTTAGAATTTGAAGAAAATGGCGTGAAAGTTGTTGTATCAGGAGAAGTTTGGTTAGATATTATGAATTCTAATTCAAATAAAGGTGTTGCACTAAATGCTTTAATGAAAAAATTAAATATTCAACCTGAAGAAATAATGGTTTTTGGGGATTTTATGAACGATATAGAAATGCTACATTTGGCAAAATATAGTTTTGCGATGAAAAATGCTCATCCAGCAGTAAAAGAGGAAGCTAATTTTATTGCACCTTCTAATGATGAAGATGGAGTATTGAAAATCATAGAAGGATATATTGATCAATTTTAAAAAATAAAACAAAAATTACTTAATAATTAATCCCTAACCTAATAATATTAAAATGTTTACTATAAACAATCGTTTAAAAAGCTTTTATATACTTAGCTTTTTATTTTTTATTTTTTCTTGTAAAAATGAAAAAAATAATACGGAAACTAAATCCGATGTAAATACTTCATCAGAAGTTAATGAAATTTTACAAAAACAAAAAGATTCTGTATATGTCGTAAAAACAGATACAGTATCTTCACCTGTTGATGATACTTTAAGTATTCCAAAAGAAGAAGTAGAATTACCTCAAGTTGCAGAATTAGATTCTACAAAACAACATGTTTATTTAACTTTTGATGACGGACCATTTAAAGGAAGTAAAAATATTAATAAAATTCTGACCGAAGAGAACGTAAGAGGTACTGTTTTTTTGGTTGGATATAATGCTTTTACAAAAGAACTAAAACAACACGTAGAAGATTATAAACAAAATCCTAATATAGATATTGCTAATCATACTTTCTCGCATGCAAATAATAAATACAAACATTTTTATAGTAGTCCAGAAGGTGTATATAATGATGTTTTAAAAAATGAAACAGCATTAGACATTCACACTAAATATGTTCGTTTACCAGCTCGTAATGTATGGCGAGTAGATGCTAAAAAGAAGGGAGATGTTTTAAAGGATGCTGATGCTACAGCAGATTTATTAGCTAAAAATAATTATTATATTTTTGGTTGGGATTATGAATGGAGTAGAAATCCTCATCAATTAGATAGTCCTGAAAAAATATATGAAGGAATTGTTCATCGATTAGATCATAAAAGAACTTTAGAAAAAAATCATTTAGTAATTTTAATGCACGATGACATGTTTAATACAGATCAAAATGCTGAAAAATTAAGACAATTGATTGTTTTATTGAAAAACAATCCTCGAATAATTTTGGAAGGAGTTTCGAGTTATCCGAATAAAGTAAGTTAAAAAAATCGTCATTTTTCAATAGAAAAATGACGATTTTTTTTTAATAAGTAATTCAATATTTTTTATTTTTTTCTTTAATCGTATAATTAATAATTTTAAAATACTTATAATTAGTGTTTTAAAAAAAATCAATATATTCTAATTTTTCCCATTTTACCTTATAACAAATACATTGTTTTTTTTGTTAAATAGTAAGAATAATTGTAAATTTAGTTCTAGCAATGAGGCTAGTTTTACTTGACTCATTTTTTTATTTAAAAATACTATTACCTAAAAAAACGAAAAGAATGAATACTCCTCAAATAATTACAGACGAACAATTAGAAAGAGAAACACTCGAAATAGCTAGACGTTATAAAGAGATGTTAAAAAATACTTACGTAACATTGTCTGATGAAGATAAAAAGTTAATCCGTAAAGCTTTTGATCTTGCAGTTGAAGCACACAAAGATCAAAGAAGAAAAACGGGCGAACCATATATTTATCATCCAATTGCTGTTGCTAAAATTGTTGCTGATGAAATTGGTTTGGGAGCAACTTCAATTGCTTCTGCTTTAATGCATGACGTTGTAGAAGACACTGATTATACAATTGAAGATTTAGAGAAACTTTTTGGAACTAAGATTGCTAAAATCATTGATGGATTAACAAAAATTTCCGTACTTAATCGTCAGGATATTTCTATTCAATCAGAAAACTATAAAAAATTACTATTAACTCTTTCTGAAGATGTCCGTGTAATTCTTATAAAAATTGCAGATAGACTTCATAATATGCGTACGCTAGATAGTATGCGAGAGGATAAACAATTAAAAATAGCATCAGAAACTATTTTTATTTATGCTCCATTAGCCCACAGAATGGGATTGTATAATATAAAATCAGAATTAGAAGATCTTAGTTTAAAATATACTAAACCAGATGCTTATTTTAATATAGAGCATAAGTTAACAGAAACTAAAACAGAAAGAGAGACTTATATCAATAATTTTTGTAAAATAATTTCTGAAAAATTAAAAGCAGAAGGTTTAGAATTTGAAATAAAAGGTCGTTCAAAATCTATCAATTCTATTTATAAAAAAATAGTTAATCAAGGAATTCCATTTGAAGAGGTTTTTGATTTATTTGCTATTCGAGTAATTTATCGTTCAGACAAGAAAAATGAAAAATTCTTAGCATGGAAAATATATTCTATGATTACAGATTTATTCATTCCAAACCCTAAACGTATGCGTGATTGGATTTCTCAACCTAAAACAACAGGTTACGAATCTTTACATGTTACTGTAATGGGACCACAAGCTCGTTGGGTAGAAGTGCAAATTCGTTCCGAAAGGATGGATGAGGTTGCAGAAATGGGTATTGCAGCACACTATAAATACAAAGAAAATATATCTGACGATGAAACAAAAGTTGATGAATGGATTCATCAAGTGCGTGAAATGTTAGAGCAAGAGGATACAAAGGATGCTATAGAATTTATGGATAACTTTAAATTCAATTTGTATTCAAAAGAAATCTATGTTTTTACTCCAAAAGGAGATTTACATTCTTTGCCAAAAGGAGCAAGTTCTTTAGATTTTGCTTATTCAATACATTCTAATGTAGGTGACCATTGTTTAGGTGCTAAAGTAAATGGTAAACTTTTCCCACTTTCTCATAAATTACAAAGCGGCGATCAAGTAGAAATTATCACATCTACTCAGCAAAAACCTAAGCTAGAATGGTTAGAATACGTAGTTACCAGTAAGGCAAGAAGTAAAATAAAAGCTTCCCTTAATTCTGATAAACGTAAAATTGCAGACGAAGGAAAGGAAATTATTCAACGAAAACTAAGACATTTAAAAGTAGATTTCAACGAAAATACGGTTAACCAAATGCAACAATATTTTAAGCTAAGTTCTAGTCAAGATATTTTTTATAATGTTGCTATGGGAGTCATTAATAATAATGATTTAAGAAAATTTGCTGAAAGAAATTCAGGATTTACAGGTTTAATCAATCGTTTTAGAAAATCAACATTTTCATCTGCTAAAAAAGAAGATTTTACTGTCGTTGATAAATCAAAATTAGATAGTTTAGTTTTTGGAAATGATGAAGAACGCCTAGATTATGAGCTAGCAACATGTTGTAACCCTATTCCAGGAGATAAAGTATTTGGATTTATTACAGTTTCAAAAGGAATAAAAGTTCATAAAGTAGATTGTCCAAATTCAATTTCTTTACAAGCAAATTATGCGTACAGAATTATAAAAGCCAAGTGGATAGATTCTACTCAAAGAGAATTTAAAGCCTTGATAGAAATGCAAGGATTAGATAGAGCTGGAATGCTAAGTGATATTACACTAATTATTTCTAAAAATAATTCTTTAAATATTCATAGTATTAATTTATCTGAAGACGCAGGTATTTTTGATGGGAAAATTACAGTTTCTGTAAAAAATAAATCTGAATTGGATAAAGTTATTTTAGACCTTAAAGAAATTGATGGAGTTCAATCTGTAAAACGAACATATAAAAATTAATAAATAATTTCGATTTTATCATTTTAATGAATCAACTTTATAGGAGTGTAAACTATAATTATAGACAATAAAAAAATGAATGTAAAAGAGAGTAGTAAAATAATAGCAAATATCTTTTTTTCTAATATTTTTTTGATTTTTTTATCTTTAGCTCTCAATATAGAAACTGTAATAAAAATTGGTTTACCATTAAATTCAATTGAATATTATGTATTTATTACTTCAGCTACCGTTTTGTTTTATTTATATGCTTACAGAGTTCCAAAAAGATTTAAACATTCAAATAATCTCAGAATACAATTTTATATTGATAATAGAAAAATTATTGACTTATTTAGTTGTTTTCTAATTGCTTCTTTTACGTATTCAGGAATTAAACTTTTCGATAAAAGTATAGATCATATAGATATAATATCTTGGAAATGGATAGTCATTTTAATTCTTACAGTAGTTTTAGCCTTTGCATATTATGATTTTAACATTGGATTTTCCTTAAGAAAATCAATGTGGTTAAAACCATTTCTTATTGGTTGGACATGGGCAATTACAACTGTATTTTTACCTGTATTATTCTTAATGTTAGAAAATAATCAGCATTATCCTTTGGATGCAAAATTTTATTTTCTTTTTATCCAAACATTTATGTATTGTTTAGTGAATGCTATATTATTTGATTTGAAAGATTTTGAAGATGATAGCAATAGAAATTTAAAAACTTTTGTTGTGAAATATGGTTATCATTTTACATTAAATAAAATTATCTTACCATTAATTTTTATAGGATTTCTTAGCTTTTTATTGTTTGGTATTTGGTACAATCTTTATTGGCATAGAATACTTTTTATGTTAATTCCTATTCTAGGATTAGCAATTTTTTCTTTTAAACTAAATCGTCCAAAACCAATTTTATATTATTTAATAGCTATTGATGGAATGATTTTTTTTAAAGCTATTTGTGGTATATTAAGTGTTCTTTTATTTGAATAATGAATTACAATTTTATTGCACCATATTATCATTTTCTCAGTAGTTTGTTTTTTTTGAACAGACAACATCTTGCTCATTTTACAGTATTAAATTACATAAATGAAAATGATAGAATATTGTGGATAGGAGGAGGGGCAGGAAAATTTCTTCCAGAACTAGATAAATTAGATAAAAAATTAACAATTGATTATATAGATTTTTCTTCTAAAATGATTGAATTAGCACAAGAACAATCTTATTCTAATTTGACAATAAATTTTATTACTGCAGATATTTTAGATTATCAATTAGTAGAAAAATATGATGTGGTAATGACAACCTTTTTATTCGATCATTTTTCTCAACAAATAGCAGAAACTTTATTTTATAAAATTAGTGACAAGCTTAAAAACAATGGAATTTGGTTTTATGTAGATTTTATTCAAAATCAAACCACTTGGCAAAAAAGTATAACTCGATTAATGATTTTATTTTTTAAAATAATTGCAGGTTTAAATGTATCAAGTTTACCAAAGATGAATTTATTATTTAATAGAACTTATGAAATTAATACACGTAAATTATTTTTCAGAACATACATAGAAAGTATAGTTTATAGAAAAAAAGTATAATGTAAGAGTAATTAAAGTTACTTAAACTTTATATGTACTTTTTTAGGGCAATTGCTTCGCACCGGCTTTTACGCTATATCTTTTTAGATTGGGCATATACTTTTATTTTGTCATTGCATTTTGAATTGGTCATCGAACGAAGTCAAAATGCAATAACCAATCTAAAAAGGATGCCGCTTCAATCACTATTGCAGATTAATAACTAATAAACAAATACTAGAAAATTAAACAAATAGTTTAAATAACATAAATTAAAAATATTCACTTCCATGAAGTGAATATTTTTAATTTTTACATATAATCTGTATCTAATTTACCTTTCTTGAACTGAATAATATTAAGTTTATTCATAGCCCAAATACAAGGATACATAGGATCAAATTCCCATTTTTTTACTGCAAAATTTGGTCTTCCTCCAAATTTGTGATGATTGTTATGTAAACACTCTCCCCACATCAACCAGTCGATAGGCATTAAGTTAGTAGAAGTATCACCTACATCAAAATTACGATATCCTAATTTATGAGAAAACCAATTTATAACAACACCATGAAGTGGACTCATTAAAACTTGTAGTGGTATAAAAACAAAATATGTCCATAATGGAGCATCAACTGCCACATACAATAAAATGTATATTAAAACCCATCCTAATCTTACAGCATTATTACCTGCAAATTTATCCCAAGCTCTCCAAGAAGGAACTCCTTTTTTAAATTTAGCGAGTACATTTACTTTATCTAAATCAATTTGATTATATACAATTCTTGTTCTCCACATCATAGAAAAGAAATTACTATCGAATTGAGGAGAATGAGGGTCTTTTTCAGTATCTGCATAAGCATGATGATGTCTGTGCATTACGCCATAAGTATAAGGACTTAAATATGATGACCCTTGAAATATCCAAGATAAAACATGAAATGTTTTTTCCCAAGCTCTAGACATTGTGAACATCGCATGAGATGCATATCTGTGATGAAAAAAAGTTTGGAAAAATAAAGACGCATACCAATGTATGACGAATATAATGATTACTGCTGTCATTACTAATTTAAAATTTTAGCAAATATAACGTTTAGATTTGTTATATTGGGTATTCAAAATCATAGAATCACTAATTATTTTTATTTATAATGAATAAAAAATTATTTAAAAGCATTCTTACTACCCAAATACCAATAGCTTGGATAGCTGGAGTAAGATTAGAATCGTGGCAAGAAAATGAATTGTCAATTCGTGTAAAACTTGGTTTTTTAAACCAAAATCCATTTAAAAGTATGTTTTGGGCTGTGCAAGGTATGGCTGCAGAATTTTCTTCAGGATTGATTGCTCAGGATAAAATTGTTCAATCGGGCAAAAATATTTCAATGCTTGTTTTAGGTATGCAATCCAAATTTGTAAAAAAAGCAGTCGGTAAAATAGTTTTTACTTGTACGGATGGATTAGCTATACAAGAAGCTATAACCAAAGCAATAGAAACGAATGAAGGTGTAACATTAAATGTTACAAGTAGAGGAGTAGATGAAGCTGGAGATTTAGTTTCTGAATTTCAATTTACGTGGACATTTAAAGTAAGAAATTAAAATTTAAAAAAATATCCATGAATTTGTTCATGGATATTTTTTAATAATTATCTATTGATTATTCTTTAGTATTTCTTCAAAAAAAGTTTTAGAATCATCGTCAAAAGTTGGTTTTTGTAAAAGTAATTGAGAAATTTTTACAATTTTATCAAAATCTTCTTGTGTAAAAAAATCTCCAAAATTATTACTACAAAAATCTCCTATGTTTCCTAAAACAACATGAACTTCCTCTTGGCTTAATTCTCCTTTTTGTTTCCAGCGTTGGCGAAATAAACTTGCTGCTAAGTATGATGAAATGTCAATTAAATCGTTGATAGAGATATTATCTCCATCTTTTAGTTTAGACATAATTAATGTGTCCATATCACGAAAAATTACATCTCTTATTGTTAATTCTTTTTCTTCCATTTTAATTTTTCTGTCACAAAATTAGAGATTAAAATTAGCATCAACCTGAAATTTCATTATTTCTTTTGTTGTTGGATGCATAATTTCTAAAAATTCTGCATGTAAATGCAATCGTTTATCTTTTGTCCCATATAAATCATCACCAACAATTGGTGTATTAAGACCAAGTTGATGTGATGAATGCATACGTAATTGATGTGTTCGACCTGTGATGGGATAAAAATAGATTAATGTTTTATTATTTTTTCGTTTAATCACTTCATAACGAGTTTTTGCAGCCTTCCCATACTCATAACAAACCATTTGTCTTGGTCTATCTTCTAAATCAACACGCAAAGGTAAGTCTATTATTCCTTCATCATCAGTAACATTTCCATCTAATAAGGCAATATATCTTTTAGTTACTTTTCTTTTTATAAATTGTTGTTGTAGAAGTTTATGGCTTTCTTTATTTAATGCTAAAATTAAAATTCCTGAAGTAGACATATCTAATCGATGAATAATAATTGGTCCTGTCGCATTAGGATATTTATGTTTTATTCTTAAATAAACTGAATCTTTGATTTCAATTCCAGGAACAGATAAAAATTCTTCTGGTTTGTTAATTACAACAATATCATTGTCTTCGTATAAAACTTCTAATTCTTTAATATTAGAATTTTGAGTTAGAAGTAAATTTTCGTTCAATTCAATTCCTTTCAACATATGTCCTAAAATAGGCTCACATTTTCCCGTACAAGCAGGATAAAAATGTTTATGTTTTCTTACTTCAGATTTTGGAGAATCTCCCCACCAAAATTCTGCCATACAAATTGGTTGTAAGTCATTAAGAAAAGCATATTGTAATAATTTTGGCGCTGCACATTCACCTGCAGCAGCTGGAGGTTTTTGAAAAGCTGTTTGTTCAAAAATAGTTCTTAATCCTTTTTTTTCTTTAAATTGATTAAGAAATTGATATTGATCAAATAGTTGATTTTGAAGAGCGTTTGATTTATTTTTTCGTTCTTCTTTTAAAGACTCAATTTCAGTTTTATAATTGTTTATTTTTTCTAAAATTTCATTTCTAGTCGATTCAATTTCTTCATTTAATTTTCGAAATTCATATTTATCTCTCAAACTTTGTTTGATTAAGTCTTCTTCAAATTCTTTAAAAGCATTTGTATCAGAGGATAAGTTAAAGGATTCTCTTTGTTTTTTTCGATCATTTTTATTTGATTTCAACACTTGTTTTCCTCTAACAATTCTTTCTTTAGATTCAGCTTCAAAATTTTCTAAGTAATTCTTTAATTGAATGAATTCAGGATTATTTTCTAGTTCTTCTAAAATAGCATTTATCTCATTTAAACGTTCTTCTTGTTCAAGAAAAAAACCTTGAGTATTTAGCATATCAAATACAGGAGGAACAAACATTTTATGGTTATTTGTGTTTGCTAATTTTCCAGAAACAGCAGCAATATATCCAATTTCATCACATTCATTTTTTACAACTAAAACTCCAAACATTTTACCAATAGGAGTAGAGTTTTCTATTTTTGATAAACCAAAATTATGATCAAAATCGAGCTGGTTTTCTAAATAATTTTGTAATTCTTTGGCTGCTAGTTTTGCTAAATTAGTTGGCTCATAATAAAATGGATAATCAAATTTTTTAGGGATTTCTATCTCAGAAATTGATTGCTTGAAGTATTGAAAATAATCAGACATTGTATTGCTTAAAATCATTGCAAAGTTATGATATACTGTGGGAATTAAGAAATATAATCTAAAGTTATGTTTTATATTAAAGTTATACTTGTAAATATTAATATCAATATCAATAGATGTAACTTTAATATATTTTTTAATTTTTTTTAAATCGATTTATTATAAAAATTATAATCTAAATTGGTAAAATGCTGTGAAAAATAAAAATATTTTACTTAAATTGTTATTAAACAAGTTTTATAAATGATTATCAAATATTTTTTATCATTATTTTTTCTATTTTTTTTAGCTAATTATGGAATTAAAGCACAGTATTTTAATGATTTTTATATTAAACAGCAATTAGGTTTTTATGAAGAAAAAGATTCTGATGCTTATAATGCTTTAGAAGTCTTAAGAAAATTTATTTTGGAAAAAGATAAGCCATTATTTGTAAAGAGTTCGAATAATGATTATTTCGAAAAATTTATAAATACAGTATTTAATCCTTATTTACCTCAAAATTTATATAGTTATGTTCCTACTACATATTATATAAAAAATAATGTAATTGTATTTGAAATAGATGTAATTGAATCTGCAGAAATTAATAATAAAACAATAAATATAGTTTATGCAAATGTTTTTATTCCAATAGATTTGAAGAAAAATTTAATTTTATTAGATGAAAAAAATATAGATTTATTTCCAAATATTAACAGAATAAATTATAAAGGAATTAATGTAATTAGCAACCATGTTCTCAATAGTAAACGTGAAATTTTAGAGATAAAAAAATATATTCATCAAAAATCAAAAGTTTTATCAATATCTAATAGTGTTTTGCAAAATGGGAATTTAACAATATTTACATCTAATAATCTAAATGATGGATATTTTTATTATGGTATAAATAAGTATGTAAATTATGTTAATAATTACTCTAAAAACAAAATTTTTGCAGGAAATCGTCCATTATTTTATAAACATGAATTGATTCACTATTTATTAAATCTTAAAACTAAAGATAAAATTAATCCAATAATTGATGAAGGACTTGCTACTTGGTTAGGTGGTTCAACGAAATATTCTTACAATCAATTTTTAAAGAAATCTCTAGAAGGAAAATCAAATTCTGAAATAGATTTAATAATTGATAATTTCCTTTCAGATAACAATAGTGATAACAATAATAAGTATGAATATTTTATCAGAAGTTTATTTGTAAATGCTGTATTCAAATCTGAAGAAAAACTTGACCAAATGATTTTAGATAAGTTAATTAATGGAAAGATGTATGATTTTTCAATTAACCAGCTTATAAAAGAATTAAACTTAGATAAACACGAATTAAAGAAATTTATAAAAACTAAAATAAATGAAATCATTAAAAGTTAATATTAGATTTCTTTAAATTATTTTTTGAATAATGTTTACGAAGTCCTTTAGCATATCTTCAATATTATTGGTTATTGATTTGCAATAGTGATTGAAGCGGCATCCTTTTTTGATTGGTTACACTTCGAAATGGAATGATAGAATAAAAATGTATGACCAATCAAAAAAGATATAGCGAAAAAGCACGCCCGAAGGGATTGCCCAAAAAAATAAAAATATAATTTTTAAAAAAATCCTTTGAAAAAATTCAAAGGATCTAAAAAGTATTTTTTATTAATTAAAATGTGATTTATAACCATTCGTCGTCATCGTCGCTATCTTCTAATTCAGCATCAATAAATTGAATGTAAAAAGCGATTACTTCTCCTTTATCATTGTAGCCGAAATAAGCAGGGTAAACACCTTCACCGAAACCAGCTTGGAAAATAGGCGTTTTAAACTCAGTTCCAGGAATTGTCCAATTTAACCAATCACCTTCTTCAGATTGATATTTAGGATTGTTTTTAGCATTTGCTACAAATAAATCATTAAAATAATCATCATAAAGATTTACATCATTTCCTTTACTTTCGAATTCATCAATGAATTTAACAAAAGATTCTTTAGCTTCAGCATCAACAATAGTAGTTAAACCACTTTCTATTGCAAAACCAAAGTATTCTCCTTCTTGTAATTCTTCAATTAATTCTATTCCTTTCATTGCCTCTTCATAGCGAACAGGTTTTTCGTTTGTGAAAGCAATTTTTACACAACCAATTAAATTTTCTACATCGCCATCATCTTCAAATTTAACAATGCTTGCAGAAACAGGGAAGTTTCCTTTTGGTGTTTCTATAAAGTAAGGATCTTTATCCATTGCTAGATATTCACCTAAAGGATCATTAACAAAGATTTTACCTGAAGGTAGAGAAATTTCGCCTAAACTAATTTGATCGATCTCAACTCCACCAATTTCTTTATCTGTAAAATATTTTTCTAAATCATTTGGAGCTAAAGTTAATTCTCTTTTAGCTTCCCAATTTTTTAACCATTCTGCTGTTGGATGCATAGTTTATATTTTTATACCGTACAAAAGTACATTAAAATTTACTGTTAATGAATAAAGGATAATGTATTGTTTTGTTAATTTACTTTAAATGATCTAAAAGCATTTCTGCTGTTGCAGGATTTGTAGCCAATGGTACGTTATGTACATCACACAATCGTAATAACATATTTACATCTGGTTCATGAGGATGTTTTCCCATAGGATCACGGAAAAATAAAACCATATTCGTTTTTCCTTCTACAACACGGGCCGCAATTTGTGCATCTCCACCAAGAGGACCAGATAAAAACTTTGTAACTTCTAATCCTGTTTGTTCTGCAAATTTACCTGTTGTACCTGTTGCAACAAATTTGATGTCATTTTTATGTAATACCTCTTTATATTTCATTAAAAAATTTACCATTTCGGCTTTTTTCCCATCATGTGCAATCAATGCTATTTCCATATATATTTTTCTATTGAATCTAAAATCTTATTTTTGTACTAATTTAATAAACTATCATAAAATTATTTGATAGCTTTTAAAATTTATTTATAGTAAAAATAAAAATGAAATTTAATTTATTAACAGTTAACGAGGTTAAAAAATTAACGAACGATTCAGTTCAAATTAGTTTTGATATTCCTGAGGAGTTACAAAATGATTATAATTTTTTACCAGGACAATACATAACACTTAATGTTGATGGTGAACGTAGAGACTATTCTTTATGTGTTTCTCCGAACGATAAGAAATGGAGTATAGGAGTAAAAGCTCAGCCAAACGGTAAGGTATCTACTTATTTATTTAATGAAGTAAAAGTAGGGGATCAGTTGGAAGTTGCAACTCCTGATGGACGTTTTACAATTCCATCTAAGCCAAATGAAAAACGTACTTTATTGGCTTTTACTGCAGGAAGTGGAATTACACCTATTATGAGTATGTTAGAATATACTTTACAAACAGAAGAATGGGTTAATTTTCATATTTTTTATGTGAATAAAGATGAAAATTCTGTTATGTTTAAAGACCGTTTAACGGAATTAAAACAACAGTATCCTAATAATGTTTTTATTCATTATTTTTATACGAAACAAGATCAAGAAAATTTCATTTACAATGGTCGAATCGATGAAAAGAAATTTGATTTGATATTAAATCAATTGGTTGATATTAATGAAGTTGATGAAGCAATGATTTGTGGTCCAGAGGAGATGATTCTTACTTTAGCTAAGAAAATAAATGATGCTGGGATTATAGAAAAACATATTCATTTTGAACTTTTTAATCCATCTATCAAAACACAAGAAATTTTTACGAAACATCAAGACGGACCAGATTCTGTAGAAGTTACTGTTACGTTGGATGATGAAACTTCTGTAGTTACTTGGAATAAAGATAAAAACTTAATTGATGCTTTAATTGATGCTGGTGTAGACGCACCATATTCTTGTAAAGGAGGAGTTTGTTCTTCTTGTATGTGTAAAGTAACAGAAGGAGAAGTTAATATTGGGGATAATTTTGTATTAACTGATTCTGACTATGAAGAAGGGATGACACTAGCTTGTATTTCTAGACCAAAAACTGCAACATTGTCCATTGATTTTGATGATATTTAATCTGTAAAATAGAGTTTGAAGATAAAAAAAAGTTTCAACGAATTCGTTGAAACTTTTTTTGTATTTTTATTTGAAGTTGATTTTTCCTCCAACAACTTTTTTCTGATTACGTTGTGCAGGTTTACCATAAATATCAATTACTCCACCAGCTCTTGTTTTAGCATCAACAGATTCAGTTGATGTTGCTTCTATGTAACCACCAGCATTGGTTGTTAACGTAGAATTTTCAGCTTTTAAAGTTTTAGAATAATATTTACCACCAGAATTTGCAACAACAGTTTGAACATTTGCTGTTCCTGATAAAATTACTTCACCTCCAGAATTAATTTTAACTTCAAGATTTTTAGCACTTACAGGAAGTTTTACAGAAGATCCTTCATTTGAAGTGATGTTAAGTTTTGAGGCTTTTAATGTATCATCTGAATGTATTTTAGAGCCTTGGCTTGCTTGTATATCTTGTAGAGATTTATAATGAACAATCACATTAGAACCATCACCTTGTAAAATTTTAGTGCCAGTTAATTTTACTCGTAATTCACCACTTGTATTTTCTAATTTGATATCATCTGCATTTAATCCTTCTAATTCTACATAGTTTTTACTAGAGGCAACTAATTCTACAGGAATTTTGTCATATACTTTTAGCGTATTAAAATCTCCGATGTTAACTTTTTCTTGTGCAAATAAAAAAGATGATCCAAATAATGCTACGCTAGCTAATACTATATTTTTCATAAAAAAATTTCTATTTTGATTTGTGAATTTAATACAAATTCCAAACCAAAATAGAAATTATAAGTTGATTTTGCTTTTTTTTAGCAAAATATTATTTGTTCTTTTCTGCTGTAATCTCAGCTATACGTACAATAACTTGTGTTGCTTTTTCCATAGATTCCACAGGGACATATTCATACGGTCCATGAAAGTTATGTCCTCCTGCAAAAATATTTGGACAAGGTAATCCCATAAAAGAAAGACGAGCACCATCTGTACCACCTCTAATAGGTTTTATGTTAGGAGTAATACCAGTATCTTTAAGAGCTTGTTCAGCGATTTCTACAGACTGAAACTTTTCTTTCACTTTTTCAATCATATTGAAATATTGATCAGAAACTTCTGCTTTAATTACTTCATGATCAAAACGCTCTTGTATATCTTCAGCAATTTGTAAAAATAATGCTTTACGCGCTTCATATTGTTCCATATCATGATCACGGATAATGTATACTAATTTAGCTTCAGATACATTTCCAGACATTTTAGCCAAATGGAAGAACCCTTCACGTTTACTAGTCAATTCTGGAACTTCATCGTTTGGTAATTGAGAGGCAAATTCTAATGCTAAATTCGAGGCATTAATCATTTTATCTTTTGCATAACCTGGATGAACAGATTTACCTTTTATTGTAACAATACCAGAAGCAGCATTAAAGTTTTCGTATTCTAATTCTCCAATTTCAGAACCATCCATTGTGTAAGCCCATTCAGCACCAAATTTTTCTACATTGAAAAAATCTGCACCACGACCAACTTCTTCATCAGGAGTAAAACCAATAGCAATACGTCCGTGTTTAATTTCAGGATGAGCAATTAAATATTCTGCTGCAGTTACAATTTCTGCAACTCCAGCTTTATCATCAGCACCTAATAGAGTGGTACCATCAGTTGTAATGATAGTTTGACCTTTATATTGAGTTAGTTCAGGAAAATCAGAAGGAGATAAAATCATAGATTCATTTAATTTTATATCTCCACCATCATAATTTTCCCAAATTTGAGGTTTAACATTTTCACCAGAATAATCAGGAGAAGTATCCATGTGAGAAATAAAACCAATTGTAGGAACATCATAATCTACAGTAGAAGGAACATATCCAAAAACATATCCATTGTCATCAATTGATACATCTTCTAAACCTATTTGTTTTAATTCTTCTACTAAATAATGTGCTAAATCCCATTGACGATCAGTACTTGGAAATTTATCTAAAAAAGGCTCACTTTCAGTATAAGTTTTTACATATTTTAAAAAGCGATTAACTAGCTTTTCTCTCCATTCTGTTTGCATTGCGTTTTAATTTTTGTCAAAATTACTAAATTATCTACCTTTAAAGCGCAAATAAAGCAAAAAAATGAGTGAACGTACTTTTAAGATTATCGAATGTCCGAGAGATGCAATGCAAAGTCATAAAGAATTTATTGCAACAGATAAGAAGATAGATTACATTAATCGTCTATTAACAGTTGGTTTTGATACGATAGATTGTGGTAGTTTTGTTTCTCCAAAAACTGTTCCTCAGATGGTTGATACAGAAGAAGTATTGAATAATCTAAATAAATCAAATTCTAAAATTTCTATTGTTACAGCAAGTAGAACTGGAGCAATAAAGGGATTAGAACATGAAAAAGTAGATATAATAAGTTTTCCTTTTTCAGTTTCAGCACTATTTCAAAAAAATAATACCAATAAATCTCAAGAAGAAGCGTTTGAATTAATTAAATACATTAATCATGTAGCTGAAGTTAATAAGAAGGAAGTGCTTATTTATTTGTCTATGGCATTTGGTAATCCTTATGGTGAAATTTGGAATGAAGAATTAGTGAAGGAATGGATAGCTAAATTAGCTGATTTAGGAATTAATTTTATTAATGTTTGTGATACTATTGGTGTTGCTAAAGAAGAAAATGTATCAAATTTATTTAAGGAATTAATTTCTACATATAAAAATATTGAGTTTGGTGCACATTTTCATACAGCTTACAATGAATGGCATTCTAATGTAAAGGCTGCTTATGACAATGGATGTAGAAAATTTGACGGAACAATAAAAGGGTTAGGTGGATGTCCATTTACTAATTATGATAAAGTAGGAAATGTACCTACAGAAAAATTAATTAGTTTTGCTAATCAGCAAAAAGAAAAACATGGGTTAAATTTATTTGATTTCGAATCGTCGTGGAATGTATCGTTAAGAACATTTGGATTGATTTGATTGTATGTTGAAGTTTTTAAAACTATTATTTAGGATAATTTCTACGAATCTTTTTTTAGTTTGTAATTTGCAATAGTGATTG
>DJDD01000043.1:0-10847 GCA_002430925.1 Flavobacteriales bacterium UBA5933
TGTAATATATTCAGTATATGTATAACCGTTTTTGATGTAATCTAATAAACTCATTGTTTTTTTTATTTTTACAAATATAATGTATTTCTACGAGCTTATTTTGTAACATAAGTAACATATTCTTGTGCATTTTTTTTAAATTGCGACAATCATTACATTCAAGATGTACCAAAATCCATTAAAAAAAACAATAGAATATTTAAAAGGAACTGGACCTGAGCGCGCAAAACTTTTACAAAGCGAATTTGGTATTTTTCGTTATGAAGATTTGTTGCAGCATTTTCCGTTTCGATATGTCGATAAATCTAAATTTTATAAAATATCTGAAATTTCTTCTACTGATGCAGAAATACAATTAAAAGGACAAATTGTACAGATAGAAGAAGTAAATCAGGGAAAAGTAAAACGTTTAAAAGGTAAATTCCAAGATGGATCAGGAACTTTAGAATTGGTATGGTTTAAAGTTTCTGCTTGGCAAAAAGATAAATTAAAAACAGATTTATTTAAAGAAGTAGTTATCTATGGTAAACCTTCTGTTTTTAATGGAAATTACAGTATTACTCATCCTGAAATAGAATTGGTTGAAGATGCTAAAAATATACCTTTAGGCTTATTTCCTGTTTATCCAAGTACAGAAAAATTAACAAAAAGAGGAGTTACAAATCGAGTGATGCAAAAAATGATGATGAATCTTTTTGCTGAGAATATTCCTATTGTTGAAAATTTACCCGAAAATGTTTTACAGCATTATAAATTAATTTCCAGAGCAGATGCATTAAAAGCAATTCATTTTCCTAAAGATTTAAATGAATTAAACGCTGCTGTAAGAAGATTAAAATTTGAAGAATTCTTTTTTTTAAACTTAGCTAATTTATCTCAGAAAGCAGTTAATAAACAAAAAAATAGAAGTAATCCTTTTCCAACTATTGGTCATTATTTCAATACATTTTATAATGAACATTTACCATTTGAATTAACAAATGCTCAGAAAAGAGTAATTAAAGAAATTCGCTCAGACCTAAAACAACCTGCTCAAATGAATAGACTTTTGCAAGGAGATGTGGGTTCTGGTAAAACAATGGTTGCTTTATTATCTATGTTGATTGCTGTAGATAATGGCTTTCAAGCTGCTTTAATTGCTCCAACTGAAATTTTAGCGCAACAGCATTACGATAGTATTAAAGAGTTAGTGAATGATTTAGATATTTCTGTAGAACTACTTACTGGATCTATTACTAAAAAAAATAGAAAACCTATTTTAGAAAATTTAGAAAACGGGAATTTAAAAATAATTATCGGGACACATGCATTGCTAGAAGATAATGTTATCTTCAATAATCTTGGACTATCTGTTATTGATGAACAACACCGTTTTGGAGTAGCACAGCGAGCTAAATTTTGGAGAAAAGCTAAACTTCCTCCTCATATTTTAGTGATGACTGCTACGCCAATTCCTAGGACACTTTCTATGACAATGTATGGAGATTTAGATGTTTCTGTAATTGATGAATTACCGAAAGGGAGAAAGCCAATAAAAACAATTCACAAAACTGATGCTCATCGATTAAGTGTTTTCAAATTTATGAAAGATGAAATTGATAAAGGGCGACAAGTTTATGTTGTATATCCATTAATTGAAGAATCTGCAAAGCTTGAGTTAAAAGATTTAATGGATGGTTACGAAAGTATTTCTCGTGCTTTTCCTTTGCCCAATTACGCGATTAGCATTGTTCACGGAAGACAGAAACCAGCAGATAAGGAATTTGAAATGACTCGTTTTAAAAATAATGAAACTCAAATTCTTGTTGCAACAACAGTAATAGAAGTTGGCGTAAATGTCCCTAATGCTTCTGTAATGATTATAGAAAATTCTGAACGATTTGGTCTTTCTCAATTACACCAATTAAGAGGACGTGTTGGGCGAGGAGCAGAGCAATCTTATTGTATTTTGATGACTGGAGGGAAATTAAATGACGTTTCTAAACGAAGAATACAAACAATGTGCGAAACAAATGATGGTTTCAAGGTAGCAGAAGTTGATTTGGAGCTTAGAGGTCCAGGTGATATGATGGGAACACAACAAAGTGGAGTTTTAAATTTTAAAATAGCAGATTTAGCAAAAGATAAAGAAATTTTGTATGCTGCAAGAAAATGTGTAGAAATGATTTTATCACAAGATGAAACTTTATCTCATCCTATAAATTTAGCTACAAAACAATTCTTTTTAGAAAACCATAAAGACAAGGTTGGATGGAGTAAAATCTCATAAAAAAATAACCATAATACGTAAACATAAAAAAGTGGCATAG
Source organism: Flavobacteriales bacterium UBA5933 (assembly GCA_002430925.1). GTDB lineage: Bacteria > Bacteroidota > Bacteroidia > Flavobacteriales > Weeksellaceae > Empedobacter. The sequence continues at coordinate 2,310 of DJDD01000043.1, forward strand.
TTTATGATTTATAAGTTAATATAAGTAAGTCATTTACTACTAAAACAGTAAAATGATTTATAAAAAGCAATTAACATTTATATTAATCTAAAAAACTTTTATTATGGAGTACACAAATTTAGCAGTTGTAAAAACACAACACGGAATTGAAGTAGAAGGTAATTCAGTTTGGAGATTTAATCAACATTTGAATTTAATGGTTTTGGTAGGTGATGAGTCAATAAGAATTAAACCTAACATGTTTTTCGAAAGAATAATTAAATTATCATAAAATAATTTATACACAAAAAGTCTATAAAATCTTATAGACTTTTTGTGTGTAGATAAACTATTGCTTAGGAAGAAATACTTCTGCCATCATACAACGAGCACTTCCTCCACCTAATTTTTCTATTAAATCTATCTTAACTGGTAAAATAGGATTATAATTTTCAATCTTAGTTTTCTGATCATCAGATAAAGAATTAAACGCCGTTTGAGACATCACTAAATAAGATTGTCCTAATCCTCCAACTTGTAACATATTTCCTGCAAATTGATGCATTTGAGCCTCAGTAATCGAAATAATTTCTTTTCCAGATTCTAAAAGATATTCGCAAACATTCTTTTTTTCTTTTTTATCATCAATAGTGTCTAAGCAAACAATAGCATATTTATCTGCAATACACATCATAACGTTGGTATGATAAATTGGTTTTCTATCGCCATTTACAGTTTGATTAGCATGAAATATTACTGGAGTATATTCTAATTCTTCACAAAATTCAATTAATAAATCTTCATCAGTTCTTTGAGAAATACAAGCATAAGCTAATTCATTTTCTCTATCAAGAATAATACTTCCTGTGCCTTCTAAAAAAATTTCATCTTCTTCTGCAGAAGTAAAATCAATTACATCATTGATTAGAAATCCTTTTTCTTCTAATAAACTAAGTACCTCTTCTTCTCGGCGTTCATCTCTTCTGTTTTTAGCAAACATAGGATATAAAACTACATTTCCATTGGCATGAAATGAAATCCAGTTATTTGGAAAAATAGAATCTGGTGTCTGTGGAGTAGGTGTATCTTTTAATGTTATTACATTTACTCCTTTAGAACGTAAGTCAGAAACCATTTGGTTAAATTCTTTTAAAGCTTCAGCTTGAATTTCTTCTTTAGAATCATTCGTTTCTGTTTGAAAAAAATTGTTGACAGCAGTTTCAGGATTATAATAAAATGCTGTAGGTTCAACCATTAAAATAGTTGATGTGTATTGTTTATTCTTCATATTATTCTCTAATTAGTGGCATTGTAGAACATCTTAATAATCCACCCATTTTAGAAATGTTGTTATAATTAATTCTTTCTACTTTTATATTCCAATTGTTTTCTAAATGATCATTTAATCGATTAAAATTTTTCTCAGAAACAACAACCTCTGGGGAAATAGAAAAAACATTTGGAGCCATAATATACATTTCGTCTTTTGTAACTTCAAATAAATTATCTTTTCCGAAAATATCTACCATTTTTTGATATTCACTTTCGTGTAAAAAACCATCTTTATATATTATTGCCTTATCTTTTCCAACTAGATTAAAAGTACAATCCAAATGTAAAATTCCTTCATAAGGATTTTGATCATTTTTATTTAACTCAAAATCAATTACTTTTTTATTTGGGAATTTAGATTTTATATACTCAACAAATTGAACATTTGTTCTAGCAGTTTTAAATTTTTTAAAATCAGGCTGTTTATATGTACCAACAAAAATATAATCGTTATATAAAACAACATCTCCTCCTTCCACGTAAACTTCATCAGGTAAAGAATTAATAGTCGTAATATCTATTTTGTTTTTTATTGTTTTATAAGCTTCTAATTCTTCTAAACGATCTGGAATTATATTAGAAATAAAAAACTGATCTTCAATCACAAAACCAACATCTCTAGAAAAAATTTGATTACAATTTTCTATTAAATCAGGTCGAAGAACTTCTACATGATGCTTTTTTAAAACTTCTTCAAATTCACTTATTTCTTTGATTGCATTTTGTTCAGTAGGATAATCATTATTTTTTACTGCTTCATAAGATTTAGCATCAAAAGTTTCCTCAAGTGTAGGAATAGTACCATTAGAATTTGCAATTCCTAATACAACAGTTTTTAGTTGTGCAGTTTCATTTTGTACATTTAATCGCATTGACTTCATGATTTAAAATTTTATATTTCAAAAAAAATCTCGCTTTTTGCGAGATTTAATTTTGTATAAATATACATTTTATTTTTGAATTCCTAATGCTTTTAAGCCATTTATTGTGGCAATGTTAGAAAGTTGCTCGACATCATAAAAATGACAAGATTCTAACATAACTCGTAGTTCTGTAAGTAAGTGACCATCAGAAAATGGTTTGTATATATCATTAATATTGTCTGTACCAAATGCTACATTAATTCCTTTTGGTATCATTTCATCAACAGGCGTAATCGAATTATGAGAAGGAGCTAAGCGCTCTGTTCTATTATGATCTATCCAAGCTGTAGGACAAGAAATAATGTGCATATCAGCTTTTTTTATTAACTCATATAATTCGTATCGATATTTTCTAGGATGTGCTGCAACAGATATAGAATGAACAGCAGACACTTTACCTTCCATACCATGTTCTATTGTTTTTTGAGCTAATAATTCAGTTTCAGCTTCTTCATCTGTATTAAATTGATCTACATGAACATGTACTAATTTATTTTTAGCTTTAGCAGTAGATAATAAAATATCTAAATGTTCTTCTTCTTTACCAAAATCCTTTGCTGGTAAACCTCCAATGATATCTACAAAATCTGAAGATAAATCAAACCATTCACGAGCTTTTGGATCTATTACTCCTTTAAGAACTTGATTTGCAAAACGAATTTCTAAATCCTTACCATAATTATCTTTTAATCGTTGTGCAGCTTGTATACTACGATCTTCAATAACTTCATCACAATCAATAAAAGAACCAATTGCTTGACAATCTTGTTCTAACATGAAATTAATAGCTTTTTCCATACGGAAATAGATATCATCTACAGAAGAATTACGTTTCATGTCATCTACAAGATGCCATTTTTCTTTTAAATATGAATTTGATAATGAGAATGTGTCCGAAGTCAAAGAATATGCTCTGTCTAAATGTGAATGTGCATTAACCCAGCCTCCTTTTTGTTTGATGAGATGTAGAACTTCTTCGATTGGGTTGAAATTTGTTTTGTTCATCGTGTATATGTTTGATTTCGGGTTGTAAAATTACTGCGATTATTCATTAGAAATGAAAAGATATTATCTAAAAGATTTATGTACCTTTGTTTTTTGTTTCTAATTTTTACTATAAAATCAGTTAAATAAATAGTATTTAGTGCAATAGTTACTATTTTTATGTTCTTTATATCATGATTTATCTTTAATCGCGTCCATAAATTAAAAAATATTATTATAAATAATAACTTTCCTTCTATTTATCACTTAAATTTGCAGTTGATTCTATATTAAAAAGAATCAAAATAATTTTTTAACAATGATAATAGAAACAGAAGAAGAGTTAATTGGAATGAAAAAAGTCAGCGAAGCTGTAGCCATTACTCTAAAAGAAATGAAAGATTTTGTAAAACCAGGAATGTCTACAAAAGAGTTAGATAATTTTGGTGCTACAATCATGAAAAAATTCAACTGTAATTCTGCTCCATACGAAACGTATAAATTTCCTGGATATACTTGTTTAAGTGTAAACGAAGAAATTTGTCATGGTATTCCATCTGAAACTAAAATTTTGAAAGAAGGAGATGTTATTAATATTGATGTTTCTGGAGAATTAAATGGTTTTTGGGCTGATAATGGAGGTTCTATTGTTGTTGGTGAAGATGTAAATGGATATCAAAAAATTGTTGATGCTTCAATTTCAGCACTTCAAAAAGCGATCGCTGCAGTAAAATCTGGAGTTAAAATTGCTGATATTGGTGGAATTATTGAAAAAGAAGCTAAAAAGCATCATTATAAAGTTATTGAAAATTTAACTGGACATGGAGTAGGTCGTTCTTTACATGAAGAACCATTAGATTTATTAAATTTTAGAGATATTGATGACAAAAGGAGATTTAGAAAAAATTCTGTTATCGCCTTGGAAACTTTTATCTCAGAAAACTCTCATGAGGCGATTGAACAAGCTGACGGTTGGACAATGATAGGAAATAATCCTGGTGTTTTTGCACAGCATGAACATACTGTTTTAGTAACTTCGGAAGGTCCGATGATTTTAACATTAATGAATGGTAATTGGTAAAATTGAATATGAAAAAAAACGAATATATTAAAGTAGATAGAGAAATAATCAAAAAAATGAGTGATGATATTCAAGCTTATTTGGTTGAAAATAATCTTGAACGTGTAAAAACTAAGGATATAATGCCTTTTCTTATCGAAAAAGGATATTTTCCTCATGATAGAAAAAAAGGTTATCCCTTGAGACAAATTCTTAATGATTTAAAAAAATCTGAAGAATTACACTTACTGCCACAAGCAGCTCCTGAGTTTTTGGAGGTAGAAAATAAAAAAACATCTACATATTGGTACTTTACACCAGTAAAATAATGATAAAAAACATCTTGGATAAAGATGTTTTTTTATTTTAAATAAATGCTTGATATATAATTATTTAAACTAAAATATATTTTGTGATAAATAACAAAATCTAATTATCTTAAACATTATCAGTTATTTATAAGTCTACTACTTTAGTAGAAAAATAAATATTTTTTTTCTTTTATATTTCATTTTATTCATTGTATATTTGGTCACGAATCAAAGAGGAAAGATTTGACTGATTGCTACCTCATAAAATAAATGCTAAAACAGGTCTTCAGTCTTACTTTGCTTTATACTTTTATAAAATAAAAATATAATGTCATACTTATTTACATCAGAATCTGTTTCTGAAGGGCACCCAGATAAAATTGCCGATCAAATATCTGATTCAATTTTGGATCATTTCTTAGCTTTTGACTCTAAAAGTAAAGTTGCTTGTGAAACGTTAGTAACAACTGGTCAGGTTGTATTAGCTGGGGAGGTAAAATCTAATTCTTATATAGATTTACAACGTGTAGCTAGAGAAACTATAGCTCAAATAGGTTATACTAAAAGTGAGTATATGTTTGATGCTAATTCTTGTGGAATCTTATCTGCAATTCACGAACAATCTCCTGAAATTAATCAAGGTGTTGAGCGTGCTTCTGATGAAGAACAAGGAGCAGGTGACCAAGGAATGATGTTTGGATATGCTACAAACGAGACAGAAAATTATATGCCTTTAGCATTAGATTTATCTCATAAATTATTAATTGAGTTATCTAACATTCGTAAAAATGAAATTGAATTAATGCCATATTTACGTCCAGATGCTAAATCACAAGTTACTATTGAATACGATGATGATAATAAACCTGTTCGTATTGATACAATTGTAATTTCTATCCAACATGATGATTTTGCTACAGAAGAAGCAATGAGAAATAAAATCACTAACGATATTATTAATATTCTTATTCCTCGTGTAAAATCTACATTACCAGATCACATTCGTAGTTTATTTACAGAAGATATCACTTACCATATCAATCCAACAGGAAAATTTGTAATTGGTGGACCTCACGGTGATACAGGACTAACTGGTCGTAAAATTATTGTAGATACTTATGGTGGAAAAGGTGCTCACGGTGGTGGAGCATTTTCTGGAAAAGATCCATCAAAAGTAGACCGTTCTGCGGCTTATGCAGCTCGTCATATTGCTAAAAATTTAGTTGCTGCTGGTGTTGCAGAAGAAGTTTTAGTTCAAGTGTCTTATGCAATTGGTGTTGCTGCTCCAGTTTCATTATTAGTAAATACTTTTGGAACAGAGAAAGTAAACTTAACTGAAGGTCAAATTTCTAAAAAAGTTTCTGAAATTTTTGATATGAAACCTTTTGCTATTGAACAACGATTAAAATTAAGAAATCCTATTTATAAAGAAACTGCTTCTTATGGACATTTAGGGAGAGAGCCTAAAGTTGTTAAGAAACATTTTGAATCTGCAAATGGACAAGATGTTGTTGAATTAGAAGTTGAATTATTTACTTGGGAGAAATTAGATTTTGTTGATCAAGTAAAAGAAGCTTTTGGATTATAATCATCTAAAAATATAATTATTGAAAGGACGAATTAATTTTTGTCCTTTTTTTATACAATTGATTTTCAATTGTAGTATCTTTATTTCAAAGTAATTTTTTAATTGTAACAAAAATAATTTCATTTCTTAACTTACATCAATGTACAAGTTTTAGTGCAGCAGTAATTTTGACCTATAAATAAAAACAAATTATGAAAAAATTATTATTCGGATTAATATTATCTACAGCTTCAATTTCTGCATTTGCACAAAATTATACAAATGATCCTATGCACTCTAAATTAGGATTTTCTGTATCACACATGACAATTTCTAATGTAGAAGGAAATTTTAATGATTTTACAGTTCATTTAAATAACTTTACTAAAAAAGATTTAACGAATGCTAAATTTCATGTAACTGCAAATGTAAGTTCAATTAATACAGGAGTAGAAGCAAGAGATAATCACTTAAAATCTGCTGATTTCTTTGATGCAGCAACAAATTCTAAATTAGAATTCATGTCAAAAGGAATTACTAAAATCAAAAAAAATCAATATAAATTAATCGGTGATTTAACATTACATGGTATTACTAAACCAGTTGTATTAAATTTAACTTACAATGGAAGTGTTGATAACAATGGAGTTAAAACTTACGGTTTTACAGTTAAAGGTGATATCAAAAGAAGTGAATTCAATTTAGGAAGCAAATTCCCAGAAGCTATGGTAGGTGATGTTGTTACACTTACATCTAACTTAGAATTTCCTACTAAATAAGTATTAAAAAATAAAAGCCATAAAATCATGAATTTTGATGAATTAAAAACAATTAGTTCTCATTTTAGTACAACAGAAAAAATGCCTGTTTTATTTTTAGGTCATGGTTCTCCTATGAATGCTATTGAGGAAAATATTTTTGTAGAAGGTTGGAGAAGTATAGGAAAAACAATTCCAAAACCAAATGCAATTATATGTATTTCTGCTCACTGGGAAACAAGAGGAACTAAAGTTACAGCATTACAAAAACCTAAAACAATTCATGATTTTTATGGCTTTCCACAAGCATTATTTGATGTAGAATATCCTGCTCCAGGAAGCCCAGAATTAGCAGAGGAATTACAGTCTATTATAAAATCTACTGACGTTGATTTAGACAAAATGTGGGGATTTGATCATGGTTCTTGGAGTGTTATAAAATTTTTATATCCTAATGCTGATGTTCCTATGATAGAATTAAGTCTTGATGTGTATAAAACGCCTCAACAGCATTATCAACTTGCAAAAGAGTTAAATGCATTGAGAAGAAAAGGTATTTTGATTATAGGAAGTGGAAATATAGTGCATAATTTAAGAGCATTAAATTGGCACGAACCAAATGCTGGTTACGAATGGGCTTATGAAGTAAATGATACATTTAAAAATATTATTACTTCAGGTGATCATTCACAATTATTTAATTTACAACAAAAAGCAGAATCTTTTAATTTAGCAATTCCATCTATGGAACATTATCTTCCATCAGTATATGCATTAGCATTACAAGAAAAAGATGAAGAAATAACATTATTTAATGACCAAATGGTTTATGGATCACTAAGTATGTTATCATTCAAAATAGGTTAAGAAAACAATTCAAACAATAATAAAAACAAAAAATTATGGCAACAATTTGGAATTTAGATGCTTCTCATTCAGAAGTTCAATTTAAAGTAAAACACATGGTAATTTCTACAGTTACAGGAAATTTTGATAATTTCGGTGCAACAGTAGAATCTAATGATGATAATTTTTCTGATGCTAAGTTTAGCTTTACTGCTCAAACAGCTTCAATCAATACAAAAAATGCTGATCGTGATAATCACTTAAAATCTGATGATTTCTTTGCAGCTGATAAATTTCCTGAATTAAAATTTGAAAGTACTTCAGGAATCAATAATGGTAAAATTGAAGGAACTTTAGAAATTCGTGGAGTTAAAAAAACTATCTCTTTAGATGCAGATTTTGGTGGTGTTATCAATGATCCTTTCGGATTTGTACGAGCAGGATTTGAATTTTCAGGAGAATTAAATCGTAAAGATTTTGGTCTTGAATGGAGCCAAGTAACAGAAGCTGGAGGATTAGTTGTTTCTGATAAAGTAAAATTAATTGTAAACTTAGAGTTTACAAAAGCTTAAATAATTTACTAAATTTAAAATCCCAATAACATTTTGTTTATTGGGATTTTTTTTATTTTCTTTTTTCTAATAAATCTGGTCTGCGTTCTTTTGTACGTTGTACAGCTTGCTCGTGTAACCATTCTTCAATTTTAGGAAAATTCCCAGACAATAAAACATCAGGAACTTTATGTCCTTTATATTCCGATGGACGAGTATAAATTGGA
>DJDD01000043.1:10899-12713 GCA_002430925.1 Flavobacteriales bacterium UBA5933
GGACGAGTATAAATTGGAGGAGCTAATAAATCGTCTTGAAAAGAATCGGAAAGGGCAGAAGTCTCATCTCCAATAACACCTGGTAGCAAGCGAATAATTGAATCAGCCAATATAATTGCACCAAACTCACCTCCAGACAAAACATAATCTCCAATAGAAATTTCTCTTGTTACATGCATATCTCGAATACGTTGATCTATTCCTTTGTAATGCCCACAAATCATCATTAAATTACCTTTTAATGATAAATCATTCGCAATATTTTGATTAAGAGTTTCACCATCAGGAGTTAGATAAATAATTTCATCATATTCTCTTTCATCTTTCAACTTAGAAATCATCTTGTCCAATGGTTCACACATAATTACCATACCAGAAGTTCCTCCATACGGATAATCATCGACATGTCTGTAACGACCTTTTCCATATTCTCTCAAATCATGTACATGAATCTCTGCCAATCCTTTATCTTGTGCTCTTTTCATAATGGAAGCAGAAAAAGGACTTACCAACAATTCTGGTAAAACTGTAATTATATCTATTCGCATTTTGCAAAGATATTTGTAAAATTTTGTTTACAAAAGAATCTTTTCATTATTCGTTTCAATACCAAAAAACCTTCGTACAATAGATATTATAATCAAATTATAAATTTCAGATAATTTTATAAGAATTATTGATATTATTCAGTGAAATAATCAAACTAAAAAAAGTAAATTTGTGTCAAAATTTTATAACAATGCATCTATATAACAGACACAGAAGATTAAGAAAAAACGAATCAATTCGTAGTATGATTCGTGAAAATTCTTTAACTCCAAATGATTTTATTTTACCTATTTTTCTTGCAGAAGGACAAGGAGTAAAAGAAGAAATTGCATCTATGCCAGGAATCTATCGCCAATCGTTAGATAATACAATAAAAGAAGTAAAAGAAATCTGGGATTTAGGAATAAAAGCTGTCAATATATATTGTAAGGTAAGTGATAACTTAAAAGATAATACAGGAAAAGAATCTTGGAATCCTAATGGATTGATGCAAAATACTATAAAAGCAATTAAGGATGCTGTTCCAGAAATGATTGTTATGCCTGATGTAGCTTTAGATCCTTATTCAGTTTACGGACACGATGGAATTATAAAAAATGGTGAAGTTATAAATGACGAAACTGTTGATGCTTTAGTTAAAATGACATTATCGCATGCCGAAGCAGGAGCAGATTTTGTTGCACCATCGGATATGATGGATGGTCGAATAGGAGCTATGCGTATGGCTTTAGAAGAAAACGGATTTCATAATGTAGGAATTATGACATATGCTGCAAAATATGCATCATCATTCTACGGACCATTCCGTTCTGCATTAGATTCTGCACCAGTTGATGGAGAAAATATTCCACAAGACAAAAAAACATACCAAATGGATTACCATAATTCAGAAGAAGCTCTTCGCGAAGCAATTGCTGATGTAGAAGAAGGTGCTGATATCTTAATGGTAAAACCAGGTATGGCTTATTTGGATATTGTAAAATTAGTGAAAGACAATTTACAAGTTCCTGTTTCTGTTTACCAAGTTTCTGGTGAATATGCAATGATAAAAGCTGCTGTAGAAAAAGGATGGTTAGATAATGATAAGGTTATTTTAGAATCTCTTACAGCTTTTAAAAGAGCAGGAGCAGATCTTATTTCTACTTATTTTGCTAAAGAAGCAGCACGATTATTAAATAAATAATTATCATAAAAAAATAGAATTTTAGAATCTCTATTTTTTGATTCTAAAATTCTATTCTAATTTAAAATTTGGGCGTTCGGGC
>DJDD01000043.1:12891-13160 GCA_002430925.1 Flavobacteriales bacterium UBA5933
AAAAGGATTTTCATTTCAATCCCTAACGCAAGAAATATTATTCAGAATAATTATTTCATCTAATAAACTTCCTCTTTTTTCAAGAAAACAGTATCATTATCTTTTCGGAATTTTAATTCTGTGTACCGAGAAGTATAATTATCAATTGTACCATACGTTTCTAAAATATAATTATTCTTAAAACGATAATTTCTATTTGTTTTATATTGAATTTTACCTGTTGTTTCATTCTTCAAATTCAATATTTTTGGTGAAATTATATACTTAGG
>DJDD01000129.1 GCA_002430925.1 Flavobacteriales bacterium UBA5933
AAAAAGAAGGAAGAAACAAGCAAATGTCCAAATTGTAATAAGGATATAACTTTAGAAGAATTACAACTAATATTTACACTAGCAAAGAAAAGTGATTTAGAAAGTCTTTTAATTTCCTTAAATAAATATCGTAAAAAATTTGGATTGGATACTTGTGCAAGAAAGGCTCATTTTTTTGCACAAGTAATAGAAGAATCAGGTAGAGATTTAAGAGGAGCATTGGTAGGAGAAAGTCTTAGGTATGGACCACAGCGTCTTGCAGAAACATTTGATAATTTTCGTAGTAAGTATGTAAAGGGAACCACAATGCAAAATAGTACTTATATGGGTTATAAGGGCGAAAGATTAGGTTATTTAGAAAGAAAAAAAGCCAAACCAACTCCAGATGCATATAAATATGGAAAAACAGATAAACAAGAACCTAATGAAGGAATGATAGCATTTATAGCTTATGGCAATAGAAATGGTAATAAAACAGGCGAAGATGCTTGGAATTTTAGAGGACGTGGTTTATTACAAATAACAGGACGAGATAACTATAAGGCTATACAAGTTACAATCAATAAGTTAGTCCCTGATAGCAATGTAGATGTTTTTAAGGAAGTTCCTAAAAGTGGTTATACTCCACATGAGGCGGCTGTAACCGGAATGGCAGAGTGGATTCATAAAAACTTGTATTCTATAGCTAGTCAAGCGACAAAAGATAATGATGAAGAAATAGTAAAACAAATCATTGATAAACTTAATAGTGGAACAAGATCAAGAGCAAAGCGTCTTATTAATTACCGAGGTAAAAGTAATGGTACTAAATCTGAATACAAACCAACCAAAGAAATATTTAAAGTAAATGAATGTGTTTTACTAACCGGTAAACCAAAACAAGAAAAGAAACAAGATGGAAAAAGAGCTCCGTGGATGGAGATAGCTTGGAAAGAAGAAACTAAAAACATTAAAGAAACAGGAACAAATAAAGAAATATTTAAATTTTTTAAAGGAACAGCATATGAAAAAACAATGGGAACTATTGATCCCAAAACTAAAAAAGGCATAAATGATCAAACGATATCTTGGTGCGCAGCATTTATTAATTGGGTCTTTGTTAAATACGGATATAAAGGTATATTAACAGATGGAGGTTATGATGCTGTCAGAGCTTTGAAATGGGCTGAGTGGACAGAAGGTAAAAAAATTTTAAATCCTGTTTATGGGGCTATTGCAGTAAAAACAAGAAAAGGAGGTGGGCATGTTGGTTTTGTTGCAGGTGAAAAAAATGGGAAATTAATTATTCTTGGAGGAAATCAAAGTAATAAACTTCAATGTTCTGAATATAATGTATCTGATTTTTTTGCTTTTGTAATTCCTGCAGATTACGAAATAACAAATGATGATTATAATTTACCTTATTATGAAGGAAATCCTTCTGCTAAAGGAACTGAATCTTAAAAAAATAATATGAATAAATTTACAATTTACCTTATTTTATTATTATATGGAATATTCTTTATTCAATGTAATAATAAAGAGTCATTAAATAATAAAAATATGATTAATAATAATTTAAATGATAGCTTAATAATTGATATTTTAAAATTACAATTAGAATATGGAACTCCTTTAAATGATGATTTCTATGTTTCTTATGACTATTCTGAAAAAGATTATAATGTACTTGTTCCCTATATGAAACAAATTTTAATGAAAAATAGGTATGAAAAATTAAGTAATGAAAAATTTCAAAATAAAATTAAAGATATTTTTAAAAGAGAGCTTAATTATAGAAAATCAAGTGAATTTATTTTTATAAATTTTTTGGATAAATGCAATATGAAACATCTTTTTTATCAAAATGATTTGATAGATAATTTTGGTATTTTAGTAAATAAACAAGAATCTTTTATATCTGATTTTTATATTATTCCTGAAATTTTAGATTATAAAAAATTTAATGGTATCATTGAATATGAAAATAATTTATTGGATTTTCAAAAAACAAAAAATGGAGAAAAAATTTCTTTAAAATTATGGAGAGATGTGCCAGATCTACAAGAACAAAGACAATTCAATCAACAATTACTAATCCATCGAAACAAATATTTATTCAATGATAATAAGGCTAGCTTTGCTTGGTTAAAAGTGAATGACGAATATTTTTTAGAATCTTTGGTAACGACATTTGGTTATACCAAGGATAAGGATTTACTATCTTGGGTAATGAAAAAAAATGAGAATAGAGCACAAGATTTCATTAACGAGAATTTGTTTGTAAAAAATTGTAAAGGTGAATTAGAAATCCGAGAAGGTATTTTGAAATACATAGAGGAAACAACCAATAAAGATAATTATGTTTATTTTAATACATTATATTCTTATTATACAGATTATGATAATGAAATATGGAATCAGTTTAGCAAGAAAGAACAAGATAAAATGTTAGCCTATTTAGCAAATACGTTTGATTATTTGGTAATGAAAGACAGAGAATTGAGCTATAAGTCCAATGGAGGATGGTCGATATTAGGAAGTGTTTTTTATCATTACAATAGAGAAGATGATGAAAAAACATGGAATAAATTGGTAGATAAATTTAAGGAGAATAAATATTATGGTCTCCCACATTTAAAAGAATTAATAGATTTTGCCTATAATTATGAGTCTGGTTCATATTAATTATATTCTTTTTTAGTTAATCGAAAAAAAATAGAATTAGCCAATAAACAATATTGTAAAGTTGTTTTATTGGCTATTTTTCAAACTTGTATTTTGCGTTAGGGATTGTCGTGTAAATCCTTTTTTGATTGGGTTTATTTCGAGAGTTTCAATGCCCAATTAGAAAAGATTGTAACAGAAAGCCCGCTCGAACGCCCAGATAATTTTTTAGAAAAGTAGAAATCAATAAAACTATAAAAAATCTAATAATGAATATTATGTAACCGCAACCTATGATGGCAGTGATTTAGTAGCTAATAAAGTTAATGTAGAAGTTACGCAAGAAAAGAAAATAGAACGAGCACCCGAAAATAAAACAAAACCAACGCCACCAAAACCCGAAAAACCTAGAACAGATTCAGCACGAGCATCAACCAGCGCAAATTCTTATAAAAATAAC
>DJDD01000023.1:0-454 GCA_002430925.1 Flavobacteriales bacterium UBA5933
TTTTTTAATAAATGAGGAATCTCCTCTTTACTTTTCCACTCAACAGCTTCTATTCCCTCCTCTATCTGTGGTTTTGGTCTTTCCGTTCCATCATAAGAAACCTCAAACCAAAATGTTTCTTTGATAATATATTCTTCAAGAAAATAAATATGATATGTTGGCATCAAAAAACGTTCTAGCTTTAGTCCAGTAATGCTACATTCCTCCTCAATTTCACGAATTGCAGATTCTTCTTTTGTTTCTCCTTTTTCCATTTTACCTTTTGGCAAATCCCACTTACCTAATCGAAAAATAAACAAAAAATCGTTATTAGCATTACGTACAATTCCTCCCGCAGCTTGAATCAATTTATAGTATTTCAAAAATTTACTCCAAACCTCATCTATTTTATCACTGAATACATTAACATCTGTCGATGATTTTGAAGACAACAAGTGAAAAGCTTCATCAAACT
>DJDD01000023.1:544-1098 GCA_002430925.1 Flavobacteriales bacterium UBA5933
TGATTCATTCTGAAACAAAACATTTTTTGCTCCTTCTCTTGACTGGTTACTGAAAGTTAACAAACTTTCATTAAAAAAAACTTTGTACATTTGAGTGATTTGTTACAAATTTATAAAAAACTCACAAGGATATGAAGGTAAATACAAATAAAGTACGCTTTGCTAAAAATCAACAAGAAGCATATAAATTCTTATTGGATATGAAAAATTATGAGCAATTAATGCCAGAAGATACAAAATCATTTGAGGTTCATGAATCTGGAACTGGTTTTACAGTTGGTGTTGGTGCTTTACCAAAAGTTGGAATGCGTTTAAAAGAATCTGTAGAACCATCTAAAATTGTTTTTGAATCACCTGCGCCTGCATTTGAATATACATTAACAATTGATATTGATGCTGTGGATGAAAATAGCTCTGATGTTTCTCTTGATTTTGAAGGAAATTTTAATATGATGATAGAAATGATGGCAAAAAAACCTTTAACTTCTTTTATAGAAACTATTTCCGAGAACTTAAGCAAAATAAAATAACCTCATAAAAAAAGCGATAACAAT
>DJDD01000023.1:1178-5727 GCA_002430925.1 Flavobacteriales bacterium UBA5933
GCGATAACAATTGTTATCGCTTTTTTTATGTGTATAAATCAAAATTATCTGAACTTAGAAAAATCTCTTGGACGTTTTTCTAAGAAAGCATTTCTTCCTTCTACAGCTTCTTCTGTTCCATAAGCAAAACGTGTTGTTTCACCAGCAAAAATTTGTTGACCTACTAAACCATCATCAACTAAATTAAATGCATATTTCAACATTTTAATTGCTGTTGGAGACTTTGTTAAGATTTCTTGTGACCAATCAAAAGCAACTTGCTCTAATTCATCATGAGGAACAACTAAATTAACCATTCCCATATCGTACGCTTCTTGTGCAGAATAATTTAATCCTAAAAAGAATATTTCACGTGCACGTTTTTGACCAACTTGTTTTGCTAAATATGCAGATCCATAACCTCCATCAAATGAAGCCACATCCGCATCAGTTTGTTTGAAAATAGCATGCTCTTTAGATGCTAATGTCATATCACATACTACGTGTAGTGAATGACCTCCTCCTACTGCCCAACCATTTACTACAGCTACAACAACCTTCGTTGAAAAACGTATCAAACGTTGCACTTCTAAAATATTTAAACGACCAACTCCATCTTGACCTTCATATCCTTTTGATCCTCGTACACGTTGGTCTCCACCAGAACAAAATGCCCATCCTCCATCTTTTGGTGAAGGACCTTCTCCAGTCAATAAAATTACACCTACTTCTCTATCTTCTTCTGCCAATTGAAAAGCATCTAACAATTCAAAAACAGTTTTAGGACGAAAAGCATTACGAACTTCTGGACGATTAAAAGCTATACGCATTACTCCATCACATTTCTTGAATGTAATATCTTCGTATTCTTTTACAGTTTGCCAATTTATATTTGCCATTATATGTATTTTATAATTTAAAAAATTTTATCAAAAATAAGATTTATTGATTAAAAACCTATCAAGGAATAATATAAAAAGGCAATCTTATTTATTCTAAGATTGCCCTTTTAATTGAAAAATATTTAAAAAGAATTATTTAAAATCTTTGTCTGATACATTTTTATTTACCTCAACGTTTTTAATAGTAATTTCTACTTTTTGTGGTCCAGCTTCAGTTATTATATCTGTAGGAAATAAAATTCCATCAAAGGTATTATATGAATTGTTTGTTGTAGATGCTACAACATCTCCTTGTGGTGTTTTCTGAACTTGTTCTGTTTTTATTAATAAACCTGATTTTACATCATAATAATCTGTACGGTTTAATTCAGCTATAACTACTTTATAATAATCTTTACCATTTTCTGTAACAATTCCATCTACTTTTGCTTTCTTATATACATCAGACAAGGCAATAAATAAAGTATTTGTCTTCTTTAAAGAAGCATTCATATCAGCAGGTAAATCAACTTTTTGTCCCATTTCGTAGTATCCTTTTACTCCGTCAAAAACTTGTTTAATAGTCATTCCTCCAATATTCATTACAGTAACTGTTTTATTTGGCGATAAATCTTTTTTAGAATAATCTCCTTCTAAAACTGTCATTTTAACTTTTCCTTCCTGCGACAAAGACTTTACTGCTTTTACTTTATCTGCTCCACCAATTGCTGCAAAATAATTATCAACTATTTGAGAAACTGTTATGGTTGTTGATTTGGCTTGCAAAGATGATTTATCAATTGTATTACCATAAGCATCATAATAAGATACTGGATAACCTAATTTCTCTAAACCTGGAGCAATTTGCTCTAATTTACCTGTCACAATAATTTTTGCTTCTTCTGGACGAAAATATTTCTTAGAAACTCGTAACACATCATCAACTGTTACTGCATTTATATTTTTAATATAATCGGCATAAAAATTATCTGATAATTGATTTGTCTTTTTAGTTAAAGCTTGATTTGCTATAGTTTGAGGTCTCTCTAACGTTAAAATAAAATCTCCAAGAAATTTTGCTTTTACATCATCCAAGGTTTTCTGATCGATTTTATTTTCGGTCATTCCTTTAATCTCTTTCATTGTTTCTACAACAGCAGAATCTGTAACTTCATTTCTAACCGTTGCTTTTGTACTAAAACGACCTATGTATCGAGAATCAGATACTCCTCCTCTTGCACCATACGTCCAACCATGTGCTTCTCTCAAATTCATATTCAATTTAGAATTGAAATCTCCACCTAAAATTGTTGAAGCAATAAGTACAGCGTAGTAATCTGGATCTTTTTTTGTTAATTGTACAGGATAAGATACAGAAACAACAGATTGCACAGCATTAGGCATATTTATAGCATCTATCTCTGTTTTCTTAACTTCCTCTACTTTTGGAAAACTTGGGATATTTAATTTACTAGCTTGCCAAGATTTAAAATTATTTTCTGCTAATTTTTTTACCTCATTTGTTGTAATATCACCAACAACGATTAGATAAGCATTATTAGGCTTGAAATAAGAATTATAATAATCTTTAACGTCTTGTAGTGTAATTTTCTCTATTTGTTCTGGACTATCAAATTCAGCATAAGGATTATTTTTTCCATAAACCAAAATATTTGAAACTCGAGAAGCTGCATTTTCTACAGATTTTTCATTGGACTTTAAACCTTCAATATATCTTTTTTTAACATCAGAGAATTCAACTTCAGAGAAGTTAGGGTTTAAGACTCCATCAGCCATGTATGTAAATACCTCATTAAAATATTTAGTCAATGAACTAGCGTATGCTCCTTCATCCCAAAAAGAAACATTAGCTCCTAAAAAATCAATACGTTTATTGAATGCATCTTTTGTTTTTGTTGTCGTTCCAGTTCCCAACATTTGACTTAAAAGAGATTCAGCACCCTTTTTTTGCCCCAAAGCAAATGGTGGATTATCTATGGTTAAAGTAGCCGAAACTCTAGGTAATTTATGATTTTCAACAACAAGAACTGTTAATCCATTTTTTAATTTAAACTCATTTGGTTTACCCAAATTTATTGTTGGTGTTGGTCCAGGTTGAGGCATTGGAATTTTAACTTGCGCACTAAGGCTAACTGCCATAAACGCTAATGCAAGTGATAATATTTTTGTTTTCATAATTTTCAGTCGTTTATTTATTTTGCAGCTTTTTTAGATTCTGGTAAATAATGAATAATTACACGTTGGTTTTTATTCAAATATTTTTTAGCAACGTTTCTTATATCTTCTCTTGTTACAGATTGATATATTTTTAATTCTTCGTTAATTTTATTTGTATCTCCACCTAACATATAAGCATCAGCCAAAGCATGTGCTAAATTTTGAACGCCTGATTTTGAAGAAACAAAATCATTTTCAACACCATTTAAAATCTTCTGATAATCTTCTTCAGAAATTAAATTTTCTTGTACATTTTCTATATCGACTTGTAATTCATTTTCTAATTTATCTAATGGAATATCTCCTTGTGGTAAAATTCCAATAGAATAAATTCCGTAATCTTCCATTTGACGATTAAAAGCAAATATTTCTAAAGCTTCTTTTTTTACATCGACATATTTTTTGTATAAAATAGATGACTTACCTCCTGTAAGATAATTCGATAACATTTCTAAAGCATAAGCATCTTTTGATTTATTTCCTGGAGTACGATAATTTATCGCTAATAATGGAACTTGTATGTTAGCATCGTATTCTGTAGCACGAACCTCTTGTGTAATTGGATCTTCTTGAACAACAGTTTTTACAACATCTTTTCCTCGAGGTATAACTGCAAAGTATTTTTCAATTAATTTTTTAGCTTCATCTGTATTAAAATCTCCTGCTACAACTAAAACTGCATTGTTAGGAACATAATAAGTTTGACTAAAATGTTGAAAATCTTCTAATTTAGCTTTATTTAAATCTTCAAAAGAACCAATAACACTCCATCTGTATCCACTTTTCTTAAATACATGAGGATTAACTGCTTCTCCGTAAGTAAATTTACCGTAAGGTTGATTATCTAAACGTGAACGTTTTTCCTCTTTTACCACTTCTTTTTGAGTATCTACACCAATCTGGTTTATAATAGGTTGTCTTAATCGATCTGATTCCATCCATAATCCTAATTCTAAATTATTTGATGGAAACGTTTCATAATAATAAGTTCTGTCAGTTGTTGTATTCGCATTATTAGAACCTCCGTGACCAGATACGATTTTAAACCACTCTCCTCTTTTTATATTTTCAGTTCCTTCAAATAATAGATGTTCGAAAAAATGTGCAAAGCCTGTTTTTCCAACTTGTTCATCTTTCGAACCTACATGGTACATTACACCTGTCGTAACAACTGGTGCTGTATTGTCTTGATGTAAGATTACATGTAATCCATTTGGAAGTGTATATTCGTCAAATTTTATTTGCTGACCAAAAGCCATTGATCCTGCAAATAAAATAGACATAAGTAATTTCTTCATCTATAATTTTTTTATAATTGTTTTTAGTAAAACATTAGTCACATAAAAGATACAAAATGTTACATGATTAATGGAAAATATTTTAATTTATTGAAGAATATATTTAAACTTTTTTTTGAATTATATCTTCTGACCCGTAGTGCATTATGACAA
>DJDD01000151.1:0-582 GCA_002430925.1 Flavobacteriales bacterium UBA5933
TAAGTTGATGAGCAATAACTAGTTTTATATAATTACCAATCTAAAAAGATATAGCGGAAAGCAAGTCCCAAAGGGATTGCCCAAAGAATATATTTTAATTGTAAAAAGTTTAATCAATTTTATAAATAAAAATTCGAATTATTTTTATCCATATTCTTAGAATAATGGTACAAGATATTTGAAAATAACACATTTTTAAGCAATAAAATGATAAAAACACATATTATTAAAAATAAAGTTGTACATTTGCACAGCCTTTAGAGTTAAGGTACGGATGTTAAAGAATATTCATTTAGGGATTTTTTAGGCTGCTCAGCCATATTAATTTTATTCTTTCATATCTGTTGGTTAAATAATTAAAAAAACAAAACCGTGATATGAAATATAAATGAATTTCAATATCATCGGTATCGTATCTAACATGATTACATTCAAAGAATTAGGACTTCAAGAAGAAATCCTTACTGCAATTGAGAAAATGGGATTCGTTAACCCTTCTCCAATTCAAGAAAAAGCTATTCCTCAAATTATTTCATCTGAACAAGATGTTATTGCATTGGCGCAAACAGGAACAGGAAAAAC
>DJDD01000151.1:635-2219 GCA_002430925.1 Flavobacteriales bacterium UBA5933
GCAAACAGGAACAGGAAAAACTGCTGCATTTGGTCTTCCAATTTTAAATCAATTAGACATTAATACAAGAGCCGTACAAGCAATCGTTTTGTGCCCAACTCGTGAATTATGTTTACAAATTGCAAAAGAATTAGAATCTTTTTCAAAAGATATGTCTGGTGTTCGTATTCAGGCAGTTTATGGTGGTGCAGACATCGTAAAACAAATCAAGGGATTAAAAGATAATCCACAAATCGTTGTAGGAACTCCAGGTCGTACAATGGATTTAATTAAGCGTAAAGCATTAAAAATTAATGATATTACTTGGACAGTTTTAGATGAAGCTGATGAGATGTTGAACATGGGATTCCGTGACGAAATCGATTCTATTCTTGAAACTACTCCAGAAGAAAAACAAACATTATTATTTTCTGCAACTATGCCATCAGAAGTACGTCGTATTGCTTCTGAATACATGCATAATCCAGTAGAAATAGCTGTTAGTAAAGTAAATACTGCATCAAAAAACATTGAACACCATGTATATTTGGTTCGTTCTTCTGATCGTTATTTAGCTTTAAAACGTTTAGCTGATTTCTATCCAAATATTTACGGAATTGTTTTTTGTAGAACTCGTCGTGAAGCAAAAGACATCGCTGATAAATTAATGCAAGATGGTTACAATGCTGATGCATTACACGGAGATTTATCTCAATCACAACGTGATCACGTGATGGAAAAATTCCGTAATCAGAATATACAAATTTTAGTTGCTACTGATGTTGCTGCTCGTGGAATTGATGTAAACGAGTTAACACACGTTATTAACTATAATTTACCTGATGATCCTGAAGTTTATGTACACCGTTCTGGACGTACAGGTCGTGCAGGTAATAAAGGTATTTCTATCATTATTTCTGGTGGTAGAGAAGCTCGTAGAATCAAAGAATTAGAAAGAATTATTTCTTCTAAAATTGAACCTAAAAATGTACCTACAGGAGCTGAAATCTGTGAAAAACGTTTAATTTCTTTAATTGACAAAATTGAAAACATTGAAGTTGATGAAGAGTTAATTGAACCTTACATGGATACTGTAAACGAAAAATTAGCAAGTTTAGATCGTGATGATTTATTAAAACGTTTCTTAACTGTTGAATTTAATTCGTTCTTAGAATACTACAAAAACTCTAGAGATATTCAATCAGAAGGAGATCGTGGTGATAGAGGAGAAAGAGGTGAGCGTTCTGGACGTAGAAACGGACGTGATTTCTCAAGATTCTTTATTAACATCGGACAAAAACATAACTTACGTGTTCCTAACTTAATTGGTTTAATTAACGAACAAACTCGTAACCGTAACATCGAAATTGGTAAAATTGAAATTTTACGTAATTTCTCATTCTTCGAAGTTGATACTCAATTTGAATCTTTAGTTTTAGAATCATTTAAAAGTGCTCAACGTGATGGAGTAGATTTAGATGTACAAATTTCTAAACCAGAACCAAGACGTGGAGGAGGTGATGGAGACCGTAGAGGTGGAGATCGTCGTCGTAATGGTGGTGGAGATTCTAGAGGTAGAGGTTTCAATAGTCGTCGTGATAACGA
>DJDD01000151.1:2285-2674 GCA_002430925.1 Flavobacteriales bacterium UBA5933
CGCGAAAGAAGCGGAGGTTACCGTGGAGGTAGAGATCGTGATAACGGTGGAGATCGTGGTGGTTACCGTGGTGGAGATCGTAATAGATCAGGAAACTCTAGAAGAGGTAGAGATTAATTATAATCTATATATATACATACAAAAAAAATCGTCTCACTTGTGAGACGATTTTTTTATTTAATTTATTTTAATGTGTAATATCTAACTGAAAAACAGATTCTAAGTCATCATTAGAATCTAATGTTACATCAAGATCTTTGACTAACCCAGAAGCAATTCCATAAACCCATCCATGTAAATGTAATTCTTGTCCTTTGGCCCAAGCATTTTGAACAATAGACGTTTTTGCTAAATTTAATACTTGTTCAATAGCATTAACTTCTACAAAT
>DJDD01000151.1:2797-6577 GCA_002430925.1 Flavobacteriales bacterium UBA5933
GATCAAATTTTTCTTTTTCGTTTTCTATGACATCTAGTTCATTTTTATTAAACCTATATGAATCTTTTATGTGTCGAATCCAATTATCAATTAATCCAATAGAAGAATTTCCCATTGCAGTTTTTACTCCACCACAACCATAGTGTCCACACACAATAATATCTTTAACTTTTAATACATTTACTGCATAATCTAAAACAGATAACATATTCATATCTGAGTGAAGAACCATGTTTGCAATATTTCTATGAACAAAAACTTCTCCTGGTTGTGCACCTATTATTTCATTTGCAGGTACACGACTATCCGCACATCCAATCCATAAAAGTGGGGGTTGCTGTCCTTGTGCTAGTTTATTAAAAAAATCTGGATCTAAATTTAATTTGGATTCAACCCAAGCTTTATTTTTTTCAAGTATATTTTTATAAAAATCGTTTCTCATAAGATTTAGTTTTTATTAATGGTTATGTATTGTTATATCTATTTGTATAATAAAACAATACTTTACTTTTAAATTTATTCAGTTAAGACAAAAATATATTTTTAATTTGAGAAAAAAAGTAGATTATTAAAAAATGATTATCAATTAACTATATATTGTTTATTCATTTTAAATATTAACAAATCTTTGATTTTATTTTCACATAATAATAATAAAAGATAAATTTGCAAAAAATATAGTTTTGAAAAAGTATATAAGTATAATGTTTTTAATTGCAATTACAGCAATTAGTTATGGTCAAGGGAAACATAATAAAGGAAAGTTTTATGTTTATTGGGGTTGGAATCATGCTCAATATACAAATTCTGATATTCATTTTAAAGGAAATGGATATGATTTTACTTTAGATAATGTTGTTGCACATGATAGACAAACATCTTTTGGTATGAAATATTTCAGACCAGGATCTATGACTATTCCGCAATATAATTTCCGTTTAGGATATTTTATATCAGATAATTGGAATATCTCTTTTGGTATTGACCACATGAAATATGTAATGGATCAAGATCAAGTGGTAAATATGAATGGAAATATAAACACAGGATCTACATTTGATGGAACTTATGACAATACCGATAAAAAATTAACAGAAGATTTTTTAACGTTTGAGCATACTGATGGATTAAATTATGCAAATTTAGAGATTCGTCGTTTTGACAATTTATTACGTTTGCCAATTTCTAAAAATGGTAAAGGAATAGATGTAAACTTAACAGAGGGTGTTGGAGCAGGAATTTTATATCCAAAATCGAATGTTAAATTAATGGATAGAGCAAGAAATGATGAATTTCATTTAGCTGGTTTTGCAGCAGCAGCAATGGTAGGTGTCAATTTTACTTTCTGGGATTATTTCTTTATACAAGCTGAGATGAAAGGAGGTTATGCTAATCTTAGTGATATCAGAACAACTTCTGATAAATCAGATAAAGCGAAACAAAGTTTTGCATTTTCTCAACAAAATCTTGTATTTGGAGCTATTATTCCAGTATTTACACATAAAACTAAAGTTAATTTCTAATATTAGTTTTTAGAATAATTAAAATATAGCCTTCAATTTGTTTATTTTACAAATTGAAGGTTTTTTGTTTTATAAAAATATATTACTCTCCACAAAGAATTTGTATTTTTACAATAATTAAGTCAAATATCATGATCAATAAATTTACTCTATTAGTTGCTGGAGCTTTGATAACTACAACTGCAATGGGACAAAAAGTAATGACGCCAGAAATGTTATGGCAAATAAAAAAAGTTTCTCCAGTTGGAGTTACAAAAGATAAAAAAAATCTTATCTATAAAGTAACATCTACAGATGTAAAAACGCAAGAAAATTCTTCTAAAACATATATAGTTCCTTTGTTAGGAGGAAAGTCTACAGTTATAGAAGATTATAAAAACCTTTTAGCTGATGAATCATTATCTAACGATAATAAATATAAAGCTGAAACTGATAAGGTAAAGTTACAGAAGGTTTTTGGATCAGATTTTTATCCTGAATTAGATAAATCGAATGTTCAGATTTATAATGAACTAAATTATAGACATTGGGATACATGGAATGATGGTAATTATGACCATTTATTTATTTCAGAAAATAAAGATGGAAACACATCTAAAATTGATGTTTTAAATGATGAACCTTATAGTGTTTCTGAATTTGTATGGTCGCCAGATGGTTCAAAAATATTTTATGTTTCTAAAAAGAAATACGGAACTGATTATGCTATTAGTACAAATACTGATATTTATGAATATGATTTAGCGACTAAAAAAACAACGAATATAACTGAGCAAAACAAAGGTTATGACGTTAGCCCAAGCTTCTCATCAAAAGGAGAGCTAGCTTTTCTAAGAATGGAAAGAGACGGTTACGAGGCTGATAAAAATGATTTGATCATTCGTAATGGAAATACAGAATATAATTTAACTAAGGACTGGGATGGAACTGTACAAGCTTATAAATGGAGTAATGATGGTAAAAAGATCTATTTTAATGCTCCTGTAGGTGGAACAATTCAATTGTTTGAAATTGAAGTTAATTCTAAAAAGAAAAATATAGCTAAAGTAAAACAAATTACTAAAGGTGATTTTGATATTGCTGATCTTAAAGATATTATTGGAGATAAAGCAATCGTAACAAAAACAGATATTAATCATGCAGCAGAAATTTTTGTTGTTGATTTAAAAACTGGAAAGCTTACTCAAATAACAAATGAAAACAAAGATATTTTTAATTCAATTGCATTAAGTGATGTAAAAGCAAGAAAAATTAAAACAACAGATGGAAAAGAATTACATGCTTGGGTAGTTTACCCTCCTAATTTTGATCCAACAAAGAAATATCCAACTTTGCTTTACTGTCAAGGTGGGCCACAATCTGCGTTAACTCAATTTTATTCAACAAGATGGAATTTTCAATTAATGGCAGCCCAAGGTTACATTGTAATTGCTCCTAATAGAAGAGGAATGCCAGGACATGGTGTCGAATGGAATGAGCAAATTTCTAAAGATTGGGGTGGACAAGTAATGAAAGATTACTTATCTGCAATAGATGACCTTTCTAAAGAGTCTTATGTTGACAAAGATAGAAGAGGAGCTGTGGGTGCATCATATGGTGGATATTCTGTTTATTATTTAGCTGGTATTCATGAAGGACGCTTTAAAACATTTATTTCTCATAATGGTGTATTCGATTTAAAATCGATGTATGGTACTACAGAAGAAGTGTTTTTTCCTAATTGGGAAATAGGTGGACCTTGGTGGGATACAACAAATAAAGATGTACAAAAAGGATATACAGAATTTGATCCAAGTAACCCAAAATTAGTTAACAAATGGAATACGCCAATGTTAATCTATATCGGTGGACATGATTATAGAGTTCCAATGGGACAAGGTCAAGAAGCGTATCAAATTTTACAATTAAAAGGAATTAAATCTCGATTAATTTATTTCCCAGAAGAAAATCATTGGGTTTTAAAACCTCAAAATTCTCTTGTTTGGAATAATGAATTTTTTAAGTGGTTAAAAGAAACATTGTAAGAAAATGTTTGATAAATAATTGAGAGGCTATATTTAATGTAGCCTCTTTTTTTTGGTTTATATTATTCTTGATTATTAGTTGTTCATTTGCAATAGTGATTGAAGCGACATCCTTTTTTGATTGGTTATAACACTTCGACTTGGATATTGTGTTTTGATTTGTGGTTATTAAGAGAAGTCGAAATGACCAATCTAAAAAGATATAGTGTAAAGCACGTCCCGAAGGGATTGCC
>DJDD01000151.1:6745-7180 GCA_002430925.1 Flavobacteriales bacterium UBA5933
CACGTCCCGAAGGGATTGCCCTTCTGGTAGATATAAACTTAAAAAGTATAAATAATATTATAAATTAAATATTTAAATAAAATAAAACAATATGATGTTTTTACAAGTATATTTGCGAATCACAAAAAAATATTTTTTAAACATATAGAATGGATTGTATTTCAGTATTTGACATGCTAAAAATTGGCGTTGGACCTTCAAGTTCACATACTTTAGGACCTTGGCGTGCAGCAGAAGCTTTTATAAAAGAATTAGAAATGGCTTCTATTTTTGAAGATATTACTCATGTTCAAGTAGATTTATATGGATCTTTATCTCTTACAGGAAAAGGTCATGCAACAGATTATGCTGTTATGCTTGGATTAAGTGGTGCCGATCCTGAATATATTCCAGTAGATGATATTTCTACAAATATTAATACGATTTCCACTGATA
>DJDD01000018.1 GCA_002430925.1 Flavobacteriales bacterium UBA5933
ATATAATTGATTGATGATTTTCTTGAGTTATAATTTTTTGAAATTATTTATAGTTAAGCTAAAACTTTTTGTTTCTTCATAGATCCTGTTTCTCTTAAACGAGTGTGCCATGAAAAAGCTTCTTCCAAAATATGAGGAGTTTGTCCGCCTCTTTGTGAACATGCTCTTTCGAAATAAGATAATAATTCACCTTTATAATCCTCATGAACACAATTATTAATAATTTCTATAGCTCTTTCTCTTGGAGCTAGACCTCTTAAATCAGCTAAACCTTGTTCTGTTACTATAATATCAACATCATGTTCTGTATGATCTGTATGAGAAACCATAGGTACAATAGATGATATATTTCCACCTTTTGCAATAGATGATGTTACGAAGATAGACATGTAAGCATTTCTGGCGAAATCACCAGATCCTCCAATTCCATTCATCATATGAGTTCCAGAAACATGAGTAGAATTTACATTACCATAAATATCACATTCTAATGATGTATTAATTCCAATAATTCCTAAACGACGAATAACTTCAGCTGAATTTGATATTGCTTGTGGTCTAAGTACAATTTTATCTTTATACTTATCAATGTTATTAATTACTCTATCATAACATTCTTGAGATACAGTCATAGACGATGCTGATGCAAATTTCATTTTACCAGAGTCTAATAAATCAAAAGTAGAATCTTGTAATACTTCAGAGTACATAACAAGGTTTTCAAAATCAGAGTTTTCTAACCCTCCAAGAACTGCATTTGCAACTTTACCAATACCACATTGCAGAGGCATCAAAGATTTAGTTAATCTTCCTTTTTTTACTTCTTTTTCAAAGAATTTTACAATATTTCGTGCTATTGCAGCTGTTGCATCATCAGCAGGCTGTATATCACCTGGCATATCTTGAATATCATGAAATACAATTCCAACAATTTTTGATGGATCAACTTTTATAGTATCAGAACCAATTTTAGTATCACAAGCAGTAATATTTATTGGTGTACGTTTACCATAACCCTCAACATTGTAAATATCGTGTACACCTCTAATATTAGTAGGTATACTTGTATTTATTTCTATAATTAATTTATCAGCATTTCTAGCAATTTCTACATTATTCCCAATAGATGTAGTAAAAACCAAAGATCCATCTTCTAATATTTCAGTAGCTTCTAAAACACCAATATCTAATTTGAATTGGTTATTTAAGATATGTTCTGCACTTTCTCCTAAGTGTTGGTCAATAAACAAAACTTCTCCATTGTTTATGCTTTTTCGCATAACAGAGTCTACCTGAAACGGTAAACGTTTATGTAAAGCTTTACTTTCTACTAATGCAGCATCAGTTCCATGACCTAATGATGCTCCTGTGATTAATGTTATTTTTAATTCTTCATTTTTTGCGCGTTCTGCTAAAGCCTTAAGTACGACTTTAGAATCTCCACCTCTTGTGAATCCACTTGATCCAACAATCATATTATTTTCAAAAAAAGATGCAGACTCTTCTGCTGTCATTATTTTCGAATGTAGATCAGCGTTTTTTACTCTTTCTAACATATTGCAACTTTTGTGATTATTCCCTTTGTGTGTTTTAGGTAATAGAAGCATTACAAATATTGTTCTATTTAAGAGAATACCAATATTAAAAATAGCCAAATAATTATTTAATTCAGCCACTTTTTTTTGTGTACTTTTTACGTTATATTTATTGAATAATTATATTTGTTTATTATAATAATTTAAAGAAAAATGGATCAAGATAATATATT
Source organism: Flavobacteriales bacterium UBA5933 (assembly GCA_002430925.1). Taxonomy (GTDB): domain Bacteria; phylum Bacteroidota; class Bacteroidia; order Flavobacteriales; family Weeksellaceae; genus Empedobacter. The sequence continues at coordinate 1,769 of DJDD01000018.1, forward strand.
CGAAACACAATATTATTTAACAGAAATAGACAAAAAAGCTACATCTATTTTTTGTTATCATAAAGAAATATCAGAAGCTTATGTCGTAGCGCATAAGCATAATAAAGCTCAGTTTTTATATTGTGAAGGTGGGATAGTATATGTGAAAATAGGTAAAGATACTTTTTATCTACCAGCAAGACATTATATGTGGATTCCTCCGTATGTAGAACATAGTATACACCCAAATACACCAGAAGTAATCATGAGGAATTTGTATTTTCCTGTAGAAAATAATGAAAATTCGTTCTATAAGAAAGTAGGGATTTATCCTGCAGATGGTTTGTTGTTGGAATTATTATTGTTTTCTAATCAATGGAAAGGTAATATTGAAGAACATGTTGATAAAAGTGAATATATCATTGCGAAAGCTTTTAAGGAGATTTTACCAAAGGTGAGTAAAAATAGTTTAAAATTAGCTTTGCCAATTCCCCATGATGAACGTTTAAAAAAGATTGTTAAGTTTTTGGATGATAACATGGATTCATCTATTAGCATGAAAAAAATTACAATAGAATTTGGTTTTTCGGAACGTTCTTTGTCGAGATTATTTCAAAAAGATTTGAATATGACATTTGTGCAATATTTTACTATTTTACGAATGTTAAGAGCATTACAATTGTTAATTGATGAAACGTATTCTATAAGTGAAATATCTACCATGGTTGGTTACAATAGTTTACCAACTTTCAGTAATACTTTTCAAAAAATAATTGGAGTAAGACCAACAGATTATCTAAAAAAGAAAAATATATTATAAAATGAAGATTTATCAAGTTAGTGGATTAGGAGCAAATGGAAATGCATTTAGAAATCTTCGCTTGAATGATGATTTTGAACAAATTTATATTCCATGGTTAGTTCCAGAAAAAAATGAATCTTTAGCACATTATACAGAAAGATTATTAGAAAAGATTAATCCTAGTGAAGATTTTATTTTAATGGGATTATCTTTTGGAGGTATAGTCGCTCAAGAAATGAATCGCTTTGTTCATCCAAAACATACATTCTTAATTTCTACAGTAAAAAATAGAACAGAAATGCCTCCATTACTTAAATTTTCAGCCTCTTTAAATGCTCATAAATTGATTCCAATAAGCTTTTTGACATCTGATAAAGCATTTTCTTATGTGATGTTAAGAAAGCTTTATTATACAGATAGAGAAAAAGATAATATTGACGATATTTTCGAATTCAAAAACAAAGAATATTTAAGATGGTCTATACATAAAATTGTGAATTGGGAGCATTCAGCTTCTTATCAAGAAAAAAATCTGACTCATCTTCATGGTAATAAAGATGTTATTTTTCCTATTAGCAATATCAAAAATGCAATAAGTATAGAGGGAGGAACACATATTATGATTATGCAAAAACCAAAACAAGTTAGTCGTGAAATAAATAAAGTTTTACAATCTTTTTAAAAAAGAAATAATTTAAATACCACAAAAAAATAATTATGGAACAAAACATATTAAAAGGAGCAGAAGCAGAATTACTTAGAGGTTCAAAAGATATAGGAATTTTAGTTGTACATGGTTTCACAGGAACAACTCAAAGTATGAGGTTAGTAGCTTACGCACTACATAAAAAGGGATTTACTGTAAATATGCCTCGTTTAAAAGGTCATGGAACAACACCAGAAGATATGGAATCTTGTACATATAACGATTGGAAAAAATCTGTAAGTGATGCATATTATGAATTGAAATCTTTAGTAAAAGATGTTTTTGTTCTTGGCTTATCTATGGGAGGAACTTTAACTCTATATAGTGCGGTAAATTTTCCAATCAAAGGAGCTATAGTTATAAACGGAGCTGTAGATGTTACTTTTATGGAAGAAATCTACAAAAATCCTAATTCTCCTCGTTTCATAAATGGAATAGGTTCTGATATAAAAAAAGAAGGAGTTATAGAATTAGCTTATGAAAAAACACCTAAAAAATCTGTAAAAGAAATAGTTGATTTTACAAATGAAATTAGAAAAGAATTAAATAAAATTGTTTGCCCAATATTAATTTTTTATTCAACAGAAGATCATGTAGTTCCACCTGCTAATGCTAAGTATATTTATGATCATGTTTCTAGTCCATCAAAAGAATTAATAGAGCTAAAAAATAGCTATCACGTAGCAACATTAGATAATGATTTAGATAGTATAGTATTTAAAACATTAGAATTTATTCAAGCAAATTTATAGTTTTTTTAGGGCAATTGCTTCGCACCGTGCTTTTCGCTATATCTTTTTAGATTGGGTAGTGTATTTCAACTAGGTTATTAAGGCTTTCGAAATGTAATAATGCTTTCGAAATGTATCCAATCTAAAAAGGATG
>DJDD01000048.1 GCA_002430925.1 Flavobacteriales bacterium UBA5933
AAATTTCGTTAGGATATCCAATTACTATATTGTCCCGAAATAACTGTTTGATCTAGTTTTATAAGCTGATTTTTATTGATAGAGTCATTTGTTTGTGAATAAACATTTAACCCAGATAAACAACTCAATAGAATAAAATATCTTTTCATCTGTTAATTTATTGTTGTTACTAAACTTTATTTTTAATTAGTCTAATAATTAATAGATGCAAATATATATATTTAGGTTTTTATTTATTTTTAATTATTCTAAATAAATTTAGAATAATATTTTTATTTAGATAAAAAAAGCCCAATCTTTTATAAGATTGGGCTAGTATTTATTTAATGATTTTTATTTATCTATTTCAATTTTAACTGGATGATTTTCTAATAGATAATCTATCAAATCTTTAGATTTATAATCAATAGGTTCTTGCATATGACCTTTTAATTTTCGATGCTCTTCTATCCTATGCAAAGATTTATAAAATCTCCTTACTTCATTTGTATTCTTTAGTATCAACTTTGGAGCTTCTGATTTATCTCCATTTTCTTCTTTACAAATCATTGTAAAGTAAGATGAATTACAATGTTTTACTTCGCCTGTTTGAATATTCTGACTTTCAACTCTTATTCCAACAACAATTGAAGTTCGACCAACATAATTAACTGATGCTTTTAAAGTTAAAAGTTCACCAACTTCTACAGGGCATAAAAAGTCAACCCTATCCACAGAGGCTGTAACACAATATTTACCTGAATATTTTGAAGCACATGCAAATGCAATTTGATCTAATAAAGAAAGAATAAATCCTCCGTGTATTTTACCACTAAAATTAGAATGTGATGGCAACATTAATTGTGAAAAAGTTATAACTGAGCTTTTTACCGTTTTGTAAATCATTTTCTTTTTAAATTAAATTATTCTATAAATAAATTAAGTTGATAAAATTTATCAGCTATTTTTCTATCATTCGATAATCTAGGAACTTTATTTTGTCCTCCTAATTTTCCTATTGATTTCATATAATCTTGAAATCCATCTTTTTTAACTTTAGTAACTACTAAAGTTCTAAGAATATTTCCAGAAATCAAATCATCATAATAAGTATTTTGTTTTCTCATCTGAAAATCTAATTCAGTATTAAAATCTTCAATATTATCTGGATTTGAATCAAATTCTATAAACCATTCATGGTAAGGTAATCCATTGATAGGATTGACTTGTGGAGCAACTGTAAATTCAATAATATTTGCAGGAAATTTTTCTACAGTTTTTTGCAATGCTTGTTCTACTTCATGTCCAATAACATGCTCTCCAAAAGCTGAAGTATAATGCTTTATACGTCCAGAAACTAAAATTTTATATGGTTTTAATGATGTAAATCGAACTGTATCTCCAATATTATATCCCCACAATCCTGCATTCGTGTTAAGTATTAATACGTAATCTTTATGTAATTCAACATCTTTTAGAGAAATTCTTGTAGGATTTTCATTAAAAAATTCATCAACAGGAATAAATTCATAAAAAATACCATTGTTTAACAGTAATAATAAATCATCTGATTGCTGTGTATTTTGGTAAGCAATAAATCCCTCAGAAGCAGGATAAGTTTGTATACAATCTACTTTTTTCCCAATTAATTGATTTATTTTATCTCTATAAGGTTCATAATTAACTCCGCCTGTAACCATTAATTGAAAGTTTTTGAAAATAGAAGCTATATTTTCTTGACCAGATTTTTTAATTAATCGTTCGAAGTACATAATTAACCATGGTGGAATACCTGAAATCAAGGTCATATCTGCATTTACAGTTTCTTGAACGATTTTATCCACTTTTGTTTCCCAATCTTCTATAATATTAGTTTCATAAGATGGTAGTCTATTTTTTTGCAAATAGCTTGGAACAAAATGTGCACTTATACCAGATAACCTTCCTACTTTCAAATTATTTTTTTCTTGTAAAATTGGGCTTCCTTGCAGAAAAATCATTTTACCATTTACAAAATTTGAATTTTTTGTTTCATTAATATAAAAAAGTAAAGCGTTTCTGGCAGAATTTATATGTGTAGGAATAGACTCTTTCGTTAAAGGAATATATTTTGTACCTGATGTTGTTCCCGAAGTCTTTGCTAAATAGATTGGTTTACCTGGCCAAAGAATATCAGACTGTCCACTGACAATTTCATCAAAATATTCTTTTAAACCTTCGTAATCTCTAACAGGAACATTTTGTTTAAAATCATTGTAAGAATTTATGCTATCAAATTGATGATTTTTCCCAAATTTTGTATTCTTCGCAGAAGTAATTAATTCATTTAGAACATTATCCTGGCATTCTAAAGGATTATTTATCCATTTTTGTTCTTTATTAACAACATACTTTGCAAAAAATTTAGCTAAAAACGCTTTCATTTGATTTTCTTAAAACAATATTATTTGTCGAATTTAAAGCATTATTATCAATAAATAATCGAAAACATTAAGAAATTTATTCATAAAATATTGTGAATTTATTATAAATGAAATTATAACTTTTTAAAAATTAAAAGATTAATAAGATTGATTCAACTTTCATAAATATTATTTTTAGTAATGATATAAGATTTTTCTTTATCATGCGTTTTATTGTAGATTTGTTTTTATTTGCAATCATGAAAAAAATTATACTAACCTTATCTGCAGCAAGTATTTTTATTGGCTGTTCTACTAGAAATAATAGCTTCAAAAATCGTCAATATCATAAAATGACTTCTTGGTTTAATGGTATTTTTAATGCTGAAGAATTGTTAGACAAAAGGAAAGTAGAATTAAAAGAAGGTTACGATGAAAATTACTCTAAAATTCTTCCTATTGGTTTAGAATATTATTCTGTGTATGATTCTGTGAATAATATTGTTGGAAACTCAAACAATACTAGTAACGGAACAAAAGTTGAAATTCCTACTGGGTTTAATGCTATTGAGGCAAAGGCTACAAAAGTTATAGAAAAACATTCTATGAAAATAAGTGGACATGAAGAGAATAGTATGATAGGAAGAGCTTATCTTTTGATAGGTAAATCATTATTCTATCAAAAAAAATACTTTGACGCATTGGATCCTCTTAATTATGTCATCAAAAACTTTAGAGATACAAAATATGCTCAAGAAGCTAATATATATAAAACAATTGCTGAAATACATGGTGGTAATTATTATGATGGAGTTGACACTTTAGAAAAATTATACGAAGCAGATCCTTATAAAAGTAAAGTATTTAAAGTTATGATTGCTCGTAGTTATGCTCAATTATTAATTGATCAAAAAAAATATGAAGAAGCATTAGATCCTTTGCAAAAAGCAGAATATTTTTCAAATGATAAAGATGAAAAAGTCCGTTTATTTTATATTATGGGACAACTTTTCTCTAAACTAGGAAAACAACAAGAAGCTGGCGAAGCATTTACAAAAGTTTATAAAATGAAACCTGGTTTCGATTTAGAAATTAAAGCTCAATTAGCAATTTCTGCAAATTTTAACCCTGAAACCAACAATTATTCAAATTATAAGAATAATTTATTAGACATAGCTAATAAAGGAATTTATAGCTCAAAGAAAAATGAATTATATTACGGTATATCAGAAATGGCTTTTAGAGCTGGTAAAATGGATGAAGCAATTGAATATGCAAAATTAAGTTTAAAAGAGCCCATATCTGATCCTTATATTAGAGGTAGAGCCTATGAAAATTATGGAGATATAAAATTTAAGCAAAATGATTATGTTTATGCATCAGCTTATTATGATTCTGCTCAAACAAGTTATAAATTAAAAGAAGATCAAGATCGAATTAAACTGAGAAATGATGGTTTAAAGAAATTAATGGAAAAACATTATTTGGTTCAAAAAAATGATTCAATTTTAAAACTAGCACGACTTCCTAAAGAAGAACAAACTAAGTTTTTCACTGACTATATTGATAAATTGAAAAAGAAAGAGGAAAAACAGATTGAAGAAGAAAAGAATCAAATGGAAACTTTCCAATTAGAAACCAAAAGTACTAGTTTTAGTAATAGTTTCGCTAATACTGATAAAACTAAATTTTATTTCTACAATCCAACTTTAAAAACATCAGGTTCAGAAGAATTTAAACGTGTTTGGGGAGGTATTCAATTAAAAGATAATTGGAGAAATTCTAACGCTATTAATACTACAACAGAAGATAAAGTAGCTGAATTAACAGGAAAAGTAAGTGCTGGTAATCCTAGAAGATTTGAAATTGATTATTATTTAGAACAAATACCTAATTCTCAAAACGATTTAAATAATTTAAAAATAGAAAGAGATACTACCCAACTTTCATTAGGAATTGGATATTTTGATATTTTTGACAATAGAGAACTTGCAGGTAAAGAGTTAAACGCATTAATTGCTTCACCACCAAAATCTGATGAAGTAAAACTAAAAGCTACTTATCAATTATATCGTATTTACAAAAATAGAGATGAGAAATTAGAAAATAAATATAAAAATGATATTCTTTCTAATTACCCAAATACAATGTATGCTGGATATATATTAAATCCAGAAGTTGAATTTGTAACTCCAGAAACAAAAGAAGCTTTGGATGCATATAAAATTGCTTATGATCTGTATAAAGATGAAAAATATGCTGAGGTAAAAACTAAAGTTCAAGAAGCAATTAGTAAGTATCCAACAGAAATTATCATTGCAAAATTTGCTTTATTAAATGCTTATGCAATTAAACAAACGGAAGGAGAAGAAAAATTTGAGCAAAACCTCGAAATTGTTGCAACAGCTTATGAAGGAACAGACGAAGGTAAAAAAGCAAAAAAATTATTAGAAAGTTTACAAAAACGAAAACAAAATAAAGATGCTGAAAAAGATTTAAAAGAATAATTTTGATCAATAAATATAAAAAAAGCTTATGTTTCTTATAAAATATAAGCTTTTTTTATTTTAATACATCAAAGTTAAAAATTTT
>DJDD01000087.1:0-2511 GCA_002430925.1 Flavobacteriales bacterium UBA5933
AAATCTTCTTCTACAGGTCAATATGGGTATATGCGTCTCAATGGACAATTTGGGTATATATTTGGTAAAGCACCAATAAAAACAGCAGCCCACGAATTAGGACATGGTGTATTTAAACTAGAACATCCAGCAAGTACGAGCGATAAACTATTGATGGGTTATGGAACAGGAGAATTCTTATCTCACCTAGACTGGAAACAAATCGGTGATCCTAAGTTTAAATTGTATGCTTTCCAAGGACAAAGTGAGGGAGAATTTTCGGATGTAAGATTAACACCAGATTGGAAATTGTTTAAATACGATGGAAGTTCTGTTCATGGAGATTCGAAAAATTGTATAAACAATGGTGGTATTTGTAGTATAGTAAAAGATAAGGTTACCTATACTTATAGAAATGAAGATTATTATAGCAATAACAATGGAAAATTAGGAATAACACCTGTTTCTTCTTCAGAAGAAGTGATTGTTGTGGATTATCTTTCTGGGTGTGGGAAATTATATAAAGTTAAATTAAGTGAACTAAAAGCCAGTAAATATAATGCCGATTCTAATGTAGATTTTAAGGATAAAATATTCTCTTTTTATGCAAATATAGATTGTGGTGAGAAGAATAATGTAGATACCTATAATTCTTTAAACGATATAGGGAAGAAAATATTTGATGAAAATAAAATTAGAATTCCAGAAGAAGATCAAGCTATATTACTGAACATTTCAAAAATTGCTCAAGAATTTGATATAGAAGTTTATAACAGTTTTGTTGATAAACAAAAGAATAATGGAGCGATGTTTTGGAGTGGAATTGTAAATAATGGAGAATATACGAGGGAAAAATTAGAAAACACATACCAAGCATTTATAAATTATAGTAACGCTTTAGATAAATTATATAATTATCCTTTTTCAGATGTAAAAGAATTAGTAGAGCATGTAAAAGATCATTTTCAGATAACAAAAGGTTCGAATAATATTTTTGCTTTCCCATCTGACCTTAAGATGGTAAGGATTATTATGCCTCCGTTCAAACAGATGAGTATTGAACGAAAAAAACAACTTACAGATTTACTTAGCAAAGGATCGTATGCTATTGAACAAAATATAGGTAATGATGTAGATGCTGGTCTTGTGTTAAGTACAATTTTTACTACAACAGATTATACATCATCAGAGGCACTAGATTTAGTAAACTATGTAATAGATAAAGGTTATCTAAAACATTTTGTAGAGAAATTGTATGGATATCAATATGATACATTTATAAAAACCGTAAATAATATAGCTTTTAATAATCTAAATGCAAGAGAAGTTCATTTAGATGCAAAAAAACCTAATTTTATTAAGTTTACAGATGCTTTATTAGGGACGAATAATGATGAAAAATTAGTTTCTAGTAAAGAATTAGAATTTACTGTTACAAAATGGTTCTCGAACGAAAAATATTTTGTTAAAGTACATCCGTTAGACCCTGTTATTGTAGAATTTGATAAGAATATCAGTTTAGGTGGTAAATATCAATTTCTAAAAGGTCAAATGTATCCATTGCCAGCTATAATGGTTTACGACTTATTCTGGCAAGATACTAAATCTGCACGTTGGAAATCTGCACAATTAACTGGAGAAGTAGCTCTTACCGCCTTGGGAGTAGGAGAAGTAGTATGGGCAGTAAGAGCGTATAGGGTAGGACAAACAGCAAGAGCTACATATCTCGGAGTGAAAGCTGTAGCAGATATGGGAGTTGGTTTTACAGATATTTATTTGCAAAATACAGATGTATTAACAGAAGAGCAGCTGAATAGATGGAATAAATTTGTATTTTTATATGCAGTAGGTTCTTTTAGTACAAGTGCAGTAGATGTTTTGGTTAGTAAATACGGAAAAAAGGGAATTGCTAGCCAAAAAGATTTTGAGGATTTTGAACAAGCTCTTAAAAACAATAAAATAGACCTTGATGCTGAGCTAAATAAATCGCCTTATAAAAACCAGATAGAAGAAGTTGTTAAAGGGGCTGATGGTGCTAAAGAAGTAGAAAAGTTAGTAGAAGAAATAGAGAGAATAAAAGATTTAAGGAAAACTAATTCATCTAAACGTATAGAAGAACTTGGAAAAGATTTAGACAAAGGGAAAACCTCTCTAGCAGAAGGTAAAGCTGGTTTTGAAATTGAAGAAAAATATGGGTATTTCGAACGATTTAAATCTACTGCAGAGAAAAAAGGAGATTGGATTTCATTAAGTGGAGATTATAAAGGTAAGACATTTGATGAATTTGGAGGAGAATTGGGAGAAGTTGCTTTAAGTGAATTTGCAAGAAAACCTAGTCAAAAAGCTAAATTTTTCAAATCAATAGATTTACATTTTACTAAAGCAGATTATGTAGTACTAAATCTTACAGAAATGAAAAGATTACAACCATCTTTATATGAGGAAACATTAAATTATATCTCTACTAAATTCGGTGAAGCTAAACTTATAAATATATCAAAATAATGAGCTGGGAACCTATAATATATAAAG
>DJDD01000087.1:2572-3401 GCA_002430925.1 Flavobacteriales bacterium UBA5933
TCAAATTATATCTTGGCTTCAAAAATTTATGGAGCTTTTTTTACAAAAAAAAAAACATCCTGAATGGTTTAGGGAAGTTTTAGCAGATTTACATGGAAATTTTCATGTAGCACATGGAAAATATTTTTTTGATGAAGATATTATTGGAGATGATAAAGAACGATTAAAATATTGTTTAAAAATGCTTGATTTGACTATTGAAAAAATGGAGTCTATTTCTAAGCGTGATTTTTTTGAGTTTATTAGAAAAGATATTAAAAATACTTGGTGTGATATAAATAATGATTTTTATGATAATAACTGGCTAAATGACGATGAAAATTATAAAAAATATTATATAGATTCTTTGTTAAAATTAAAATCAATAATGGAAAGTTATCAAAAAAATGGGATGAATTAGAAAAATTCTTTATAAAAAATAATTTAAATTATGATTCAAGAAGAAATATTCATTAGCCTCCTTTTAGAGGATTTATTAATATGGAAGAAGTATCATTAAAAGTAGGAACTGAAATTGATAGATATGGTGGATATTACAAAGATTTTAAATCTATGTATTGAGGAAAATGAAATTGGTTACGAAGCTACTGTTATTTTACAATATACAGATACTTTTGGTGTATCCGAAGCAGATTATACTAAAGATTTAAACATAACTATTAAAGGATTAGATATTCCAGTTCCACTAAATATTGTCGATTTCAATTATAGAGGTGGAGTAATGGCACAGTGGGTATTACAACATCAGTATGGTTATCAACCTTTCGAAGATTTTTTAACTTATAAAATTAAAATGAAAAAAACATGGAAAAAATAAAAAAAATATTTA
>DJDD01000087.1:3574-3709 GCA_002430925.1 Flavobacteriales bacterium UBA5933
AAAAAATAAAAAAAATATTTAAACATTTTTTGATTTCAGAAGTAATAGTGTTTACACCTATTATATTCTATCTTTTTGTAAGTATAATTAGAAAAATATTTATAATGGAATAGATTATTTATTTATTTATTTATT
>DJDD01000050.1 GCA_002430925.1 Flavobacteriales bacterium UBA5933
AATACATTTTTTACCTATTTTACAATCTTCATAAACTTGAACACCAGAAAATAGGTAAAAAATGTATTATTCATTCAAATGTAGTTATTGGTTCTGATGGTTTTGGTTTTGCACCAACTGCAGATGGATCTTTTGAAAAGATTCCACAAATTGGTAATGTTGTTATAGAAGACAATGTTGAAATTGGTTCTGGATCTACAATAGATAGAGCAACAATGGGTTCTACTATTATTAAAAAAGGTGTAAAATTAGATAACCAAATACAAATTGCACATAATGTGCAGATAGGTGAGAATACAGTAATTGCATCTCAATCAGGAATTGCAGGATCTACTAAAGTAGGACGCAATTGTATGATAGGAGGCCAAGTAGGTATTGTTGGACATTTGACGATAGGAGATTATGTTCAAATACAAGCACAAAGTGGTATAAATAATGACGTAGCTAGTAATGCTAAATTATATGGTTCTCCAGCAATGGAAGCATCTAGCTTTAGAAAATCTTTTGTTCACTTTAGAAAGTTTCCTGAAATAGTGAAACGATTAGATAATTTAGAAAAAGAAATCAAACAAAAATAAAAGTTAATGTCTGATAAGCAAAAAACTTTAGCAAACGAAGCCGTTTTAAAAGGTGTGGGATTACACACAGGAAAAGATGTTACGTTAACATTTAAACCTGCAGATCCTGATACAGGATTTATTTTTGTAAGAACAGATTTAGAAGGGCAACCTCAGGTAGAAGCTGATGCACAATATGTTGTAAGTACTGCAAGAGGAACTACTTTAGAAAAAAAAGGAGTTAAAATTCTTACTACAGAGCACGTTTTAGCAGCTTTGGTAGGGATGGATATTGATAATTGCTACATAGAGATAGATAATGCAGAGCCTCCTATTATGGACGGTTCTTCTAAGTTTTTTGTAGAGGCGATTGAAAAAGCAGGAATTGTTGAACAAGATAAAGACAGAGAATACTTTAGAATTAAGGAAATTGTAACTTATGTTGATCCAGAAACAGGTTCTGAAATAACTGCTATTCCTGCTGACGAGTATCAAGTAACTGCAATGGTAGATTTTGGGACTAAAGTTTTAGGAACTCAAAATGCTACTTTGTCTTCAATGAAAAATTTTAAAAATGAAATTTCTCAAGCAAGAACATTTTGTTTTTTACATGAGTTAGAACAATTATTAGAAGCTGGATTAGTCAAAGGAGGAGATTTAGATAATGCTATTGTATATGTAGATAAAGAAATTACTCCAGAAACAAAAGAAAAACTATGTAAGGCTTTTAATAGAGAAGATGTTTCTATACGTCCAAATGGTATTTTAGATCACTTAACATTACATTATCCTAATGAAGCTGCACGTCATAAATTATTAGATGTTGTAGGTGATTTAGCTTTAGTAGGTAAAAAGTTAAAGGCTAAAATTATAGCAACTAAACCAGGTCATCATACCAATACTAATTTTGCTAAAAAATTAAGTAAGCAAATAAAATTAGCTCAACGTAATAAGGTTCCGGAATTTGACTTAAGTGTTGATCCTGTATATGATATTAATGATATCATGAAGTTATTACCACATCGTCCTCCATTTTTGTTGATAGATAAAGTAATTTCAAAAACATCAACAGGATTAGTTGGGGTTAAAAATGTGACAATGAATGAACCATTCTTTGTAGGTCATTTCCCTAAAGAACCTGTTATGCCAGGTGTATTACAAATTGAAGCAATGGCTCAATTAGGAGGTTTATTGATTTTAGGAGAATTAGATAATCCTCAGGATTATTCAACATATTTCATGAAGATAGAAAATGCTAAATTTAAACGCAAAATTATCCCTGGAGATACACTTGTTTTTAAATTAGAATTAGTAGAACCTATCAGAAGAGGTATTGTTCATATGCAAGGTATTGGATATGTAAATAATCAGATTGCTGTTGAAGCAGAAATGATGGCAGTTATTACAAAAGAATAATAAAAAAGAAATGGAAGTTATGAATCATCCGATGGCATACGTTCATCCATCTGCAATTATAGGAGAGAATGTTACTATTAGTCCTTTTTCTTCAGTTTATGAAGATGTAGAGATTGGAGAAGGAACTTGGATAGGACCAAATGTAACTATTATGTCTGGTGCGCGTATTGGAAAAAATTGTAAAATTTATCCTGGTACCGTTATTTCTGGTGAACCTCAAGATTTAAAATACGAAGGAGAAAAAACTTTAACATATATAGGTGATAATACAACTATACGCGAGTGTGTTACTGTTAACAGAGGTACTAGTGCATTAGGTTTCACAAAAGTTGGAAAAAATTGTTTGATTATGGCTACGGCTCACATAGCGCACGATTGTGTGATTGGAGATAATGTGGTTATTGTTAATTCAGTTGGACTTGCTGGACATATAGAAGTTGGAGATAATGCTTTTATTGGTGGTTATAGTGCTGTACATCAATTTACTAAAATTGGAGAACATGCATTTATTGCTGGAGCTACACAAATCAGAAAAGATGTTCCTCCTTATGTTAAAGCTGCTAAGAATCCAGTTTCTTATGCTGGTGTAAATGCTATAGGTTTAAGAAGAAAAGGCTTTACTTCTGAAGAAATTTTTGAAATTCAGGGGATATACAGAATTTTATATCAACAAAAAAATAATGTATCTCAAGCTGTAGAACAAATATTAGAAAAATTTCCTAATTCTCATTATCGTGAGGTTATATTAGAATTTATTAACACGAGTGATAGAGGAATTATGAAAGGATATAGTTCTGGTGTTTAATTAAATAATTTAATAAAGAAAATATAAAATGGCAACAACTGCTGATATTAGAAAAGGTTTATGTATTGTATTTAATAACGATACATATAAAATTATTGAATTTTTACATGTAAAACCAGGTAAAGGTCCTGCTTTTGTACGTACAAAATTAAAATCTTTAACAAATGGAAAAGTATTAGATAATACTTTTTCTGCTGGTCACAAAATTGAGGAAGTTCGCGTTGAAACACGTAATTACCAATATTTATATGAGGATGATAATGGTTTTCACTTCATGAATAATGACGATTTTTCTCAAGTTTACTTAAATAAAGATTTAATTGATAATGCTCAGTTCATGAAAGCTGGTGATGAAATTAAGATTTTATTCCGTGCTTCTGATGAAACTGCTTTAGCTGCTGAATTACCAAATACAGTAGTAATGGAAATTACATATACTGAGCCAGGATTAAAAGGTGATACAGCAACAAATGCTACTAAACCTGCTACAACTGAAACTGGAGCAGAAATTAGAGTTCCTTTATTCATTAACGAAGGTGATAAAGTAAAAATTAATACAGAAGACGGTTCTTACGTTGAACGTATAAAAGAATAAAATTAAAAATATACTTCCAGCCCTCTTTTTAAGAGGGTTTTTTTATTTTTTAAAATTTATAAAATTTACAATTTGCAATATTTTTGCAACAATTATTTAAAATAAGGACTATTTTTATTGTTTTCTTTACCTTAATTAAATCTAAACTTTTCTTTTTTGTCTTACTAAATTTATAATAATGTTAAACGAAAAATTATAATTAATAACGCTATAGGATGTCGTTTAAAATTAATTTAACAGTTTGTATTGTTTTTACAAGAAAATACTATAACATTAGTAAATACAATTGTATCAAATTTGATACAACTGAGTAAAAAGTTGTACAATTGTATTTATATTTCCGATCTTTATTTTATATTTGATTATTAATTATATTTATATATGATTTGCAACGATATTAAAAATAATAAATTGGATGACTTTTACCAAAATTCAATGGAATCAATATATGTTATTGAGAAACTTAAGATTGAAGAAGGGTCTGATGAGCATCTTGATAATATTTCTTATTTGAATAAATGCTTTAATTTATTATATGAGGCTACGAACCTATACAATAATGAACTTTATAGATGTTTAGAATTAAATATTGGTTTTTCTAAAGAAGTAGTAACTCAAACTTTAACGTTATCAAATAATTTCACTACAATGTTGGTTAATTATAAATCAAATCCTTTATATAAGGATTTGTTAACTGACGTAATAAATTCTATAAATGACGAGCTTACAAGAATGTATAGTATAATACCTCATTTAGTAAATTTTGACGAAAATAGACATCATGAGTTTGAATATTTTCATCCTAACGATAATATCTCATTATTATCTCAATCTTCTTTTGATCAAGTTTGGAAAAATGAAGATGACGATTATTGGAATTCATACTTATAAATACTAAAATGAAATACAACCAACGAGACATTGTGCTTGTAAAATATCCTTTTACGGATTTAACAGGTAGCAAACTTAGACCTGCATTAATAATTTCAAATAAAAAAGTAAATAAATCAGGTGATTATATTTTTGTAATGATTACTAGTCAAAAATTAAGAGAGAATTTTTTACAAATTTCATCTGATATGATTGAAACTCCTTTTAAACAAAAGAATGGAAAAGATGTTGTAAATTATTTATACTGTAAAAAGATTTCAACTATAGAAGAGGGGCAAGTTCGACAAAAAATATCAGAGTTAAAGTCTGAGTATTATGATAGTGTTTACAGCATGATTACAGATAATTTAAAACTAGAAGAATCTTTGATTGAAATAGAAACACCGGCATTAATAGATAAAATAAAATAAAAAAGACATCATTCAAGATGTCTTTTTTTTATTCCTTACGGAAAACCGTAAATCAAGAATAAATATCTTCAACTTTGTCTTTCAACTCAGAAATCTTATTCATTGATTCGATGTGGTTGTGATTTTTGTTTTAAAATATAAAAAGCCCAAAAGGGCTTTTATATTTGTTATTGCTTAACAGCTTTAAAATTAATTTCTCCTGTTTCATCTTTAACAGTAGCAGAAACTTCATTATTTTCAAGGCTATTAATTGTATAAGTCCAATACAGTTCTTTATCAATAAAAGTTTTGATTGTATTACCACTTAAAGTATAAGTTCCAGAACCTGTTCCGAAATATCCTCTACCGCTATAATTACCATCTTTATCAAAAGATATATAAGTACTGTTTATTTGTGGTAAATTAAGTCCACTAACTTTTACGCCGTTAACTTCTGTCATTTTCCAAGTTCCGATAATAGCATCTTTATAAGGGTTGTTTACGCTTTCAACATTAGAATCATCATCAGACGAACAAGAAGTTAATGTAGTTAAAGACATAGCGAATATAGACGCTAAAAGTAAAATTTTTTTCATGTTATTTAATTTTTTGCAATAATAGTGTTTAAAGTTTGATTAAAATTACGGTTTTCCGTAAAGTGGTTAAAAATCAATCCTCTTTTCCAAATGTTTGAATTTTTAAAGTAGTTGAAATTTCTGACAAAATTGATATTAATAACTTACTTAAATAACCTATAAAGCAAAATAGTGTTCCAGTTGAAAAAGCTATTACATTAAAAAATTCATTACCTAATGCGTCAGTACTAAAGAATATAGAATAAAATATTAATATTGCTCCAATAGACAATAAAAAAGCTAATATTATATCTGCAATATTAATTAATCGATATTCTGTTTTTAAAAGTTCTTTTTTTTGTTGTTCAGTTAATTTTTTCATAGTGTTAATTATTTTATTTAAATAGTTGCTGGAAATTCTTTAGCAATTAATTCTTCAATAGTTTCTTTAGGAGCTGGATTGTTTAATTTATCAAGTATAGCAATTGATTCTCTATATTCCATAGCTTCAGGCAACTTGATAAATTCAGCATCTATACCAAGTTCATGTACTTTTTCTTCTATTTCTTCAATAGTAACATTAAAAAACTCTCTTCTTCCGTTAATCATGTTTACTTTTTTATTTGAAAAAGCTTTATGAAGTTCGTTCTCTAAAGTTGGTGCTTCTTCTGAAAAAATCATTGAGTGTATATCAAATTTAAAAGGAACAGACGCATCACCTAATTCTCTAACTCGATCAGTAGGCTCTAATCTTCTTGTCATTCCAATTTTAAATACATTTTCCCCAAAAGAACCTATATTAGATATTATATAAACATGACCTCTTTTCGTTTGTTGAGCCATTGATAGTGCTCTTTCTTTTCTTTCTAATGCCTCTTTTAATTCTTGTTCAAGTAAATCAATTTTGTTTTGAAGTTTTAAATGTTTTTCTCCTGTTGCTTTTTCAATTTCATTACGTGCTTTAATTAGAGCTTTTTCATAGTTATCTTTATCTTTTTCAGCTTGTTTTTGAGCTTGTTCAAACTCTCTTCTTGCCCTTTCTTCTTCTCTTAATTCTTCTTGAATTGACCTAAGTTCTTCTTTTTCTTTTTGGCGTTTTAATTGATATTCGTGTTCAAGAATCAATTGCTTTATTTTAAGATCTCTGTAAGAAGTTTGTATAAAAGTTTTTTGACTTTCTCCTAATTTGTTTATTGCATCAAAAGATTTTTTAATTCTTTCTTGCATTTGATTAACGTTATTCCATTTTACTTTAGCAATAAATGAATCACATTCTCCGTTAAAAGCTCTAAGCATTAATTTTATAAACCTTTTAGTACTTGCTTTTCCTTTAGCTTCACTACCATCAACTGACCAATTAACCAAACAGGTTGCTGCAACTCCATTACTTATTTGATTTTTTTGTAATTCAATAATATGTTTTTGTTCAATTCGATATTCTTCAGATTTTTCAAAATCATATATAGGTTCATATACTCCAAATTCAACTAAATCTAGTTTATTTTCGTATAGATTAATTTCATTACGTAAATGAGTGTAGGTAGATAAAGCTTCTTTGTAGTTATTTCTTAAAGTGTCGTAGTCTATATCTAATTTTCTTAGTTCATCTTTTTTGGCTAAAATAACAGAATTAAGATCACTGTTTTTACTTTCTATTTCCTTATCTATATCGATAATTGGTTTGTATTTTTCTAACTGAAGTTTTAACTCTTTTATTTCATTAAGTTCTTTCTTTTTTAAAAAGTCAAATAATCCCATAGTGTTAATTTAAGTTTTTAATAGTCTGTTTAATTTTAAAGTGCTAGTTTTCCCTTCTTTTTTTACTTTTTCCTAATTTTGCAAATTTTGGGTCTGATGCAGATTTTCCTGTACGTTTAAATATCTCTTTATTATAATCTTCTTTAGAAAAAACAGGTATTTCGTTTGAAACGGATATTTCAGTATTATTATTATTAATTACCGTTTTGTCTTGATATTTTTCTGCATCTATTTTATTTGTTAATTGCGGTTTCCATTTATATCCACAATTCATACAGTGATTATTCACTTTGTTTTTTCCAATAGATCCTGCTACTATACCGATCCCTCCAAAAGTCAATGCGCCTAAAATAGCTTTACTGATTCCAAAACCATTTTTATGGGAAGTTATTTGTTCGCTTTGACATTTAGGACATTTAATACTCATAGTGTTAATTTAAATTATTAATATAAAGGTTTTCTTCTTATTATCTTCTTATATACAAATATTTGAAATACATCATCTAAATTTAATTTGAAATCTTGATATAAAGGATTAAATGAATGACAAGTAATTGTATTTTCTATTGTGTTATGCTCTGTTATTTGCTTTATTACACTTCCTTCATTAGAAACTATTACGAATAGATTGTTTCTTATTGGAAGCTTATCTCCATTGTTTAAAAAATATTCTTGAATTAGTATTTCGTCTCCATCAATTAAAGCTCTAAGAGTTCCATCGTTCATACTATCTCCATTAACACGTACAACAAGGTAATTACCTTTTTC
The DNA here is from genome assembly GCA_002430925.1 of Flavobacteriales bacterium UBA5933. Lineage (GTDB taxonomy): Bacteria > Bacteroidota > Bacteroidia > Flavobacteriales > Weeksellaceae > Empedobacter. Next base: position 7,755 of record DJDD01000050.1, read on the forward strand.
GTATTCTCTAGGCACTAATCTAATTTTTGATTCTGGAAGATTATCCAATAAAGCACCTCCTAAAACTCCAGCAGTAGCCGATAGGTCTGCATATTCTACCATCATATAATTTTCGTTTGGTACTTGATTAACTTCTTGTTTGAATTCAATTGAATTTAGTGAACTATTTGTGAAATCTGGAATTTTCAAGTTATAAAAGTTCTCAAATTTCTCTTTTACTTCATCACTTAATTTCTTTTTGTTGTTAAAAATATCACTTATGTAGCCTTTTGATATGCCTAAACTATCCGCCAATTGACTTTGATTTACTTTAGGTTTGATAGATTTTACAATCTTAACAAAATAACTATTGTTTATATTACTCATTTTCAAATCATTATAAAAAAGTGAAAAAATTCACTAAAAAGTTCACTAATATTTTTTAAAGTTCACAAATGTTCTCTATATTTGTAAAACAAAATACAACTGTACGCAAAATTATACAATTGTATTAAAACAAAAGTAAAGAAAATACACCATATATAAGCTAAATATTGTCCAGATGAGTACTAAAATAGGTAAAAAAGAATTTAAGTCGATAATTAACGGTTACACTCAGTTAACTGCTAATCAACAAAAACTTTTTAAGGCAGAGTTTCAATATAAACTTGTTGCAAATAGTGATTCTGCTTGGAGAAAAAAATTCAAAGGACAAATCGGTTATAGTCCAGCAGAGATAGAAGTTGTTGAAGCCTTATTTAGAAACTTCGGTGTAATTCAAAATATATGGTCTGATCCTATTCAAAAATTGCCTTTAGGATTTGGTAAGCTTTAAGTAGTAACACACACCCAAAATATAAAAAACGATGGAAGAAGTTCAATTATCAAAAGAAGAAATCAGAGTAGCGAGTTTGTTTGCGAAAGGTTTGTCTTATAAAGAAGTAGCAAATGTTACTTCAAAAAGCGAAAATACACTGAATAAACAAGTTCAGTCTATTTATAATAAAACATTAATTAAAAGGTCTTTGACTTCTTTAATGTTATGGTTCAATAATTCAATTTACAAAGAATTAAATCTGAACTAAACCATTTCAACCAACCTAAATCTGTAAACACGGATATCAGTCTACGGACTTTAAATATAAATGAAGCGTTCTTTTCAAAAAATCATAAATAAAAGGTCAATAATTCTTTCAAGTCTTCTTCTGGCGGGATGCAATTGTTTTTCTTCTGGCGGGTTAATACCTTCTTTTGGCGAAGCATAGATAAAGCACATATCCTTCTTTTGGCGGATAAAATAAAGAAAATGAACTAATGCAGTGCCTTAACGAAAATGATAATGAAATGAAAACTTCAATCAAAACTATTACCGAATACCTATTGAAGCGTTCTTTGACATTACTGGGATAAATAATAAGAATCATTGTTAACTATATCATGTTAGATGAGTCAGCGCTTTGTTGAAGTAGTTTTTACTAAACCAAACAAAGAAGAGCGAGGGGGTAATCTTTGAAGCATCCGTATTTATATTATTTATCAAAGCGCCATAAGGGGCGCTGTTTAATACCTGTTATACATCTTACTCTTATTTGGAAGTTAAGCAAGTTCGAAACTTGGTAAGATGACTAAATCTTTAACAAATTTTTTATGAGAAAATTAATTTATTTAATGTCAATAAGCTTGTTTTTAACATCCTTATTTTCTTGCTACGATTTTAATAGAGAGCAAAATCAAAAAGATGCTGAAAGCAATGGTAAAGCTATTTTATTAGAAGCTGAGTCGTCAAAAAAAGCGATGATTGAAGAAGCGAAAGCTAAAAGTGAAAGTTCTATTTTAGCAGCTCAAGCAAGGTTAAAAGTTGCAGAACTTGATGCAAAAGCAACTATTGCAAAATCAGAAGCAGAAGCAATTTCAGTTCAAAAAATAGGTACAGCTGTTTCCGAAAATCCTAATTACTTAAAGTATATGCAGATTCAAGCAATAAAAGGAAATAAAGGTGAAAAATACTTTATATCCACAGAAGCTAATGTTCCAATATTAATAAAATAATATGAGATATGCGTTAGGTGCTCTTATAGGAGTGCCTTTATTACTAGTGTTTTACTTGTTTATTTTTGAATCAATAAAAGAATTTTACAAGAGAAAAAAATAATACAAATCAAATAAATTATGAAAAAATTAATTAGAAAAATAAGAAGATTCTTATTTCTGAGTAATTCGAGATTGCTTAGCCAAATAAAAGTATTTCAATTTTTGGATAACGAAGATGAGCTTACTAAATCAGAAAAGAATACTATGATTTGGTACTTTAAAAAAATGTTGCTTAAAGACTTAAACAGATTTGGTCAAATAGATAAAGCAATTGAAATTTTAAAGGAATCAGAAAAAGAAAGAAAGGAAAAAGAAAAAACCTCCGAAGAGGTTAAAAATTAAAAGTTTAATCTACTTAATTTATCGTCTGTAGTTTCAGTAGAATTACTTTGAGTTATCTCTTTATTAGAAACAGTTGCTAAGTGAACTTTTATTTGGGTTGATGTTACTTTATTATAAAGTAATACCCAATCGTAAAAGTCATCTTCTTTTTCCATTAAAATTGACATTTCGCCTTTACTATTAATAAAAGCGCTTATGATAAATTTTACTCCGTTATAAATAACAGTATCATTTAATTGATAATTCATATCGTATATATTTTATTGTTGTTAGTACAAATATATACAAATTCCTGATTGGCAAGCTTCAACGTTCGAGCCGTTGACAGGAACTAATTAAAAAACTAATGATAGAAGAAGTTACAATTCCAAAAAATGAATTTGATGCATTAGTCAAAATTGTGTCAAATCTAACTAACACGCAAGAATTAATGAATAAAAAACTTGAGCGTGTTTTAAATTTCTATGAAGTTGAAAATCCCAAGAAATTAAAAAAACAATGGGTAAATCAAAGACAGCTTTCAAGAGAGAGTGGTTGTTCTATTAATACAATCTTAAAGTATTATATCGAAGGGAAATTAATAACTAGAAAAATTCATGATAGATTAGAATATGATCTTCACGAATGTTTAAATGTATTACCAAAAAAAATAAAAAAGCTTCTATAGCAGTAGAAGCTTAATTCAAAAGTTTAAAAACATGAAAAGTAGACTTTCACGCTTTACAGCAAAAGTACAAAATTTCTTTCAACGAAAAAAAGTAGTTGAGAAATTAAAAGACGATTACAATACTTCGACTATTCAAAGTATTAAAAATGAGATATTAATTCAAATGTGGAATAATGGTTTTCCAAATGAAGCAGTTGATATATATGAAAATGGTAAACTGACGATTTCAGAAGATAAATTTAAGTCAGATATACAGGTGTTTATAAATTTATTCATTCTTATGTTATTTAGCTTGGCTTTGTTGATGTTAATTAATTTTTATAATAAGTAATATGCGAAAATACTTAAAACCAATATTCATGATAAGCATGACTTTGTTTATGTTTTTAATGAATGCTTTTTTAATACTTCTTATTGTAGAATACTTAAAAACAATGTAATGAAGAAAAGTATTTACATTCCCAAAATTGGAGATCCTGTATTTGATTTTATGCAGATGAAACCAGAAGCAATTAGAGTAATTGACGGAGAATTAAGAGTAGTATTTATTTTAGAATGTACTGATCCAAAATTCAAAGGATATAATTTTGTTTTAGGAATTAATTTCAATTACAATGAATATGCAATTGACGAACGTTTTCCAAATTATTACTATACTGAATTAGATTCAGTTCACAGTATTAAACTTTTCGATTCCGACATGGAATACGAATACAACGAGTCTACAACTAGCAAAATACTTCAAATTGCTAGAGCAATGACACCAAGAAAATACAGAGAAATATTAACGGTTAGTAGTTATGCGAGCATCAAAAAAGAATCTCAAACACCAAAAAGAATGTATTAAAAAACATTCTGGAAGTACTTCATTATCTTATGAAGATATGAAAGAAAATAGAGCTGCAGCACTTAAAGCAGTTCAAGAAAACAAACCTTTCCGCTATGTAACTACAAAAGAAGCGGTTCAAATCTCTTTAAAAAGAGAAATCAAAAGAAAGCAATATTAATACCCAAATAAAACTTTTTAGATGAAAAATATTATTTTAAAATCATTGGAGTTAGTAAACTTCAAGGGCATTCCCTATGCCAAATTTGACGATTTAAACCCAAAAGAAAACTCTTTCTTTGGTAAAAATGAAGCAGGAAAAACAACATTGTTTAATGCTTTTTTATGGCTTCTTTTCGGTAAAGATTTGAATGATCGAAAGGATTATGAAATCAAACCTTTAGATTCTGATAATAAACCAACAAAAGGACTTAATTCGGAAGTTCATGCTGTTTTATTAATCAATAATGAAGAAGTAACTATCTCTCGCATTTATAAAGAGAAATGGTCAAGAATAAAAGGAAGTGAAGAAAAAGCTTTTAAAGGTCATGAAACTGAACTAATATTTAATTCTGTGCCGGTAGCTTTAAAGGAATTTAATTTAAAGATTTCCGAAATTGTAAAAGAAGATGTTTTTAAACTTATTACAAATCCTTTAGCTTTTGAAAGTCTTAAAAAAGAAGAAAAAAGAGCTGTTTTAGTTTCTGTTGTTGGAGAGTTAACGGACCAGGAATTGTTTGATTCTGATGAAGAATTTAAAACGCTTGAATCAAAGCTATCTAATAAAACATTAACCGAATACGATGCTCAATTAAAAGCTTCAATTAAAAAATCAAAAGAAGAAAAGGAAGATACTCCAGCAAGAATTGACGAATTAAAACGTTCAAAAATAGAGGAAGTAGACTTTGAATTAATTGAAAGTCAAATTTCAAATAAAAAGGCTTTGATTACTGATATTGATTCACAAATTGAAAATTCTGGAAAGTCAGTTCAAAAAGTAATTGATGCTAACACTAAGGTACAGCAAGAAATTCAAAAACTTAATTTTCAAAAATCAGAAATTGAGATTAATCTTAGAGCTAAAGCAAAACAAGAATGCTTTGTAGACACTTCGAGTATTGGTGCTTTAAAATCGAAGTTAAATAACGCTTCAACAATGTTAGTGAACTCTAATAATTACCTAGATTCTTTGAAGCATAATATTAGTACTTACGAAAGTAATATAAAAGTATTAGAAGCTGATAAAGCTGATTTAGTTTTAAAATATAACACTGAAAACGCTAAAGTATTTGATGTAGAAAAATATTCTTGTACTTGTCCTAATTGTCAAACAAAATTTGTTTACAATGATGAGCCAGAAAAAGAGTTTAATATTGAGAAAAATCAAAAGCTTTCTAAAATTATTGAGCAAGGAAATTCAATTAAATCTAAAATTGAGGAGTACAAATCTCAGGCAAGAAAAGTTATGCTTGGTTTAGCTGAATCTCAAAAAGATATTGAAAAATATACTTCTGAAATTAACTCTTTAAAAGAACAAATCCAAAACGAATCAAATAATCTTCAATCACCTAAAAACGAAGAAGAAGTTTATTTATCATTGGTTAATGATGATGCTCAAATTTCAAAACTTAATATTGAAATTTCAACTCTTCAATCAAAAATTAGAGAAGTTAAACCTGCTGATGTTTCAGAATTAAAACAGCAAAAACAAGCACTTCAATCTGAAATTGATACGCTAACAGAAAAGAAAGCGAGTAAATCTGTAAATGATAATTTAGATAAGAGAATCGAAGAATTATCATCAAGAGAAAAAGAACTTTCTCAAGTAATTTCAAGCTTAGAAAAAGAACAGTTCATCATAGAACGATTTAAGAAAGTTAAATCTGAAAGTTTAGAAAATTCAGTAAATAAACTATTCAAAACTGTAAAATTCAAACTATTTGAAGAACAAGTTAACGGAGGTTTAAATCCTACTTGTATTGCTTTAATTGACGGTGTTCCTTTTCTTGCTGCTAATACTGCAAGTCAAATAAACGCAGGCCTAGATATTATAAACACTCTTTGTAAAGCAAACGATGTTACAGCACCAATTTTCATTGATAATAGAGAATCTGTAACCGAATTAATTCCTACAGATAGCCAGATAATCAATTTGGTTGTATCTCCAGAACATGAAGTTTTAACCTTAATTAAATAACCCAAAAACAAAATGGATATAAATAAAGAAGTTCAGAAAGCTACGGATAAAGTAATTGCTGAAAAATTACCACAATTAGTTGAAGAAAAAGTATCATCGATGCTTAATTCTGTTCTACAAGATATTTTCTCTAATTATGGAGAAATGTCAAAATTAATCAAAACTAAAATTGAGGAAAAAATTGATGTTAATCTTCAAGAATTTGATCTAATTGATTACAATCATTTGATTTCAAAAACTATCAATGATAATTTAATTCAAACAGTTAATCTTCAGCCAATTTTAGATATAACTCAAAATGCTATTGGTTTTGTAAACAAAAAAGAGATTACTCTAGATGAAATTGCAGACATGATAAAAGAAGTTGCGATGAGTGATTATAGTAATCAAAATGAATATAGTGGTGAAATAACATTTGAAATTAGAGAATCAGACCAAGAAAGTTACATCAACCTATATGCAGACATTGAACCTGATAAAAATCAACATGATTGTCAAATTCAGTTATGTTTTAGTATAAATGATTCAAGAGATGGTAGAATATTTTTATTTAAAACCTCTAATTGGCGTGATAGAATTGCAAAAGAAATAACACCAGCAAAAATGGTTAATATGGACGCACTCGAAGCTAAAATATTTAGACTTTATTCTGCGCAAGTGAAGATTACGAATTATAATGAAAGTATCAGTACTGAATGGTACAGAGAAAATTACTAACCCCAAAAACAAAATAAAATGTCAGAAAATACACAACAAGTAGCGCAAGTAAATCAACCGACACCAGCTGAAAAATTTGCTTTGGCTGTTGAAAAACAATACACAAGTAATAATGGAGCGATAGAAATGTCATCGTTTCAAAAGAAATTAGCTCAAAACTATTTCATTGCAATAGATCAAGCGATTAAAGATTCTGAAAATAGAAGAAAGCAATCTGAACCATTACAATATGCGTGGCAAAATATGAATTTAGATGCAAAATTCTATTTCAATGTAATGGCTTATTCAGCTATAGGTTTAGATCCATGTCAAAAGAATCATTTATCTATTATTTTATATAAGAACAATAAACTTGGTAAGTACGATATAAGTTTTACTATTGGTTATGTTGGATTGGAATTAAAAGCAAAAAAATATGGCTTTGATATTCCTAAAGAAGTAATTACAGAAGTAGTTTATACTAATGATATTTTTAAACAATATAAAAGAAATCGTGAGAATAAAATTGAATCTTATGATTTTGAAGTTGTTGATGATTTTGATCGTGGAGAAATCAAAGGAGGTTTTTATTATCTGATTTACGATGACGAAACTAAGAATCGTATTCGAGTATTTAATAATCATGATATCGAAAAACGCATTCCTAAATATGCTGCTGCTGAATTCTGGGGAGGTGAAAAGGATAAGTGGGTAAATGGTCAGAAGGTAGGTAAAGAAGAGGTTGAAGGTTGGAGAGATGAAATGACTCTTAAAACACTTAAACGTGCTGCTTACGATTCAATTCCTATAGACTCTACTAAGATTGACGAAAACTTAATGCAAGTTATTCAAGCTGAAAAATCAAATGACATTGAAGGAGATATAAAGTATGAGATTGAACAAAACGCAAATTCTCAACCTTTAGATTTTGAAGAAGCTAAACTTATAGAAGAAATTCCAGCTCAAAAAGTTAATCTTCAAAATATTAATAACGTTGAATCTATTGAAGCAAATCAAGCGTTTGAAGTTAATCAACCACAAACAGAAATGTTTCCAAATGAAGCACCTTTTGCTTAATGCAACTCAAAATACTAGGCACGGGATCGGCAGGCAATTGCTACATCCTAGAAAACAACAAAGAAGCTCTAATCATTGAATTAGGGCTTTCTTTTTCCAAGATAAAACAAGCTTTAAATTTTGATTTAAGTAAAGTTGTTGGGGCATTAGTTACACATGAACATGGTGATCATGTAGGGAAAAACAAAGAAGGGTTGCTAGGTGCTTTAAATAATGGCATTGAAGTTTATTCAGGACAAGGAACTTTTGATGTACTGAATATTAAAAATCATAATTGCAGAAATTTTAAAAAAGGAGGTTATACCGAAATAGGTTCTTTTAAAGTACTCCCGTTTAAAGCAATACACTGTAATAACGATGGTTCAGAATGTGCTGAACCTATTAATTTTATTATAGAACATGATGAGTGTGGCTGTGTTTTATTTGTTACAGACTCTCTATACTGTGGACCAAGATTTACAGATTATTCTATTAAGTTTAATAACATCATAATTGAAGCAAATTACTGTGAGGAGATAATTAAAAAAAATCTTGAAAAAGGTAAACTTCCAGTTTATTTATATAACAGAATCTTAAAATCCCACATGAGCCTAAATACTTGTAAAGAAACATTATTAGCTAATGACCTTTCTCAAGTACAGAAAATAGTACTTATTCACTTGTCAGATAGTAATTCTGATGAGAAGAAATTTAAAGAAGTAATAACCAATGCAACTGGAAAAATTGTTCACGTTGCAAACAATAATCAAACTATAGAATTTAATAAAAATCCTTTTTAAATATGGCGATACATCAAACTAAAGGAAAAACTGATGAATGGTACACCCCGAAGTATATTTTTGACGCTTTAGAGGTTAGTTATTTTGATTTAGATGTAGCTCATCCTTGTCAAAAAACATTTGTTCCAGCTTTAAATTTTTACACTGAGGATTCGTTAAATAAAGAATGGTTTGGGTTTGTGTGGATGAACCCGCCGTGGTGCAAAACAAAAAGCAAAATTAATTGGATAAAAAAATTTATAAATCATGCTAATGGATTAGCATTAATGCCAGATTCCACCTCCTCAGAGTGGTGGCAATATTTTGCTAAAAATAGTGACGCAGTTTTATTTACTTCTAAGAGAGTGTGTTTTATAAAGCCTGACAACACTAAGGGAGATTCTCCTGCAAATGGAACGACGCTTTTTGCTATAGGAGAAAAAGCTGTGAGAGCATTAAAGCAAGCAGAAAAAAATAAACTAGGTATATTTTTAAAAACTCATTTATGAACCACACCTTAAATTTCATGTCTTGGATGATATTTATTAAAAACATCCACTACACAAACTCAGAAGCTATGAGTAGAGCAATTGAAAACTTGAATAGCAATGATTTATCAAACAGAAAATGCTTTACAAAGGCATAGAGCGATTGATAAATTCAAAAAACTACTCGAAAAAAAAGCTATAATAGAAATTATTGAAAAGAAGCCTAAAAGGACTTACAAGCAAAATCGTTATTTGCATTTAATCTTAGGTTTCTTTTCTCTTGAAACTGGATACACTCTTGAAGAAACAAAGCAAGAGATATTTAAGAAAATAGTCAATCCTTCATTATTCTACGAAGGAGAAGTTGGTGAAATAGTACCAATTCAAAGATGGAGAAGTTCAGCTACTTTAGATACTTCTGAAATGACAATCGCAATAGAAAAATTTAGAGATTATTCAAGTAGTCAAGCTGGTATTTATTTACCTAGTCCAGACGAAAAGGAATTTCTAAACAGTATCGAAATCGAATTAAAAAACAATCACATTATAAAATGAAAACAACATATTTTAAAATAATAGCTAGAAAAATTGAAGATAAAATAATTTTAATGGCTGTTGTTCCTGATGATTTTTTAGGAAAAGAAATAGCAGGAGATGTAGAGATTGAAGCATTTAAGTTGCCACCAAATATATATACTGGAACCTATCCAAATATTCGTATTAATACAGATACAATTCAACCTACAAAAAAACATATAGGTCAAAGTCCTGATGGAATATTTACACAACCTAATTGGGCTATAATTGAAAAAGAGGAAGCAGACAATTTTGGAATAGGATTATAAGAAATTCAGAAATCGAATTAAAAAACAATCAAATAGTTTAAAAACAAAACAATGTTAGATTTAAAAAACGCATACATAGAATATTTAGCTCTTCAAAAAGTAGGGCATAAAGTTAGAGAGGAAGCAAATATATTTGCTGAACAAACTACTGATTTTGACGAATCAAAAGAAGAACAATTAGTTCCTTTCTTACTAAATCCATTTAAAAAGAATCTTGAATTAAAACAATTTTCTCATTATACCGAAAGATTGGAATTCAATAAAATGTATAATTTCTGCAAACAAATGTTTGATGAAGAAATCGACTTTATTGATTTTTCAAATTACATTCTGAAAGAGCTTTTCGAAGTTAGTTTACATCCACAAATTAAAAGCGGTGAAGTATTTACCGTGCAATTAAATAATGTTGTATTTGATGGTGTTCCTTGTAAAGCAATCGGTATTTACAAACTCGAAAACAAATTAAAATTCTTGCGATTTGATGAAAGTAAATCAATTGACTACAATGTTCTTAAAGGTTATAAGCTTGATAAACTTGATAAAGGTGTTTTAATTTTAGATACTTATCGTGATGAAGGGTATCGAGTTTATTCCATAGACGACAAAAATGTTGAATCAGAATTTTGGACTAAAAACTTTTTAGAAATTACTCCTGTTACAACTCCAGCTTTTCAAACAAAGAAATTTATTGAAGTAGTAAAAGACTTTGCTGAAGAAGTTGTTTTGACTGAAACTGACAGAAAGCAGCAAGCTGAATTCATTGAAAACACTATTACTAATTTAAGTAATAATGAATTTATGAATTTAGAAATTATTGATGAAACTCTTGGAGAATATAAGAATGACTTTCAAAATTACCTGCAAGAAAATAAAGTAGATTTCAATTTTGAAATAGATAATTCAACTGTAATCTCTGAATCAAAAAAAATAAAGTCAGAATTAAAACTTGATACAGGTGCAAAAATCAATTTAGACTTACAAGTTCCTGGTTGTTCTACTGAAAATCTTGAAAGAGGTTACGACGAAGAAAAGAAAATGTTTTTTTATAAAGTTTATTTTAATTCTGAACAGTAATAAATGAAACCCTTACTCCTAAAATCATTACACACGATTATCACTTCGGTTTTAATCGTGTTTTTCTTAACACAAACAATCAAAATTATACTAGAATGGTAACAGAATTAGAAACATTAAAAGCTAAAATACAAGCTAAAGGATTTAAAGTGGAACATTACGAAAGCCCTATGCAATTTAATATTACTGTACAGTCAAAGAACGGGCAACATTGTTTTGCTCGAATATTTACAGGCGGAAATTTAAAGAAGCGTTTTGCAATTAAAAATGAAGCTTGCGAAAAAATGCAAGAACTAATCAATCAAAATTAAGTTATGGCTAGACCAAAAAAAGTAGGACTAGATTACTTTCCTCTTGATATTGATTTTTTTGAAGATATAAAAATTAGAAAGCTTATTAAATATCTAGGCTCAAAATCAATATCTATTTACACTTACATGCTATGTAAAATATATAAAGAAGGATATTTTATAAAATGGGACACTGAACTACCTTTTATAGTTTCGGAATCTACAGGTTCTAAAGAAGAGTATGTAAATGAAGTTTTAAAATTTTGTTTAAAGAATCATCTTTTTTCAGAAGAACTTTACAATAAGCATAATATTTTATCATCAAAAGGAATACAAGAAAGATATAAATTAATATGCATAACAGCGAAAAGAAAATTCAATATTTCAAAATATAATCTAGTTAATTCGGAAGAAACCCTAGTTAATTCGGAAGAAACCCTAGTTAATTCGGAAGAAACCCTAGTTAATTCGGAATTTAGTACACAAAGTAAAGTAAAGGAAAGTAAAGTAAATAATAATACTAACGTATTATTAGAAAAAAAACCCACAAAAAAAAATGGGGTGAGGGTTTTTGAAAATTCAAATTTTGAAGAAACTCCAAATACTACTTCGCTTAAAAACTTCGAAGAAGAAAAAGAAAAAAGTTCCACGAAAAAAGAAAAAGAGTTACCTGAAGGTTTTGTAACCGAATTAAGAAATTCTCAATTCTTCAAAAATGTTTGTGAATTCTTTTCTCAAAAATCAGAAGCATTGCAATTGAAAGTTGTAGGTAGAATAATTTCAATTGCTCGAGAAAATAAATTTCAAGAATTCATGAAACAAACAACTGCATACATGGATTACAAAAAACAAACAGGAGAAAGAGCTCATAGGTTTCAAAATTTTTCTTTTGAATGGGACCAGGACGATTGGATAGATAAATTCAAAAAATTAAATCAAACGCAAAATGGAAGCAAGGAAGCAAACAACCCTAACGATCCAAAAATCGGAAGAGAAAACTTATCAGCTTACGAAAAGCTATACAAGCAAATCGCTGGAGAATAATTACAGCCCTTTACAAGTTTTGAAAGAATCCTATCAAAATTTGAGAATTAGAGAGCTTGATAAGCAAGAAGTGACTGCGTATCTTTCACGAATTATCACCAAAGATATTTCTCTTAAAAATATTCCAGAAAATAATTTTCCGTCGCAATTAGTCACAAATGACATCAAAAAAATGATTATGACTAAATATTCGGTTCTTACTCCTGTTGAGATTGAACTTGCTTTAGAAATGGAGAGATACGGAGAGTTTGAAAAAAAATCTGAGCATTATCAGTTCTACGGAACTGAATACATTGCAGAAATTCTAAAAAAATACTGTGCATGGAAGTTTAAAAAAGCAAATGAACATAATCTTTCAAGAACTCCAGAAAGACAAATTGAAGTTAAACCCGATCTTGAAAAAATTGAACAAGAATTTCTAAAAACGATTTTAAGCGAAATTAAGGCAAATAAAAAGTTTAGGTATATAGAATGTTATCTTTTGCTTAAAGATGTTCCAAATCGCTTTAAACCTACCAAAAAACAGTATGATTTGTTATTTAAACAAGAGTCTGATTTCTTAAAACTTCAAAACGATAAAAAAAATAAGGATGAAAATGATAAAATCAGATTGAAAAAAATCATTCAAAATCAAAAATTATCTTTTGAAGTTTTAGTGAGACAGAGAGTAGAAAATATAATAGTTTGTAACTGGTTAAACAAAACAATTATTCAAAATGACAAAAACAGATAAAAATAAATTTCTTGTTAAGATGACCATTCTAGCAAATCAAATGCTTTACGAAATGGATAACGCACAAGTGGATAGTCCAGAATCAGAAGATTTAAAAAAGTTACTAGAAAAACATACACAGTATGCATTTGAACAACCTCTTTTATCTTCTACAACTTTTATTCAAGATGTAGAAAATAAGTTTGATACTGTGATACGTAAAACCGCAAAAGAACATAACATAAAACTATAAAAATGAAAGGAACAGATAATTTTAAAAAAGTAATTCAAAAACAATTATTTATCATTGCTGGTAAAGATGAATTATTTGCTAAATCTTTATTAAAAGAAAACAAAAATATTGATGACTGCATCACATATATCTTAAACCAAGTCAAAGAATCAGGATGCAATGGATTTGCAGATGATGAAATTTTTAACATGGCAATTCATTACTATGATGAAGAAAATATAAATATTGGTAAACCAATTTCTGGGCAAGTAGTGGTTAATCAAACAAGTAGTAATTCAAAAAAAATACCAGTACAAGAAAAACCTTTAGAAAATAAAGCTAAAGTTGTTAAAATGAATCAAGTTAACCAAATTTCAATCTTTGATATACCAGGAGTATGAAACCAAGAACAAAGGCCCAAATAGAAATTTTTAATTTAAGTAAATTAGTTTTAGATGTTGCAGATAAAATTAAAAATTGGGCATACAAAGAATGTAATGAGCATATCGGGTTAGCAACAACTAAAAATTTTTGGTGTATAGACTGTGGTAATGAACACTCACTAAGTTTAGTAAAAAATAATAAAGTTACATGTCCATCATGCAAAAGTAAATTAACAATAGAAAAATCCTTAAAAAGGAAGTGTCATCAAAATTATAATGTTGCTTTTGCTGAAGTGTTAGGAGATTACCAGGTAATAAGAATATTTGAAATTAATTCCTATCATCGAAAACACGAAAAACCAACTGTCTATGTTCGCGAAAACATAATGCAATTTATTCCTTCTGATCATAGAAAAGTCCAATATGTAGCTAGGTCTGCAAGTATGGGGAGTTATGAACCTCGTTATGGTGATTTAGAAATTAGAAAACCACACGCATGGAAAGAAAGACTTTATAATCCTTTGCCGTATATGTTTCATCCGTGGTCCTCTTTTAAAGACGAGTATTCTAAATTAGGAGTAAATCATAATTTACAAGGACTTACACTTTTAACTTTAATAGATAATCTTAATTATTCTCAAGCTGAAACTTTACTCAAAGCAAAACAATTTTCATTACTAAACTATTTTGGAACTGACAACCGAAGTAAAGTAATTAATCACTGGCCATCAATTAAAATAGCAATTCGAAATAATTATTTTCCTAATGATGCTAGTATGTGGCTTGATTATCTTGATTTATTAGATCATTTTGGAAAAGATATACGAAGTCCAAAGTATTTATTTCCAAAAGATTTAAATAAAACCCATGATAAATTAGTCGAAAAAAGACGATTGATTCAGAAGAAATTAGAATTAGAAAAAAGAAAAAGAGAGTTAGAATACGACGAGAAAATTTACGCTAAAAAGATTCAAAATTTTTTAGGGATGGAATTTTCGAAAGGAGAACTAAAAATTAAAATTCTCGAGAGTGTAAAAGAATTTATTGAAGAAGGCGACACGCATAAGCATTGTGTATTCACAAATAAATACTACAACAAAGAAGATAGTCTATTGTTTTCTGCAACCTATAAAGGCATGAGAATAGAAACTGTTGAAATATCTATATCAAACCTTGAAATTTTGCAATCAAGAGGTTTTCAAAACAAAGCAAGTAAATTCAATAAGCATATTTTAAATTTAGTTAACGAGAACATGTTTCAAATAGAAGAGAGACTGTATAAATTTCAAGAAACAGCATAAAGCATAAAACTATGAACTACAAAGAAATTGCCAAAAATACTGGCTTAAAAATCAACCATGTAAAAATGGTTTTGGAAGGAAAAAGAAAAGCGAGTTTAAGTGATAAAATCACAATTAGATTTGCAATTACTCACTTAAAATTAAATAAGCTATGAAAAAACTATTTAGAAGCTGGAACGAAATAGATAAATGTTTTTATTATTTCGAAAATGGTAAATATTATGCTTCTTTAGATTTTAAAGAAGAGTTGTACTCAGAAGTTTTTAATTGGAAAAATGCAGATCAATACACTGGATTAAAAGATAAGAACGGTAATAAGATATTTGAGGGGGATAAAGTAAAAGCTTTTGGAAGTCATTACGAAGTAGTTTTTAATGATGGTGCATTTTACTTAAAAAGAGAAAATGTACATCATAGATTATCAAGGACAATTCAAGACTTAGAAATAATAGATAGCATTCACGACAAATAAATCCCATGAAAAACATAATATTCAAAATAGCATTACTATTCAGTGATAAAGTATTAATTAAAAAACATTGGTAAAATGACACGACAAGAAATAATGGATAACTACGCTAAGGAGCAAGGTTATAAAGATTGGAAGAATTTAAGTTTTGTAGTTCATGCATTAGTTTTAGAAGAACATATAGACAAAGTAATCGACTTAATTCAAGACGAGTTAAGGAATAACATAGCTTCTATCGAGGATATTAGTTTTCAAAGCAAAGATAAATTTGGAAATTACAATTGGGTAAATGGAGTTACAGTTGAAGCGATATTAGACACACCTAATTTATAAAAAAAGTCAATTTTCCCACTCCTTAAACTTCACTCAAACTTGAGTGTTTTTTTAGTCCAAAAAGTAACTAAAAAGTACAGTTGTATCAAATAAAATACAAAAGGGTAATAAAGTGTACAATTGTATCATAAAATATTGATTTTTAGTAAAATATATGACATTTATGTTTGTTTATTTAAAGTATTAGTTTAATCTTTACAGCTCAATTACTAGGAGAGGTTATTTGGTTTATTTTTATGGTTTAGCCTCTTAAGAAATTAAGAGGTTTTTACATGATTTTAATCGGAATTGATCCTGACGTTGACAAAAGTGGTTTTGCTTTAATTCATAATAAAAATTACGAATTGCAAAATCTTACGTTCTTTGAACTTTTTGAGAAATTAAGAAGATTGAAAAATGATTTCCCGACAGAAGATATAAGAGTTTTTATTGAGTGTGGATTTTTAAATAAATCAAATTGGCACAAGATTAAAAAAGGTTCTGCTTCTATAAATGCGAACATAGGAAATCGCACTGGAAGAAATCACGAAGTTTCATATAAACTTATTGAGATGTGTGAATTCTTAAATCTAACTTTTTTCAAGGTTAAACCAACCACTAGGAAAAGAGATAGTAAAGAATTTAAACTCATTACAGGAATAAGCAAAAGAACTAACCAAGAGCAAAGAGATGCTTTTATGTTAGTTTACGGAAGATAAACTCATTTTTTAATATTAATATACTCTAAAAACACACATAAGATAAATTGAAGTTTTTTGTTAAATTCTGTTTGCTCTCCGTTTTCAGTCTGTGAGATTTTTATTAGTTCAAAATTTTCTGACATAATTTAATATTTTGTTTTTTTATTCAGTTTATCGTGTGTTTTTAATGGAATGGTAGCTCAGATGGTAGTAGCGTTGGACTGAAAATCCAAAGGTCAAAGGTTCGATTCCTTTCCGTTCCACAAAACTTATCCATCAAGAAGTTTTATATTTTGGGTAGAAAGCCAGTGAAGCGTAGTAGCTGGCTTTTTCATTAAGAATTTAATTTTAATAATCATAGCGCCAACAATTAAGGCAGTCAAGTAGTAAACTGCTATTTAACTGCCTTTTTTAATTTAATACATGACAGAAGTAGAAGTAAATAGATTTAATTCAGAGAATGCTCAACATTTTCTAATATCAGACCTTCCAAAAAGGATTTCGATATTGGATAATGAAAAGTATTTATTTCTACCTACAGAATGGACCAGCGACAATGATTTTATCGTATTAAAGTTTAGAGCTGAACAGATGGGGTATAAAATTGAATACGCCAACAAAGCTCCAAAATCCTCAATTAAATTAATTTTTGATGAAATAGAAAGAGCAATTGAAGCTGTAACAAATTTAACTGCTACAGATTACTGCATAAGAGAAAAAACAAATAATCTCCACAACGTAAGGTCTATTTATATCTACATAGCTAAAAAATATAAAATTGAATATTCTACAATAGCCGCTAAGCTAAATAGAACAATTGATGCGATAAAAAAAACAGAAAAAAAACATGATGATATGTTTAGGTTTAATATCGAATACAGAAGGCTGTATAATGATGTTATGACCATTATAAAAAATAACCAAGTAATTGAGAGAGTATGAAAAAAGAAGAATTGAGAATAGGGAATATAGTGGATAGAGGAACTGTATACGAAATTAGAAATACTGTCGCAAGAATACATTATGGAGATAGATATTCTTTGATAGCGTACGAGGAATTAAAACCGATCCAACTAAATGATGAATTAATCACAAAGCTAGGAGGTGAAATTGAAATTTTGTATCAAAATGAACCACTTGAAGCTTGTAGGTTAAAAACTTGCACAATTCAAGGGTTTAGTATGCATTACGATCAAATTTCACATAATATTCCTTTAGGACCATACAATGTTCCAGTAAAATATTTACATGAACTTCAAAATTTATATTACGCACTTAAAAATCAAGAACTAGAAATAAAACTATAACCAATGGAAAAACCTAGTAAAATTGCAGTAATAGGGAACTTTAATAATCATTCATATTTATCTAATTCGTTTCATGATTTAATTCAGAATAAACTTGAGGAAGATTTAAATAATTTAAAATACAGTTCCTACGAAATATCAGATTACAGAGTAATGAATCCTGATATAAAAGATGGAAAACAAAAGCGAAGAGAAAGAAGATTAGCTGAAAGATTAAAAAATAAGCGTAAAAAGAAATAACCAATGAAACATTCAGAATTAGTTGAAATAGCTTATAAATGGGTTTTAAAGAGATGTGGAGTTGCTTTTAAAGAAATTACATGCCAAAATAAAGAAATTCCTGATGTGATTGGATTTCGATCAGATTATTCTTTTTTAATCGAAGCCAAAACAAGCAAATCGGATTTCTTAGTAGATAAAAAGAAATCTTTTAGAATTAATCCATCAGAAGGAGTTGGAGATTTTCGATTTTTTATTGCTGTAGAAGGTTTATTAAAAATTGAAGACTTACCTAAAGATTGGGGATTAATAGAAGTAAATGAAAAAGGAAAAGTAGTTAAAGAATATAATCCTTTTGGAGGAGGAAATATGTACGGCTCTTGGTTTAAAGTACCTAAAAACAGAGAAGCAGAAACTAATATTATGTATTCTGCTTTAAGAAGAAATTTCGATTTAATTAAAAACAGTAATTACAATAAATAACCAATGAAACAAAGCAAATCAAATATCGTAAAAGAGTGGAAGTCATCTGATATAAAAATCAAGAAGGATTCTAAGGGTTTGCTTTGGGTTGTTCTTGGGAAAGAAAAGGTTAAACTTCCTAAAGGAATAACTGTCAAAAATATATCTGTACAAATTGCTAAAGATGTATTAAATGGAAAAGAATTAAAAGAACCTAATCCCGTAGGCGCCCCGTTGTTATATAAAACGGAATATAACGAACAGGTTTATAAGCTATGTCTTCTTGGTGCAACTGATGCTGAACTAGGTAATTTCTTTAATGTTACAGAAACAACTATTAATAATTGGAAGATTGAATTTCCAGAGTTTTTTGAGTCCATAAAAAAGGGTAAAGAATATGCTGACGCTAATGTTGCAAATAAGCTTTACAACCGTGCTTTAGGTTACGAACATAAGGAAGATAAAATATTCAACGATCAAGGAGTTCCTATGATTGTTCCGACAGTTAAACATTATCCACCAGATACAACCGCAGCAATTTTTTGGCTAAAGAATAGACAGCCTGCAAAGTGGAGAGAAAAGCAAGAAGTAGAAACAACAATAAAAGTAGAACAACCTTTATTTGGTGATGATTAAACCTGTAGTAGAATTCAATGGTTTTAGATACACGACATCAATTAAGAAATTAAGAAAACTTAAAAAGCGTATTCGTGTTATTCCTGGAGGAAGTTCCGCAGGTAAGACTTTTGGTATTCTACCGATTTTAATTGACACAGCGATAAAAACTCCAATGTTAGAGATTTCTGTAGTTTCTGAATCTGTTCCACATTTAAGAAAAGGAGCTTTGAAAGACTTTCTTAAGATAATGAAAGCAACAGGTCGTTACATTGACAAGAATTATAATAGAACGTTATTAACTTACACTTTTGCAAATGGGAGTTACATTGAGTTCTTTTCTGTAGATAACGAAGAAAGAGTAAGAGGTCCACGTCGTAACATTCTTTACATGAATGAAGCGAATAACATTCGTTTTGATACTTATCATCAATTAGCTATTCGTACATCACATGAAATTTGGATAGATTTTAACCCATCAAATGAATTTTGGGCACATGAAGAATTAAGCGAAAAAGATAACGATGATGTTGAATGGTTGACGCTTACTTACAAGGATAATGAGGCTTTGCCAGAATCAATTGTCAATGAATTAGAAAAAGCGAGAACAAAAGCATTTTACAGTCCGTTATTACCAATTAATGAATTATTCCAAGAAGATAATATTAAAAGTGCTTATTGGTCGAATTGGTGGAAGGTTTATGGGCTTGGTTTATTAGGAGCTTTAGAAGGTGTAATTTTCAGCAACTGGTCTAAAGTTAAAAACATTCCAAACGGCGCTAAACTATTAGGTTTAGGAATTGATTTTGGTTATACGAATGATCCAACTGCAATTCCTGCTATTTATCAATTTAACAATGAATACTACATTGATGAAGTCGAATATAAAGTAGGAATGAATAATAATCAAATAGCGAAAAAATTAACTAAAGACGGTTTTGTTCGTAGTGATAAAATGGTCGCAGACTGTGCAGAACCTAAATCAATAGACGAAATCAATTCATTCGGCTTTTATATTAAACCATCAAAGAAAGGGAAAGACTCTATTATGTTTGGAATAGAGGTTTTGCAACAACACCATTTCAATGTAACTGAACGCTCAACTAATATAATAGAAGAATTAAGAAAGTATTGTTGGGACGTTGATAAAAATGGAAAGAAATTAAACAAGCCTATTGACGATTATAATCACGCAATGGACGCTTTAAGATATATAGGAATTGAAGTTTTACCTCATAAAGTGGTAAGTAGAAATTCAAAAACCACCGACGACATATTATCAAGATTAAATTTTTAACAAACAATTGAAAGAATTATATGAATTAATTGGAATACCCGAAGCTGATGGATTAAATGAACTTATTAACGCTCTTAAACAAGGGAAGGACAAGACAAAAATTATTGCAGAAGCAAAAAAACAACTTGATCCGAATATGCATGATATCATGATTCCTCATTTAAGAGATAAACGCAATAAGAAAAGAGGAGAAAAAGCAAAAGACAAAGAACTTGTTTCAATTGCTCTTGCTCTTCAAAAATGGATTGTCAAGAAAGAAAAGGCGATGATTTTCGGTAATACGCCGTTACTTAAAGCTAATATTGACCAGAATAGTAAAATTTCGAAAGACGTTTTAAAGGCTATTGAAAGAATCTTACATGACAATAAAGAATCTTCACTAAATAGAAAAATAGCTGAATGCGTAGGTTCGTATACGGAAGGTGGAGAAATTTGGTATTTAAGAAAGAGAGAAGAAAAGCATTCTTCATACGGGTTCGATACTGATATCGATGTAAAAGTAATGCAGTTAACTCCAAAAAATGGAGAGAATTTATACACTTTCACTGATGATTTTAACGACTTAAAAGCCTTTTCTCGCAACTATTCAAAAAAGGAGAACGGGAAAGAAGTTAATTATTTTGAAGTTTATACGGCTAACAAAACATATAAATTCAAACAAGATAATTCAGAATGGACACTTTTGGAAAATTACCCACAAGACCAAATATTAAAGAAAATACCTATTGCATTCGCCGAACAAGAACACACTTCATGGTATGATGTTCAAAAACTTATTGAACGTTATGAGCAATTAATTTCAGATCATGGAGAAGTGAACGACCGAAATGCTTATCCTATATTATTAATCGAAGGAGGATTGGTTGATTTTTTAGAAAGAGGTCCAGGGGGAGGTATAAAACTAGAAAATGGATCAGATGCTAAGTATTTATCATGGGATAACGCTCCAGAATCTATTAAACTAGAAATTGAAAATATTGTAAAGAATATTCAATTAATTTCTCAAACACCAAATTTTTCATTTGATGAAGTAAAAAGAATGAGCGCTTTATCTGGTACAGCTTTAAAAATGTTGTTCCTAGACGCACATCTTAAAGTTATGGAAAAAAGAGAAATCTACGATGAGTATTTGCAACGTAGAATCAATATTATCAAAAGAATATTGGCAACTCTAAATCCAGCTTGGAAAACTGAAATTGATAACATGATTATCGAACCAGAGATAGTTCCTTTCATGGTTGAAAATGAAAAAGAACAAGTTGAGATTGCTCTTCTTAAAAATGGAAATAAACCTTTAGAATCTCACGAAAAGTCTGTTAAAGATTGGCAAGGGCAAGACACGGAAGATTACGAACAAATTAAAAAAGAAGAAAAAGAATCTGCTAACGTAGGTTACTTTTCTGCTGAGGAAGTTGAATAGAAATTAAATATATTATGAAGCAATTTATAGTAATGACTTTATTTCGTTTAGGTGATTTTGTTAGTCGAACTAAATTAATGAATTATGAATTTGGAGCAGATTTTTATAATTTCTTAATGGTAAAATCTTCAAAATTACAAGATAAATGGAATTTAAAAGAACCTTGGGGAGAGGCTGAAAATTAAACAATAACAATCAACCTGCTATCGGTTTTTCCGATGGTAGGTTTTAAATACAGCGAATTCGCCATAATTAGATATGAAAATTAAAAAGAAACATTTAAACTGGAAATCAGGCTTTATTAGATTTAATAAATTCGAGTTAAATTGGTCAATTTATGAAATTGCTTTACCGTTATCTATTGATTGGAGTACAAGCTTATTAAACATAAGAATATTATTTTTATCATTTTATTTCGGTAAACACATATAACATGAGAAAACCAATGCCAATTAATGGATTAGAACACGAATGCACTTCAAAAGTAGGGCGTAAAATGTATTGTTATATCAAAAATGTTCGAGGTATTAGAAAATTCGTTAAAAAGACTATGAATAGAAGATTTAGAAAAGAAGCTAAACAAAACTTATTAGACGAATGACAATCGAACAATTTATAATTGAAAACGAACTTCAAGCAAGAGTAAGCTCAGCAAAGCAATTAAGACGAATTGAATTATTATTTGAAAAGTATTTATCTGAAATAATACGATTATACGGATTTAATGCTAATCTTGATGATTTGACACCTCAATTAAAAAAAGAGTTCGAAAACCTAACAAAAAAGCTGTCTATTGACTTAGAGAAACGAATAAATGTTGCAACCAAAGAACAATGGTTACTCGCTCAGTCAACTGCAACCAAATTCGTAAATACTTTTTTTGAGGTTGATAATCTTAAAGAAGCTACTCAGAAAATATTTAGAAATACTCATTTAGAACAATATTTTGAAGCACAAAAGAGTAGATTAACTAAATTTAAGCTATCAGATAGAGTTTGGAAGTATTCAAAGCAGTTTGAAACAAATGTTATTGATGCTTTTTCTATTGCTCTTAAAAATGGTGATTCTGCTCAAAAATTAAGTCGAGATTTAAAACAGTATCTCAAAAATCCAGATGCTTTATTCCGTCGTGTACGTGATGAGAAAGGACAATTGCATCTTTCTAAAAACGCTGCCGCATATAATCCAGGTCAAGGAGTTTATCGTTCAGCACATAAAAATGCTTTAAGATTAGCAAGTTCAGAAATTAATGCCTTTTACAAAGAAGCCGAAAACACAAGATGGGCTAGCATGGATTTTGTTGTTGGAATTGAAATCAAACGCTCTAATAATTTCTTTGATTGTAAGATTTGTGAGTCTTTAAAAGGTAAATATCCAAAAACGTTTAAATTTAACGGTTGGCATACACAGTGCCGTTGCTACCAAATTCCAATCCTAAAACCAATCGAAATGTTTACTGACGAGCTAAAAGGAGCTGTAAAAGAAGATTATTCTCATTTAGGTAATTTTCAAAAAACTGAAATAACAAAAATGCCTGCTAATTTTGTTAATCATTTAAAAGAAAACGCAAGCATTTATAAAGGTTATAAAACTGTTCCTTATTGGGTTAATGTTGAATAAGATAATGAATTTTCTAATTTGTTGTTTTTATTTAAAAAGGGTGTCGTGAAACGCGACGCCCTTTTTTTATTGTTTTAGTTTTAAACTATTTTATTATTCATTTTAAAAAGCTCTTCTATTTGTTTCTCATGTTTATTAATATCGTCCCACGAAACAAATCTAGGTACTTCAATTATTTTATTTTTAGGTGAATTAAAAGCATTTCTTATATCTTTTAAACTCATTGAAGATAATATATTTAATGGAATATTAGCTTCATGATGTTTGTTTAATCTTCTAGCAAGCACTTTCTTTCTTAAAGAAGCGTTTCTGTAATTATTCTTTTTCATATCTTATTTAGTTTAGTTATTTAACTTCGCTTACTATATCCTCTAACGCTTGATGCAATTTTTGAAAGTCAACATTTCCGTTAGATAAGTATTCTCTAAATTCTTCATTAGAAATACCTATGTTGTCAGCTATTTTTTCAGCAACTGGAATACCTCTATTTCTAAATTGATTAAAAACATGAGTGTCTATTATATCTAACGACTTAACAGTTTCATACAAATAAGTCATGTCACTGATTTCAATTCTGTATATTTTAGAAATTTCCTTTATTAAATCACTTTTCATAGATTGTATTTTCATTATTCAAATACTCTTATTTAACTTCAATATTCTGCAAAAGAAACGCTAAGCTTTCTGGTGTAGGTTCGCAAATCAACTCCCATTTAGCAAGAGTTAAATAATAAGTTCTACTAACGACTTTGAAGTCTAAACATGTTGAATCACCAAACGGTGAATTGTTTTTTAAAGGCTTTATTCTAAATGAAGCAATATCGAAATCTTCATCACTTGTTTTAATAAAATCTCCAACACTAGGAACATAACTCATTTCTTTTACAGAACTAAGACAGAACATTTTTTTGTTTTTCCCGTCGCATCTAAACCAAACTTTTGTCATTTTTTCTCTTTTTTAAATTCTTCAAATAATTTAACTACCACATCTTCATATCTCTTTTTAGCAGATGAATTTCGGTAAGCTACTTCGGTTTTAAAACCAAATATTTCAGACATTTTTTTATTAGTTAAATTGTAAAGTTTTTTAATTTCTTTAAAATTCATGTTACAAATGTAAGCATATATTTACATTTAAAAAAAATAAATTTAAAATTTTTTCCACGAACAACTTCCGACTAACTCGCTCGTTTTTATAATAATCAACCTAAAATCGCAGGTTATTTTTGTTTTAATCAAAATGAAATTTAAATCTCATTATAATGAAACAAAAAATTATTGAATTACTTAATGCTAAATTCTTAGCTAAAGGCGTTCGAAAAGATGTTTTGGCACAATTAGCAACTGCTTTTTCGTTACAAGCAACAACAGAAGAAGAAGCTCAGGCACTTGTCGACAAGTTAACAGATGAACAAGTAACTGATTTTCAAAAAGAATATCGTTCGGAAGTTGATTCGGAAATTTCCAAAGCTACTAAAACAGCTCTTGAAAAAGCTGGGAAAGGAAGTGGAGGAGATCCAGAACCAAAACCAGAAGAAGGAGAGGGTAAAACTGATCCAACAGATATAGAGACAATTATTGCTAATGCAGTAGCAAAAGCAACTACTCCATTGGTGGAGAAAATTAATGCTATTGAATCTGGTAAAACAACCGAAACAAGGCTTTCACAGATTAACGACATTTTAAAAGACGCTAAAGATGAAACTTTGAAGAATACTATTTCAAAGAACTTTGCCCGTATGTCTTTTGAAAATGACGAATCTTTTGCGGAATACTTGACAGAAATTCAAACAGATGTTACTACATCAAATCAAACAATTACTAATCAAGGTTTAACTAATCATCGACCAGGTACAGGAGGAGCTGGAAACGGCGGAAAGCTTTCTGAATCTGATTATGATGCGATGGTTCAATAATCTTTAAAATCAATTTAAAATGGCAAAAGGACTATACGTTGAATTAACGAGTTCAAAAGAATATCCAACAAATGGAAAAGATCAAGTTGTTTGGAGAAATAAGCTTGGTTATTATAATGGAGGAAGAACATTAGATGTAACTAATCTTACAGATACTGCAATATACGCAGGACATATTGTTGTTAGAGATAAAACAACAGAAGTATGCAGAGCTTTAGAGGTTGCTGATGATACATTTAGCGATATTAAAGAAAATGATGAAATCTTAGGATTAACAGTTTCATCTGTACCTAAAGAAAAAGCATTTGTAAGTATGGTTACAATTGGAATCGCAGCTGAAAACGCACTTCCATTTAAAATGACTGCTGAACTTAAAGAAAAAGTTCAAAAAGCACTGCCAGGTTTACAATTTCATAAATAACAATTAAAAATATTATAATGACACAAACACAATCATTATTTTTAGATTATACAGAAGCTCATTACACTAGCTATATTTTAGCTAAGTATAAAAAAATTAATGGACTTTCAGAAGGAGCCATTAAGCCTTATCTATTCCAGCAGAAATTAGATCAAACATATTCTGTAGACGGAAATTGGAAAACTGTTACAGGTTTATTCAAAAACGTTTTAGCAGATTATGTAGATATTGATTCTCCAGCGTCATTAAAATCGCGAGGCTCTCGCGGGATTGCAGAAGGTGAAATTCCAGACATTTCTAACAAATATGTCAAATCTGCTAAGCAATTACGTCAAATCAGAACAATGATTGCAACATACGCAACTAATCCCGATTTAGGAGCAGATTATGAAAAGCAAATCATTCAGGAGTTATTCCGTGATGACGCTAATTCATTGCAGAATATCTATGAATTGCATGAATATTCGTTCTTAAAAGGGTTTTCGAATGGAGTATTTGAGGTTGATCAAGATGTTTCGAATGGAGTTACTCTAAGAGCAAATTTTAGATATTTAGCAGAACATGAGTTTAAATCTGATAATTTCACAACCATTACTGTTGATGATATTAATAAGATTTATGAGAGATCGAAAACTGACGGGAATACATTAGTAGAGGTTTATATTGACGCTTCTGCAATGGCTAAAATCAAGAAAGATCCATCATTTAAAGAGCAATTCGCTTTCAGTAAAGACATTGTTGCGGACGCAAGTAAATTGCCAAACTTAACGTCTTCTAAAGTAAAAGAATTCTTTAAAGATGAATGGGGGTTAACTGTCGTAACAGATGGAGTAGATAGAACTTTTATTGCTCAAAAAGATGGTACAGATACGACTGTTAAGCCATGGGCAGAAGGAGTAATAATTTTTACATCTTCTGTTAAAGTAGGTTCTTTAATTTGGACTCACACTGAGGAATACTTCACACCTACAGAAGCAGTTAAATACCAATTAGTAGGTCATGTATTAATGAGTAAATTCGGAACTACTGATCCTAAGTCAGAAGGTACAAAAGCAGAAGCTAGAGCTTTACCTGTAATTGGTGCAGTTGAAGGTATTTACAGATTAGAAACTGTTGATTCTACAGAACTTCCAGAAGGTTAAAATAAATTATCATGGCAAAAGTAACAATCACTAAAAAATTAGTAGAAGAAAATTCTCAGTTAGCGCAATTGCTAGCTGAGAAAAATATCGAAGTCGGATCTAAAATTGAGCAATCGGAATTGGACGAATTGTATAAAATTTTAGAAACAACTGAATTGTACGAATTAACTCAAGAAGATTTTGACAAAGAACCAGGACTTACGGAAAAAGGTTTTGAAGTAGGCCATTTTGTTAGACTCAACAAAAAGGTCGATAACACGTCTAAAGTAGACGAAAATCCACAGAAGGACATTGATGTCCCTCTGTCAAAACCTTCTTATGTTGTTATTTCTCGTTTCATAGACAAACACAATAAGTCTAAGGTTTTTGAAGCTAGAGAAGTTGTTCCTGTTGATTTCGATGAAGATCGTATTGCAGATTTGTTAGAGCGTAAATTAATTGAATTAGTATAATGACAAATAAAGAATATATACAAAGTATTTTGTCAAGGGTTGGAGCAAATGAAACTGACACAGAAATTCTATTTGCAGAAAATCCAAGTTTAGTTCCAGATACAAAACTAAACCTTACAGATTGCCAAAATGCTTTGTACGATTCTTTTAGTTCATGGATTCCGATGTATTCAAGTTTATCTGAAGGCGACATGTCTATTTCATGGAATTGGAACTCAGTTAAAGCAATAATGAGCCAAATTTCTAAGAAATTAAACAAGGATAATCCTTTTGACGAGATAGATAACAAGCCAAAAGCGAAAGCATTTAGACCATGGAGGTATTAGGTCATATTCATTATTTATTTGTTCGTGATATTTCTATTTCCAAAGATGAAGAAACAGGAGAAACTGTTGAGGTTGATAACGGTTTAAAATTCATTGGAAAATGTAGAGAGCAAGTAAATGGTAGCGGTCGCTTAATAGCTGGAGTTGATGGAAGTATGATAACATTTAATTCAGTTGTTCATTTAGATAAAAATGTAAGTTCTATTGAAGCAGGAAAAGAGGTTATTATCTCTAATGATTCAGAAGGAAAGTATATAAGAATTAAAGGTATTGTTTTAAGATTTACACAAGGATTATTACACAATAGATTATGGGTTTAAAAGCGAATTTCAGTAATAGCGATTTAAAGAATTTTCACAAGAAGATTGAGCGAGATGTTTTAAATAAATCTATTGAAGCTTATAAATATCTTGGAGAATTAATTGTTTCTCATGCTAAAAATAATGTTGGTTTTACGGACCAAACAGGAAATTTAAGGTCATCGATTGGTTATGTTCTCTTTGTAAATGAGCAAGTTTATAAAGAATCATACGAAGGTAAGCAAGAGGGAATGAAAGCAGGTAAAGATATAGCTAGAGAATTAGTTTTATCATTAAGAAGAATGCCAATTGTATTAGTTATTACTGCAGGAATGAATTACGCTTATCAAGTAGAAACAAAAGGTTATAACGTTATTACGGGTTCTGAAAATTACGCCAAACAAACTGCTGAAACAATCATAAGACAACTTTTAAACTCTTAATCCATGTACGATATTTTTGACGCAACCGAAATGCTTTTTAAAGCTTTAAATGTTCCAGAGGTTACAAATGCTATAAGTGGCGAGTTGTGTAATGGTGGTCGTCCTTTAAATTCACAGAAAGAAGACATTGTTGTGAATACCATCACTATAACAACTATTTATAAGCCACAACTAGCGACATCTAACATTAATATTCATGTAAAAGATATTGAAGTTGGCAAACCAAACATTAAGCGTCTTAAGGATATATCAAGAATAGTAAGAAAAGCATTCGAATCTAATCAATTTATTGGTAAATCTGTTTACATATCAGACTTAGGAATGTTACAAGAATCAGAACGAAAAGAACATTACGTAAATCTTCGTATTCAATGGAGGATTTACGACACAAAACAAAATTAATTAATCAATTATAAAAATTTAAAATTATGGCAGCAGTATACACATTCGGATTAGCCGAAATTTTAGTAGCTGACGTGTTGGAAACAGGTTTAATGCCTGCTACAGCGGATATGGTAAAAATTGGAGAAGTTTTACAAGATTCTGCAAGTTTAACGCAGGAGGAAGGAGATAAAACAGAAATTTTTGAACAATCAAATCCAATTCCTAAAGTTGTTATTGAACAAGCTGGAACAACAACAATTGCATTTAACCTTATGAATGTAGATCCTGCAATGTTGGGCGAATATATTGGTGGAGCTGTTAATGCAACTTCTAAAGAATGGGAGTTTGACGGTAAAAAGAAGTCAGTAAACAAAGCTTTGTTTATTAAACCAGAACAAGGGATTTACTTTAAGCTACCTAAAGCTTCTATGTCGGCAGTTATTGCAGGAGATTTAAATCAAAGTGGATTATTAACTCTTAACTTCACTGTTACGCCTTTATCACCAGGTGATGGATTAAAATCTATTCTTGCTGGTTTAGTTGCTGATTTACCACCAGAAGGCTGAAGAGAAATAAACCTTAAATCTGTATCTGCTAAAGATTTAATTTATCAAGTTTCTGAAAAAGATAAAGAAGAATTAGGAGGTTCAAACAAAGATTTTGAGATTAATTTTAACCTTAAATTTCAAGAAGATTACAGTAAAGTATGTGTTTATGTACTAGGTAAGAATCAAAGTGACGAAGGTGTTTTAATCAATTATAAAGTATTTGATGTCAGTCAAAAATCATTAACAGGTAAAATAGATTTCAATATTAATCTTTCAGACTATAAAGATGTTTATTGTGTTGTTTATGACGAATTAACAGATTTAAGGATAGATTCATTTGATGTAAATGAAATGAATTTTTCAGCAAAATAATAATATACAAAAAGACTTATTTTTATTAAAGTAAGTCTTTTTTTGTGCTAATAACTTCCGACTAACTTACTTTATTTCTATACGTTACTATTATAGTTGAACTATAATTTTACTTCATTAATTAATATAACACATTGTACAATGGCAGACGATAGAAAAATAACGATTCAAATCGATGAATCGATAAAAAATAGTATTTCTCCAACACAAACACTTGATGAGTTAAATAAATTACCTAATGGTAGCTATTATGCTAAAGAAGCTGGCTCTTATGCTTTTGGTGTAACCGTTGAAGATAATCAAATGATTATTTTCAATAAAAATGGAAGTGTTTGGACTGTTTTAAGTAAAGTTGAATTTCCAAGTAATAAAATTGATGTTAAACAAACTTATGACGCTACTAGTACAGATGCTATTAGTGGGCAAGGGGTAGCAAAAGCTTTGAATACACCTTTAAATTTAATGCCTACAAAGGAAGTGTCGAATATTAAAAATGTTTCTTTTCCTACAGATAAACAAGGGTTTATCACATCAGACAAAGGTACATTATCTACTAATTCAGACGCTGCTTCTACTGCAACAGATTTTATCTCTGTTAAAAAAGGAGATGTAGTATCTGGTCAATTTAGAGGTGCAGGAAGTAATGCGTCAATTACATTCTATAATACTTCTAAAACTAGAGTTTCATCAATAAATGGAGATGGCAGCGGTAAATACATCGATAGAGTTTTCACTTGTCCAGACGATGGTTATGTGAGAATGTGTAATTACACTCCTACTGGCACGACAAAAGTAGTTACCATTACTTCTGATTTTTCAACTGAATACATTTCAGTAGAAGATTACGTAAAATCTGTATTACCTAATAGTGAAGAAAAAAAATATTTCGAAGCTTCAATAATAGATGGTTTAAAAATGTCGACAGACGGTTTGAATTTTCAAAATTATGAAAATGGATTTTCTCAAATGGCTAGAATAGAATTAGGAGAAACAGTATTATATAACGCTCAAAATTCAGCTATGTTTATTTCAGATTCTTCTGTAATTACTAATATGAGTGACTTAATAGGGAATTATACTCCTACAGAGGGAGGTGTTTTTTATACTGCAAATTTAAAAGGCAAAATAAATGATTATTATTTAAGAGTACAAAAATACAAACTACAAGAAAATAAAACTATTTCTGCTACAGGAGTAGTAAGCGATTTAACAGGAAATTATTTAATAAGTTTTGATTTATTAAATGGTATAGATTATGCTAATATTTTTTCTAAAGGAACAGTTAACGACATAGCTATTGTTGTTTTAAATAAAGATACAAATACATATTCAAATACTTTATATACTGCAACAGAATTAGCTACAACATTAAGTTATTCTTATAATGCTAAAGTTTATATCAGTACAAATAATTATGAATCTTTTAAATTTAATAAATCAAACATTCCTATTAAATTAAGTTCAAATAGCTCGGGATATCAAATGTATATTAATGATGAATTGTTATTTATTCAATTCGGAGATGAATTCACAGGTGATAGTATAAATACTGATATTTGGAGGTTCAGAGTAGGCGAAAAATCAAACGGGAATAATGTAAAAGAAGCCGTAACTGTAGCAGATGGAATAATGAAAATTAGAGTGTGGGCAAATACAGAAGATTCTAAAACATTTGTTCAAGACGCTGACGGTAATAATACTCCAAAAGTTACTACTAAGCCTTACAATGGTGGTGGGATAATATCTAAATTCGATAACATAAAATATGGGTATTTTGAAGCGTCAATGAAAATGCCTAAATCAAAAGATTTACACAGTTCTTTTTGGACAACACAAGGTTTTATAAACTCTACAGAAAGTGCTTTAACTCGTAATGAAATAGATATTATTGAATTTGATAATAACGGTACAGATACAGGAAATAATGAAATTCATTCTAATATTCATAAATGGTATCCAACTCACACAAGCCCAGGTTCAAAAAAAGTGTCAAAAGATGTTCTTGGTAATACGTTAACTGATTTTAGTGATAATTTTAATAAATTTGGTTGTTATGTTACTGAAAATTTTATTGCTTTCTATGTTAATAGAGTTTTAGTTTCAAGATACTTTTATAAAAGTGCTAATATTGG
The DNA here is from genome assembly GCA_002430925.1 of Flavobacteriales bacterium UBA5933. GTDB lineage: Bacteria > Bacteroidota > Bacteroidia > Flavobacteriales > Weeksellaceae > Empedobacter. Next base: position 39,614 of record DJDD01000050.1, read on the forward strand.
ATATTCAATAAATCCTACGGATATTATATTATCATCATTACCTTATACAAATGTAGATTTAGGAGATAAAACAGAAGATTTCACAGAAGTTGAGTACGTTAGATATTTTAATTTATAGAATAAAAACACTTAAACCTTTTATTAAAAGATTTAAGTGTTTAAAAACCTTTTTTCAATTAAGTTATAGAATAATGTAGAAATTGGAATTACGAATATAAAACAAAATCCAAAAATTAATAATTGCCTATAATCATTTGATAAATTAAAGTTTTTTAAAATCAGTAAATTAAATAAAGCTAAAAAAGGGCCATGAATTAAATACATGCTATAAGATATTTTTCCAAGAAATTCTGCTGGTTTACTTTCAAACAAAAATATCTTATTGTTTTTAAATCTTTTATATGTAATTAAACTGTAAATTAAATATGAAAAACTTAACCCGACACTTAAATTCATTAAAATTTTATTTACAGGAAGGAATATGAAAATATTTAAGATGGTAAATAAAATTACAATAGAAATATATAAGTTTATGTT